>NZ_JAUEQW010000005.1:0-358209 GCF_056498045.1 Trinickia sp. Z7
CCACGCCGATGATAGTGCGGATTCCCGTGTGAAAGTAGGTAATCGTCAGGCTCCTTCTGCCTCCAAACCCCCGCTAGCCTCAGCGCTACCGGGGGTTTGTGCTTTTAACGCCTCACAAAACACTCGCTGCCGGTCAGCCGTGAAAGACGAGGCTGCGGCTCGGCAAATCGTCTCGATCTACCGTCGCAGCAGCAAATCGTGAGATCCGCGGGGCCGCATTTTTACCGTGAGAGCACTAGTGCGTTCTCTCGCCGCGCTTTCCATCCCCGATTTTTCCGTCATTCTCCACCGAGCGCCTTCTGAACCTCTAGCCCGCATACCGGGGCATGTCCGTTGCTCGCCGTCGTTCGTGGCCGCTGTGTTTGCGGCGCTTCACGTCAAAGGAGCGAACGATGACGAGCAGACCGACACCGCCCATGCCCGAGCAACAGCAGGAGCAAGTCCCGGGAAGAACCGCACCGATGTCCCCTCAACCGGATCACGGTGAGCATAGCTACGAGGGACATGGGCGTCTTTCCGGGAAGGCTGCGGTCATTACCGGCGCCGATAGCGGTATCGGCCGTGCGGTCGCAATCGCGTTCGCACGCGAAGGCGCCGATGTCGTGATCGCCTACTTCAACGAACATGAAGATGCCCGCGAGACCGCACGGTGGGTGGAGCAGGCTGGCAGGCGTGCCGTGCTGGTCGCCGGCGATCTTGCACGACGTGAACATGCGCGCGAAATCGTCGATCGAGCGGTGGAAGCCTTCGGCCGCATCGATGTCCTCGTGAACAACGCGGCGCATCAGATGGACTATGAAACGGTCGAGGAGATCTCCGACGACGAATGGGACCGAACCTTCGATATCAATATCGGAGCGATGTTTCGGCTCGTCAAGGCGGCGCTGCCGCACATGAAACCGGGCAGTGCGATCGTCAATACGACGTCGGTCAACGCAGATAAGCCGCGACCCACGTTGCTGCCGTATGCCACCACCAAAGGCGCGATTCAAAACTTCACCGGCGGCCTGGCGCAGTTGTTGGCGGCTCGGGGGATCCGGTCCAACTGCGTCGCACCAGGGCCGATTTGGACGCCGCTGATCCCAGCGACCCTTCCGCCCGACAACGTGAAGGAATTCGGTAAGCAGACGCCAATGAAGCGGCCCGGCCAACCCGCGGAACTCGCCCCCGTCTATGTCATGCTCGCAAGCAACGAGGCGAGCTACGTGTCGGGCGCCACAGTGGCCGTCACGGGCGGGGTGCCCATCATTTGACAGCCGCGCATTCAACGATGACGGGCGTTACCGATGTGCGCGTTAGAGTGCGAGCGAGCGAGCCGGCGCACGGAGCTCGGGCGTCGTCGCATCGGCATGGAACGCTCGAGGTGGGGCGCAATTGCGAATCGATCTTGCATGCCGATCGATTCGCACTCCTAATCGATGGCAGCGCCTATTTTTCGGTCCTGCGGGAGGCGCTCGCGCGGGCCGAACGCACGATCTTCATCGTCGGTTGGGACATCGACAGCCGCATGCAACTGGTCCCTCAGGGGGCGGACGACGGCCTTCCGGCGCCGTTGGGGGCGTTCCTGCAAGCGCTGTCGGCCAGGCGCCGACGTCTGCGCATCTACATCCTAGCGTGGGATTTCGCCATGATTTATGCGTTCGAGCGCGAATGGATGCCTGTCTATCAGACCGGCTGGCGCTCGCAGCGAGGAATCGTATTCCGGCAGGATGGGACGCATCCGCGCGGCGCGTCGCACCACCAGAAGATCGTGGCGATCGACGATCGCCTCGCATTCGTCGGCGGACTCGATTTGACGCGCTCCCGTTGGGATACCCCCGCGCACGCGGCGCACGAGTCGCTGCGCCGCGACGCGAACGGCGCGCCATACGGGCCGTTTCATGATGTTCAGGCCATGTTCGACGGCGCTGCCGCCGCTGCGATCGGCGCCCTGGCCCGAGAGCGCTGGCATCGCTCGTGCGGCAAACGAATCGCGTTGCGCGCGCATCGGGCCGTCGACCGGGATGGGGACCCCTGGCCGCCCAATGCACCGGTAGACGTAAGCGATGTGATGGTCGGCATCTCGGTGACGGAGCCGCCCTACCGATCCCGCGAGCCGGTTCAGCACGTGCGTGCACTGATCGCCGATTCGATTGCGTCCGCGCGCACCAATATTTATATCGAAAACCAGTACTTCACGGCCGCCGTCGCTCGAGAGGCGTTGGGTAGTCGCCTCGCGGAGGACGACGGCCCCGACGTGGCGGTCGTCGTGCCGCGCGCGCAGAGCGGATGGTTGCAAGAGGCGACGATGGGTGTCCTGCGCGCGCGCTTGTATCGTGCGCTAGTCGACGCAGATCGCCACGGGCGGTTCCGTATGTATTGCCCGCACGTCGACGGCTTGGGCGAGGCATGTGTCAACGTGCACAGCAAAGTCATGATTGTCGACGATATGCTCATGACTATCGGCAGCGCGAATCTGAACAATCGGTCGATGGTGCTCGATACCGAATGCAATGTGACGATCGATGCCGACAACGACGCGCGCGTGCGCGCCACGATCGCGCGCTGGCGCAACCGGCTGCTGGCCGAGCATCTGGACGTGACCGAGTCAGATGTCGAGAACGCGTTGGCACGCGAGCACCGGTTAAATGCCGCGATCGACTCATTGGGCCGCCCTCGGGGGCGAACATTGCGGCCATTCACGCCAGTCGTCACCGCGGATCTGGACGCTCTGGTACCGGTCAATGCTTGGTTGGACCCGGAGCGACCCATTGCGCCGGACGAACTCGTGAACGAGTTCATCCCGCAGGGGCGGCACCGGTCATTGACCACGCGGTACTTGTTGCTCGGCGGCCTCGTCCTCGCAGCCGCGATCATGGCCGCTGTTTGGCAGTTCACGTCGATCGGCCACCATCTCAATCTGGTGGAACTCGCAAAGCTCATCAGACGAATCGAGGCGCTGCCGTTCGCGCCCGTGATCGTGCTGAGCGGATACGTTGCGGCAGCAATCGTTTCGGTGCCGATCACGTTGCTGATTGCTGCGACGGGGCTGGTCTTCGGCGCATGGCCTGGAATCGGGTACGCCCTGGGCGGAACGATGCTTTCCGCGATCGCCACCTACGGTCTGGGCGTTGCGCTAGGGCGCGATGCCGTGCGCCGGCTAGCCGGCACGCGCGCGAATCGGCTCAGCGAGCGGATCGGCGAACGCGGCATCGTTACCGTCATGGCGCTGCGCTTGTTGCCGATCGCCCCGTTTACGATCGTCAACCTCGTTGCGGGCGCGTCGCATATTCGTCTGCGCGATTACATGATCGGCTCGATTCTCGGCATGGCGCCGGGCATTTTGTTGACCGTGACTTTCGCGCATCAGTTGCTCAATGCGATCCGCCACCCCGATCTCGGCTCGGTGGTCGCGATGGCGGCAATAGGCGCTGCGCTCGTTGGCATCTCCGTGTTGCTGCAACGCTGGCTGGGGCGACGCAAGTGAATGCGAACCCGAACGAACGCGACGACGCCGTACTTACCTCCATCGCGGATGCCGGCGAGCTCGAGCAGCGTGCCGATGCGGCGCGGCCCCGATCATGTGAACTGAGGATCGCCACCTACAACATTCACGGCGGCCTGGCGTCATGGACCGCTCAGGCGAAGCGGCAGATGATTGCGCGCATCGCGCAGGTCATCGGCGAGCTCGATGCCGACATCATCGCATTGCAAGAGGTGCCGCTCGGTGGTTCGGAAACCCCGGACGTTTTATCGCAACTGCGCGAGGCCACGGGTATGGCCGCGGTCGAAGGCCCCACGCTCGATACCCCGAAACGCCGCTACGGCAACGCGGTGTTGTCCAGGCTGCCCGTACGCCTGGCGCGCACCCTCGACTTGTCGTTTCACCGGCGCGAGCCGCGCGGCGCCCTCGATGCCGATATCGAATGCGGCGGGCGCTTGGTCCGGGTCGTGGCGACGCATCTGGGGTTGTCCGCCACCGAACGCAGCACGCAGGTGCGCACACTGCTCGCCGCCTTCGATAATAGCGAGCTTCCGGTTATCTTGGTGGGGGACATCAACGAGTGGTTCGTACGGGGGCGCGCGTTGCGGGCGCTCGTTTCGCATTTTCGACGAGCCCCCGCGCCGCGCACTTTCCCCACCTTTTGCCCGGTTTTTGCCCTCGACCGAATATGGATGCACCCGGGCGAATATTTGGTCGACGTGGCCGTTCATCGCAGCACGCTCGCGCGCCAGGCGTCCGATCACTATCCACTCGTCGCGCGCATACGTATGCCTCCACATCCGCCACCGCACCTGGATCCCTTCGAAGGAGAGCTGCCATGAACACGAGCGAACTCGACGGTTGCGCACTCGATTATTGGTGCGCGCGCGCATTGGTCGACGATGACGAGGAAATCGTGTTCATCCAAGTCGAGCCCAGTGTCGTCGTTACCTTCACGCACGGTGCGTTGCGCAAGCTGGCCCAGCCGTTCTCGCCATCGGGCGAGTGGGGCGATGCCATCGAGATATTGGAGCGCGCAGAAGACCTTAGGTGGCTGCGCAGCGAGCAGGGCACGCACTGCCGGGTGCGGTTTCGCGCCTGTGATCCGTGCGAGGCAGATGCAGCTCATCCGCGCATTGCGCTGCTGCGTGCGTTCGTGCGGGCTCGCTTTGGCGATGCGCTCGAGGCTCACCCGGTCGAACCGCATGCGGTGCGCGAGCGCAAGGTGCGCCCGTATGATGCGGGCGGCGTGCCGCCTACATACGGCGACAACGCCAGCGCGGACAGCGAAATCGGAAATATCCGCTCGGTGCCTCGGCCGTAGCCGTACGCTTTCCGTGAGGCGAGGCGTGGGCTTGCGCTTTCAGATCCGCGCGTGCGCCACGAGTCGCAGCCGTGTGATTTCCGACGGCGCGCCCAGCCGCTTCGGCGGCCCCCAATAGCCGGTTCCGCGGCTCGTATAGATCCAAAGGGCGCCGAGCCTTGCAAGCCCCGCGGTGAACGGCTGTTGCAAGCGAACGAAGAAATTCCACGGGAAAAACTGCCCGCCGTGTGTATGGCCCGACAACTGGAGCGTATATCCCGCGTCGGCCGCTGCATGCGCCGTGCGCGGCTGGTGAGCGAGCAGCACCTTGAGGATGATGTCGTCGGGCGCGTCGGCCAACGCCGCCGCAGGATCGCTGCGATGCGTTTCGTCGAAGCGCCCCGCTGTGTAATCGGTGACGCCTGCGAGGATGAACGGGGTGCCCCGGTGTTCGAGCACGACGTGCTCGTTCAACAGGACACGCAACCCGAGGCGCTCGAATTCCGCGATCCATTGCACCGCGCCCGAGTAGTACTCATGGTTCCCCGTGACCAAGTAGGCGCCGTAACGGGCGGTCAGCCGACCGAGCGGCTCGGTGTGGCTGGCCAATTGCGCGACGCTGCCGTCCACTACGTCGCCCGTGACGGCGATCAAATCGGGACGCAGCCGGTTGACGGCATCGACGATCGCATCGACGTATCGCGCTTTGATCGTCGGCCCGACGTGGATGTCGCTGATTTGGACGATCGTCAGCCCGTCGAGCGACGCGGGCAGTCCTTCGATCGGCACATCGACCGATACGATCCGGGCGCGCCGACGTGCGTTGACCAGACCGATCGTCGTAGCAAGCAGCGCGAGGCCGGGTACGCCTACCGCCGTATCGATTCTCCAGCGGTCGAGCGAGAAGACGTGACCCCATAACGCATCGACGGTCAATGCCGAGGCAAGGACGATGTCGCGCAGGAAGGTGAAAACGAGCAGCGATGAAAACAACCCCATCGCGATCAAGCCGACCCACGCGATGCGATCGGCGTGCGGCTGGCGTTCGAACCTTCGAGCGAGCATGCCGAGCGGGATCAAGCCGCACGAGAGCGCGAGCGCGCAAGCGGCGAGAAGCTTGGCCGGCAAACCGATCGGCAACTCGGGAATGATGCGCAGTCCCACGTACAGGTGCATCAGCACGCCGATGAAAATCGCGCGCGCAAAGAAAGAGGAGGGGCGCATAGAAGCAGAGGGAGGGAGCCGAATCGTGGCTAACCGTGCCGCGGACGCGGCCACGAGCCATTGTACCGAGCGGCGGAAAACGCTGCCGGGAGCCGCTGCACGCGAGACAGGGGTGGGTTAACGGCGACTTCCCATGTTATGAAATCGATCTAAGCTATGAATATTCGCGATTCGATTCCTGGGGATCGGTCTTCGCGAGAGAGGGGACGAATGATGACAGCCGACAAATGGGGCCATAAACCGCACCGCCCTCATCATCTCGACTACGAGGGCAGTCATGTCATGCTGCCGCTCGTTGTGCTTTCGCTGATGGCGCTGGCAGTCTATTCCATCGTTCGACGCTTCGATTGGCTAGAGGTCAGTCGCAGCGCGCTATTCGACGTCGTGATGGTATTCGTTGCACTCGGCATCGCCGGGTTGT
Organism: Trinickia sp. Z7; assembly: GCF_056498045.1. Lineage (NCBI taxonomy): Bacteria > Pseudomonadati > Pseudomonadota > Betaproteobacteria > Burkholderiales > Burkholderiaceae > Trinickia > Trinickia sp. Z7. The sequence goes on from NZ_JAUEQW010000005.1 coordinate 6,412, forward strand.
TCGGCGTGGTGGGCGACTGGCTGCGTTCGGATGGCGATGGGAAGAGCGAAGGTTTTTGTTTCGTCGGCGCGTTGATCGGCGCAGTCGTGTTCTATATTGCGCTGTTCGCGTAGGCGAGCAGGGGCATGGCAGTGGGCTCGCCTATTCGAGCCATCTCCATATAGCCTGAGCGCCGCGGCGAAGGCGGCGTGAGGCTGCGACTCACGCGATCCGGGCCGCCTCGTCGAACGATAGTCGCGGGTTGCGCGGATGCAGCTTGGAGCGATCGCCGTATCCGAGGTTGACCAGGAAGTTCGATTTGATCGTCGTGCCAGCGAAAAACGCGTCGTCCACCTTGACTGCGTCGAACCCCGACATCGGACCTGCATCGAGCCCCAATGCGCGGGCCGCCATGATGATGTAGGCCCCCTGCAACGAGGAGTTGCGCTGCGCCGTGGCGCGAATCGCTTCGTCGTTGCCCGCGAACCAACTGCGCGCATCCGCGTGCGGGAACAATTTCGGCAGATGTTCGTAAAAGGCCAGATCCATCCCGACGATTACCGTGACCGGAGCGGCCATCGTTTTTTCGACGTTGCCGGCCGAGAGCGCCGGCTTCAGTTTCTGTTTGGCTTCGGGCGTTTTGACGAAGACGAAGCGGCCGGGGCTCGAGTTCGCCGACGTCGGACCCAGGATGGCCAATGAAAAGATTTGCCGAAGCAGCGTATCGTCGACCGGCTTGGGCAGCCAGGCATTGACGGTGCGTGCTTCGCGGAACAACTGATCGAGGGCGTTCTCGGAAAGTGGCATGATCGACGGTGGTGACGGCACGCAGCCTAGCGTTCCAAAGGGTTCCATGATAGCGGCTCCGGCCCTCCCTTGCAGCCGCCGCAATGGCCCGGCCGCCGCTGCGTCCCTTGGGCGCGAGCAAGATTTCGGATGGCGCGGTTCGTTCTTCGTGTTCTGCTTGCAATAGCGGCGTTGGAACGCGTTAGGCCGGCTTGCGGCCGGCGAAGACGTTCGAATGGACAATAGGCGTTGAAGGTATCGAAGGTATTGATCGAATGATCGAAGACATGTTCGGCGGTGTGCCGCAGGTCGATGTCGACTGGTATCCGCATTGGTTGTCGCCGGACGAGGCATCTATCGCCTTGTCCGCCCTCTTGGATGAGGTGCAGTGGAAGCAGGATGTCATCGGCACGCCCGGCGGCATCAAGCCGTTGCCGCGCCTCACCGCCTGGCAGGGCGATCCGGGCGCAATCTACGTCTACTCGGGTATTCGCAACGAGCCGCTGGCGTGGACGCCCACCGTCCAGGCGCTGCGCTCGCTGGCCGAAGCGACATGCAAGACCCGCTTCAACAGCGTTTTGCTGAACCGGTATCGCAGCGGAGAGGACAGCATGGGCTGGCACGCCGATCGCGAAGCCGAGCTCGGGGCGGAGCCGGTGATTGCCTCGGTGAGCCTCGGGGTCGCACGGCGGTTCGATCTTCGACACAATGCGACAGGGCAACTGCGCGCCTATGAATTGACGAACGGTAGCTTGTTGGTCATGCGGGGGCGCACGCAGCGCGAATGGCGGCATCGCATCGTCAAAGCGCCGGGCTTGCGGGGCGAGCGCATCAATCTGACGTTTCGCTTCGTCGCGCCTCGGGCGGCCGCGCGCTGAATCCAGAGTGCGCGTTTCGACACGGTGCGAGACGCGCACCTGAATTGCGCGGTGCCCTGCGCTCTCCACCGATCAACGGTCACCACGCATCGTGGGTTTGAGGCCCGCGCTCGTCTGCGTTCGCCGCCGTTTCTCGCTCCAGGGAGTGAGATCCACGCGACGCAGTCTCGCTGTCGCATCCGCCTAGTGGCCGCTGCGGCGATTCATTCGGACTCCTAATGAACTGCTCGCGGGCGACACAGTATTTTCGAAAGATAAATTTATGCGCATAAATTTTTAAGAAGTCTTAGTAAATCTGTCCCTTATTGCGGAGGATATGGCCGATGGTGCCGATACTCTTTCGCCATGTCCGGCCTATAGGCTCCTATGCTGGCGGTATGTCGTAGTCCGGCGCAGGTCGATTCGCTCGATCTTCGCCGGCAGAGTCTTGGCTCTCGTGCGGTGTGTCGTACATGTCAGGGAGTCGATCGATCCGGACGCGGAAGGAAGAGAGCCGATGAAGATTGCCCCGGTTGCAAGCGTAGTCAGCGTAGTTATCGTGTCGTGGTCGACGACGACCTTGGCGCAGCAGCCGGCGGTCTATCCGCTGCGCAGTCAGCCTGCGGCAACCCAAAGCGTCGACAGCGCCTATTGTTATTGGCAGGCGAAGCGTCAAACCGGCGTCGATATGACGCATCTATCGCAGCGTCCCAATCGCACCAAACCGATTCAATTCGCCGCCGATGCGGGCAAGGGCGCGAGCGAGCCGCCGCTGCCGCCTGCGCACGGCGCGCCCGGTGGCGCCGCCAAGACAGCGCAGGCGCTGACGACGGCATCCGAAGCGGGTGGCGCGTCCGCCGCCAGCGGTGCGCCGCCCGCCGCTCGCTCCAACGCCGCATCGGCTAACACAGGTTCCGCGCAGGTGGCCCCATCCGCCCCGGGCGCGTCAGGCCCAGGCGCCGCTTCGGCGAGCGCTTCCGCTTCCGCTAACCTTCCGCCTTTGCCCCCGCCGCAACCGCCTATGACGACCTATTGGCAAGCGTACGGAGACTGTATGCAAGCCCGGGGTTATGGGGTGCGATGACGGTCCGCCCGTGGCCTGCATGCGGCATGTGGCTCGCTCCGATGCTCACCGGTCGGCCCGCGACGTTTCCTCGCCTTGAATTCGAGGCATCGCGGCATAGACTTTAGTCTCGGCGAACATCGTGAGAGGAATAGCAGATGCGTCTGACCATCTTGATCAACGGTTCCGATCCCACTGTCAATCATGATTACGCCGTGCTTTGGCTCGACACGGAAGAGCGCGTATGGTCCAGAGAGTCGCATGACGGGATCGATCTGCCACCTTGGGGCGAATTGCGAGACGAGGGCGGGGTGACCAAGCTCTGCGCGCCGACGAACGAGCAACCGCTATGCACCTTGAGCGGGCTGCACGTCGAATGCGATTGTCCGACCGCGGCGCAAGGCGGTGCACAGTGGGCTTCAGGCAAGCAGATTCGAACCGATGGCGTCTGGCGCCTCCAGGCGGTCGAAAAGAAGGCCGTCCACGCCGAAAACAGTGTCTTCCGCCGGTGAGCCGATGCGCGCCGCGCCGCCGGCGCACCGAATGTTTTACCGTTCGTTACGAAGCGCCCCCGGCGAATTTCGATTAGGTATAGTCGGCCTTGGCTATCTCGAGGCCAACCCTCCTCGGCCCGTTCGGCGTTTCGCCGTCGGGCCGTCTTTTTTTGCCCCCCCATACGCCATCGTCCTTCGCGTCGAGAAAAGCCTGACGGCGGCCACTGCATAACCTCTTGCCTGAAATAGCTTGCATAGGCCCTCGAATGCGCCCCAGCCCACTTCATGATGCGGGCGCGCAAGCGACCAGCGCTTCGTTCTCCGCCGATCGATACCGTGGACGGGCGGATCCAGCGCGTTGCACTTGCTTGCAGTCGGAAGTGACGCCGTGATGAAAACCGTTGCGGATCTGCAACTAGACGCCTCGGTCGCTGGCCTAGCGCACCCGGCACGATGCGTGCCAATATCACAAAATAAATCCGTTCAAAAACAATAACCTAGGGGTTTTCACTAGGTTGATTGTTTCAATTTTCGCAAAAGCCTGTTGTGTGGCTCGCGTATACCCTAGATAGGGTCAACACGTAGACTCGGCGCTCATCGGACGGCCTCAATCGTTTCGATTACGCGGCCGCCGCTATCTCGGCGCCGGCCGCAAAACCGTCCATTCCGAAGTCTGGCAGTGAGCCAGTTTTATAAAAGGGACTTCTCTAATGAAAAAAACCCTGGTCGTCGCAGCGGTTTCCGCCTCTTTCGCAGTCGCCGCACACGCTCAAAGCAGCGTCACGCTCTACGGCGTGCTCGATGCAGGCCTTTCGTACACCAGCAACGTCGGTGGCAAGTCGAACTGGCAGCAAACGTCGGGTGGCATCAGCCAAAGCCGCTTCGGCCTGAAAGGCTCCGAAGACCTCGGCAACGGTCTGAAGGCAATCTTCACCCTCGAAAGCGGTTTCAATCTGAACAGCGGCCGTTTCGCCAATAGCGGCAGCGAATTCAATCGCCAATCGTTCGTCGGTCTGTCGAGCAACTACGGCACGGTCACGCTCGGTCGTCAATACGATGCCGCGCAAGACTACCTGGCGCCGCTGAGCGCCACGGGTAGCTGGGGCGGTACGTCGTTTGCCCACTACGGCAACTTCGACAACCTGAACACGAACGGTGGCTTCGCGGTCAACAATTCGATCAAGTTCACGAGCGCGAACTACGCAGGCTTCACGTTCGGCGGCACGTACGGCTTCTCGAACCAAGCCGGCGGCTTCTCGAACAACCGTGAATACAGCCTCGGTGCGGCTTACCAGTTCCAGGGCCTGAACGTTGGCGCGGCATACTCGCAGCAAAACAACCCGGTCGCCGGTAACACCGGTGCGTCGGACGGCTCGACCCTCGGCTTGCTCGGCAATGGCGTGGCGACGGTCGTGAACGGCGGCGTTCCGGCAACGATCGGCCACGTCCGTCAGCGCACGTACGGCGTCGGTGCAAGCTACGCGTTCGGCCCGGCGCAAGTTGGTGCGGTGTGGACGCAAGCGCGTCTGGACAACGCTCAGAATCTCCCGCTGACGCTGCGTCAAGACAACTACGAAATCAATGCGAAGTACAACCTGACGCCGGCTTTGGGTCTGGGCGTCGCATACACGTTCTCGAACCTGCGTACGTCGTTGGCCGGCGTCGATTCGGGCGTTCGCTTCCACCAGATCGGCGCGCAAGCTGACTACGCGCTGTCCAAGCGTACCGACGTCTACGCGCAGGTTGTGTACCAACACGCAAGCACCGCTGGCGTGGCTTCGGTTTACAACGGTTCGTTCGGTTCGTCGATCAGCTCGTCGGACAACCAAACGGCTGCTACGGTGGGCTTGCGTCACCGCTTCTAAGCCTGTGCTGCTGGTCTAGTTGCGCAAAAGGCGCCGCGCTTGTCGCGGCGCTTTTTTATCTCCTTGCCGCGGCGATCGGCCGCGGTCATCGTCGCGCGCTCGCGTCGCTTCCCCCTACTCGCCGGCGGGCCACTGCGGCGAGATCTCCGGGTTCTCCCTATACTTGTTCTTGTCATGCGCGTCGGGCGCGGGGTTGCACGCACGCATGCACGCGCGCGATGCAGGTTGTCGCACGGCCATCGACATCATCGAGGATCCAACGTGAGCGAAGAAGCGGCATCGGTCGACGAAAGCGTGCTACGCACGGACGTCGTCATTATCGGCGCAGGACCTATCGGGCTTTTTGCAGCCTTCGAAGCCGGTGTGTTGGGGTTGTCCTGCCATATCGTCGACGCGCTCGAGGAAGTAGGCGGCCAGTGCATCGAGCTCTATCCGGAAAAGCCCATCTTCGACATTCCGGCCGTGCCGGTATGTACGGCGCGGCAGTTGGTCGAACGCCTCACCGAGCAGTGCAAGCCGTTCGCACCGCCGATTCATCTGGCGCAGCGCGTGATGAAGGTCGAGCGCCAAGGACAGACGCAGCGCTGGCGCGTCGAGACCGATCGCGGGCTCGCCTTCGATACGGCCGCCGTCATGCTGGCCGCGGGTAACGGGGCCTTCGTGCCGCAGCGCGTGGGATTGCCCGAGGCGCAGGCGCTCGAAGGCCGGCACGTTCATTACGCAGTGCGCAAGCGCGCGATCTTCGACGATAGCCGCGTGGTGGTTGCCGGCGGGGGCGACTCCGCGCTCGACTGGGCTTTGGCGTTGCGCGGTCACGCCAGGCACATTACGCTCGTGCATCGGCGTGACGCATTCCGCGCGGCCGAGGCGACGGTGCAGGAGGTCAAACGCGCTGCCGCGGCCGGCGAACTCGATATCGTCATCGGAACCATAGCGGCGCTCAACGCCTCGGACGGCGTGTTGCAGTCCATCGACGTGAAAACGATCGGCGGCCCCACGGCGATCGAGGCGGATCACCTCATCGCACTGTATGGCCTCGTGGCCGATTTGGGGCCGATCGCCGATTGGGGCCTCGACGTACGGGCGGGTCGCGTGGCCGTGGACACGTCCTACTATGAGACGTCGGCCCCGGGCATCTTCGCCGTCGGCGATATCGCCGTTTATCCGAACAAGCAAAAGCTCATCTTGTCGGGGTTTCACGAGGCGTCGCTCGCGTTGCGCAAGGCTTATAGCTATGCGTATCCGGATAAAAAGCGGGTGCATGTGCATTCGAGCTACGACGCCACGTTGTCCGAACGCATTCTCGGTTCGCAGGCGGCAGAAGAGGTCCATTCGTAAGCTGGGCAGGCGATCGAACGCGGCAACGTCACGACACTGCTTGGGGCGCGAACGGTTTCGAGATAGTCGCGCGCCGGTTCGGGCGCGGCGCAAGTCATGGAGAGTGCCATGTACAAGCGGATTCTAGTTCCCGTCGACGGCAGCGAGGGCGCGCGTCGTGCGCTGGACGAAGCGATCGAGCTCGCGCAGTTGGCGGGGGCGCAATTGCAAGCCGTGTACGTGCTCGAGCATCCGACGCGAGTCGTCGATGTCTCGGCCGGCTTCGCCGAGCAAATGCCGGTGCGCGATACCTCGAGCGAGACGGCCACGAGCGTGCTGGGGGAAGCGCGCGAGCGCTTTGCAGCGTTGGGCGAGCAAGGCAGCGTTCGCGCCATCGACGCCTACGGGGAGAGCCTGGCGGCGGTGCTGGCGCGCGCGATCGATGACTTCGACGCCGATCTCGTCGTCATGTATTCCCATGGACGCAGCGGCATTCGCCGTCTGTTTGCCGGGAGCGTGGCCGAATCGCTGTTGCACGATACGACCGTCCCGTTGCTGTTGCTGCGCAATGGAGAGCAAGAGTAGGTCGGGGCTCCGGGTCGGGCCAGGGCACGTTTGGAAGCCGGGAATTAGCGTGAACGGGCCCTGGCTATAATGCTAGGTTTTTGTCCGGTCGAGAACGATCGATCGGCGCCTCGCTTATAGATAAATCCGATCAGGAGAGGAGGGTTGTTTTGACGGGTCACACGCAGCAGCACGACGGCTTACAGCGCGGGCTAAAAAATCGCCACATCCAATTGATCGCGCTTGGCGGCGCGATCGGGACCGGCCTCTTCCTCGGGTCGGCAAGCGTGCTGAAGGCGGCAGGGCCGTCCATGATTCTCGGCTACGCGATCGGCGGCCTCATCGCCTTCATGATCATGCGTCAACTCGGCGAGATGGTCGCACAGGAGCCGGTGGCGGGCTCGTTCAGCCATTTCGCATACAAGTATTGGGGCGACTTCCCCGGGTTCCTCTCCGGCTGGAACTATTGGGTGCTGTACGTGCTCGTCAGCATGGCGGAACTGACCGCCGTCGGCACTTACGTCCACTTCTGGTGGCCTGCCGTTCCCACTTGGGTGTCCGCGCTCGTGTGCTTCGCCGCGATCAATGCGATCAATTTGGCGAACGTCAAAGCGTACGGCGAGACCGAGTTCTGGTTTGCGCTCATCAAGGTGGTGGCCGTCATCGGCATGATCGTGTTCGGCGCCTACTTGCTCGAAAGCGGACGGGGCGGCCCGCAGGCATCGATTTCGAATCTGTGGCGCTATGGCGGATTCTTTCCGCATGGCTTCAACGGCTTGTTCATGACGCTGGCCGTCATCATGTTCTCGTTCGGCGGCCTCGAACTGATCGGCATCACGGCCGCCGAGGCCGACGATCCGGCCCGCACGATTCCGAAAGCAGTCAACCAGGTGCTTTATCGCATTTTGATTTTTTATATCGGCTCGCTCGTCGTGCTCCTCGCGCTGCATCCATGGAACGAGGTGGCGCAAGGCGGCAGCCCGTTCGTGATGATTTTTTCGCAGATCGGTGCGGGGCTGACGGCCAACATCCTGAATCTGGTCGTTCTGACGGCTGCGCTTTCGGTCTACAACAGTTCGGTCTATGCCAATAGCCGGATGCTGTATGGCTTGGCCGAGCAGGGCAACGCACCGCGAGCGCTGCTCAAGGTCGATCGCCGCGGCGTGCCGTATGTCGCCATCGGCCTGTCGGCGCTCGCCACGTTTGCTTGCGTCATCGTGGATTACCTGATTCCCGCGCGCGCATTGGATATTCTGATGGCGCTCGTCGTAGCGGCGCTCGTCATCAATTGGGCGCTGATCAGCCTCACGCATTTGAAAGCGCGCAGGGCGATGGTCGCGGCCGGCCAGCAACTCGTGTTCAAGTCGATCGCGTTTCCGCTCGCCAATTGGGTTTGCCTCGCGTTCATGGCGATCGTGCTCGGCATTCTCGCGTTTACGCCGGGGCTGTCCGTTGCCGTATGGCTCGTGCCCTTCTGGCTTTTCGTCATGTGGCTTGGGCATGCCGCGAAGCGGCGTTCGGCGGCGAGCCTGCCGGCTGGAGCCGGCGGCCGATAGGCCGGCGACGCATCGGTAGCCAGCGCGCGCGTTTGCGCAGCCGTGCCGACGCCGCGTGGCGCGCGGGCGGCGCATGACGTTTGAGCGAATCTCGCTGGGCAGCCGATGCGTCGCGCGCCAGCGCTTCGATCGCATCCGCGAAACGCTGCAGTGCCGGCAGCGAACCGGAGACGCTGTGATAGGTTTGGCTGCCGATGCGCGCATCGAGCAGCACTTGCAAGCCCGCCTGCCGGGCCAACTCCAGGATGTCCATGTCACGCCTCCCCGTTCGGCGCCGCCGCACGGCGTAGCGTTGCGAAACCGGCTGAATCACTCGCCCTAGTTTCTTGGAAGTTGCGCGCACCGATCCTGCGCGCAATCTTATTCGTGCCAAGTGTTCAGCCGGTACCCCCGCTCGCTCGTTCTCGTTTTGTGCAGACGCCATTGACGTACACGATCGTTAATTCACGTGGAAGGGCGTATTGCCATCGATATCGTTCTTCCGCGTGAGCGTATTTTCGTGCTCGCCGTCCCGTCGCGAATGTGCGGGGCCGAACCGCCCACCGCTTATCGTTCGACTTTTATTCGCGAAAGCGTCCACTGCTCCCTGCGCCGGCGCTATCGAAGCGCCCCCCGTATTCTTTCCGTCGACTATTGTTCTGAAGAATGGTAGATGAGCACCGGCGGCAGCGACAGCGTGGTAACTACCTAGACTATGCGGCCGTTATACGGGGACTGGCGCACCATGCCGCGCCAGTCGGGTTCACGCACATTCCAGGGGCGAGCCACGACCATCGCCGAGGCGCCGATGGCCGCGGGGTGGCGCAGTGCACGCAGGGGGCGGCTGCTCCGGTCAACCCATGGTGATGTTCGTCAACTCGAATCGATACGGAACGGCTGTCGTGCCGCCGCCGCCCGTCATGACGACGTCGGCGCTTGCCACGCCGAGCAGCAACGACTCCGTGTTGATTTCCGAGAATACGGCCGAACGCTAAGCCTGCCGGCGGCGTTTCGCGGGCCGCCAGGCGACGCGCCGGAAACGCTCTCGCTTCTGTTCTTCTTCGAAGTGCAAACGCGCGGGTTTGACGAGATCGCTGCGCGAGACGATGCCGGTCAGTTTCATCGATTCGCGATCGAGCACGACCGGTACGCGCTCGAGGCCCTGCACGGCAAGCCGCGCTGCGACGAGCCGGCAGGTTTCGCCCGGCAGGGCGACGGCAGGCGTGTTCGCGGAGAGTGCGTCGCCAAGCGTCATAGTGCGGCCGATGCCGTTTTCAGCGTCGGTCAACGCCACGAGCGTTTCGCGATCGGCAACGCCGACAAGCCGATCACCGCGTACGACCGGGTAGGCGCGATGACTCTGGCTCGGGCCGAAGAACGAAGCCAGCGCTTCGCGCACGGGTACGCTCGCGTCGATCGTTTTCACCTCGCGCGTCATGACCTCGTCGACGTGATGCCGCTCGAGCGGATCGACGCCGTACTCGCGATAGATGTGGTACCCGCGCCGCGCGATCTTCTCCGTCATGATCGAGCGGCGCATGACGACGGTGGTGAAGCCGTGCGCCACGAGCGTGGCGGCCAACAAGGGCAGCAGCGCGTTGCTGTCGTGCGTGAGCCCGAAGGCGAAGACGACGGCGGTAAGCGGCGCGCCGAGGGTGGCGCCGAGCGTCGCGGCCATCGCCACCAGAGGCCACAACGCGACTTCATGGCCGGGAAGCAGCGGTCCCATCACGATACCGAGGCCGGCGCCGAGCATGAGCAGCGGGGCGAGCACGCCGCCCGACGTGCCGGAGCCCAACGCGATCACCCAAATGATCGCCTTCACCACGAGGATCGCGATAGCGACCTTGACCGCGAGGTGTTGGTGCAGCAGATCGCCGATCACGTCGTAGCCGACACCGAGCACGCGCGGCTCGATCAACCCGCCCAGGCCGACCGCGAGCCCGCCGATCGCAGGCCACCACATCCAATGCAGCGGCAACTTGGCGAACAGGTCTTCCGTCGCATAGAGCGCGACCGACAGCCCCGAAGCGAGCGCGCCGCTCGCTACGCCGAGGATCAGGCAGGAGACGAGCGAGATGGCGGAGGGCGGCGCGGTTTCGAGCGGAAACAACGGCCCTACGCCGAACCAGGTGGCGCGCAGGAAACCCGCCACGGCGCACGCCAGCGCCACGGGCAAAAAGCTGCGGGGGCGCCATTCGAATAGAAGCAGCTCGACGGCCAGCAGCACGGCGGCGACAGGCGTGCCGAACACGGCCGTCATGCCGGCGGCGGCGCCCGCCACGAGCAGCGTTTTACGCTCAGCCGCCGTCACTTTGACGCACTGCGCGAGCAGCGAGCCGAGCGCACCGCCCGTCATGATGATGGGGCCTTCGGCGCCGAACGGTCCGCCGCTGCCGATGACGATGCCGGAAGAAAGGGGCTTGAGCACGGCGACTTTCGGCGACATGCGGCTCTTGCCGAACAAGATCGCTTCGATCGCTTCGGGAATGCCGTGGCCGCGAATCTTGTCGGAGCCGAAGCGGGCGATCAAGCCAACGATGAGGCCGCCGAGCGCGGGGATGAGCACGACCCAGACGCCGAGGTGGTTGTCGGCGGGCGAATGGTTCTGGAACGAGAACGTGCCGAAAAAGAACACGTTCGTGAATAAGTAGATGAGATTGAGCAGCGCGAAGGCCGCGATGGTGCCGAGCACCCCGATGACGGCCGCGAGCGCGCAGATGCCGGGCAAACGCGCGTTGGCGGAAAAATCTCTCTTGCTGTGGTCCATGCTCATCAATTCGCCTAGTTCAAACACTCATAAATCGATCTGCGGCACGCTGAACGCGCCTTGCAGCGAATTCAACTCGGCGCGGTGCAGCGCCGCCAGTTTCACCAATACCGTTTCGCCCGCTTTTTGCAGATGCACTTCCACTTGCCGCCGGTCGGTCTCGCTCACCTTGCGTTTGACGAGATCGAGCGCCTCGCAGCGCGAAACGAGCGCGACGACGCCGTGGTGTTGCGCCTGCAAACGTTCGGCCAATTCGCCGATCGTCGCCCAATCGCGGCCCGGGTAGCCCTTCACGTGCAACAAGAGCAAGTACTGGAGCGGCGTGATACCTTCTGCATGCGCGGCGCGCTCGGAAAAGCGCTCGAAGCGTCGCATCTGGTAGCGAAATTCCGACAACTGCTCGAAATCGGTCTTGGCCAGGGCACGGGAAGCGGTGAGTTTCATCGGAGTCACGCAAGGGACGAGTTCGAAAGCGGAGATAATATCACGTTGTGATATATTTTCCCGCTAAGGCCCGTCAGGTAACGCTTCAACTCTCAGCGTAGCAACCGCTGCTCAGTGCGAAGCGTGGGCGAGAGTCCGATCCTCGTCCTCGTACGCGCGCGCTTTAAGCCGTCCTCAATTGTCGCGTCTGGGCTTGCCGATGCAGGCCGCCGATCAAATCCGCCTGCGTGATCATGCCGACGAGACGTCGCTCGCCATCCACGACCGGAATATGGTGGTGCCCGTAGTGCGCGAACACCGGGATCAGATCGGCCACCGGCAACTGCGCATCGACGGTGCGCACGTTCGGCGTCATCAAATCGTCGACGCAGCGCCTTTCCGACGTATCGCGCCAGAGCGAGAAGCCACGATTGCGCGGGCCGCGCAGGCCGAATGCCGTGCGTCCGACAAAATCGGTGCGCGTCACGATGCCCACGACGCGGCGCGTCTCGTCGATCACCGGAAGCGCTTTGATGCGATTCCGCTCCAGCAGGCGCCAAGCGGCGGCGGCTGTCGTCTCGCTCGATACGTGGACGGCATCGCGCGTCATGATGTCGGCGCATGTCAGTTCGCTGAAGCTGCGCGCATAGGCAAGCAGTTGCGCTTCGCGCACGAGCGATTCGAGATCGTCGGACGCGACGTCGATCAATTCGCCGCGCTCGCGCACCAGCGCTTCGAGCTCGGCGCGGGTCACGCCGGCTGCGCCCGGCGCCCCATGCGAGGCGGCGCGGGCAACGTGCGGGTAGCGGTGGCCCGTCACCGTGTGATAGACGATGGCCGATGCGAGCAGCACGAACGATTGCAGCGCGACGGGTTCCAGCACGAAGCGAAGCCCCAGCGCGTGAATGGCAGGGCCGCCGAGCACGGCCGTTAGCGCGACGGCGCCCGAGGGAGGGTGAACACAGCGCAGCGCGAACATCACGCAGGTGGCCGCGGCCAGGGCAAGTGCGGCGGCGGCGATGGGATCGTCGATCCACATCGCGCTGAGCACTCCGACCGTCGCGGCGACGAGATTGCCCCCGATGAACGACCATGGCTGCGCGAGCGGGCTGGCGGGCACGCCGAACAGCAAGACAGCCGAGGCACCCATGGGGGCGATCAAAAACGGGATCTGCGCTTGCGTGCCCAGTAGCCAATGCATGGCGGCGCCGGTCGCGGCAATGCCGAGCAGCGCGCCGAAGCACGAGCGTAGACGCTCGCGCCACGAAACGGCGACCGGATGCGGGGCGAAGCTGGCGAACCAACGCAGAACGGCTTGACTAGGCACGGGTTTTCTTCGAATCACATGACAAAAGCGCGGCGAAAAGTCGCATGCTGCGCCGCGGAAGCGCGAGATTATATGTCAATGTGATATATGTGCGCCATCGTGAGCAGGCGACCGTTGCGGCGACGCCGCAAATGTCGCCCATTGCACGGGCAGCTCGGGCAGAGGTAGGCGGAACCGGTACTAGCGCCCGGCGTTTTTCCTAGCCGCGTTGCTCACCATCTAAACGGCATCGTCGCAGACGATATCGGGCGGGGCGGCGCTTGCCGACGGCACCGGTACTTCGACCACGGTTGCCGCTTCGCGATAAAGCGCGGTTTGATTGATGCGCGCGGCGATCGCCTCGTCGTTGATCGCTGGCGCATCCGCTTCGCGCAACAGACCCCAGCGGCGATATTGGGCGAGAAACCAGCGGCCCTCGGATTCATGCGGGAAGTTGACCGCGCCGCCATCGAAGAACGATACGGGCAGCGGCGCTCGCACGAAGCGCTTGCCGCCTTCGCGGCCGCTCAAGCGCGGGGCGATGAGCTCGAGCGGCACGTCGAGCGCATCGGGTTTCGCGAGCCAATGGGCGATTTCGTCGCGATGGCCGGGTGCATCGACCCATCGGCAAGCTTCCAGCATGGTGCAGATCAGCGCGCGCGCCGTGGCCGGGTGGCGCGTGACGAAGTCGCGGCGGCTTGCCAACACCTTCTCGGGATGATTCGCCCAGATCTGACTCGTTGCGACGACGGTCTCGCCAGCGCCGCGCGCTTCGGCTACGGCATGCCAAGGCTCGCCCGCGCAAAAGCCGTCGAGCGTTCCGCTTTCGAGTGCCTCGACCATCCGAGGCGGCGGGATGACGACGCTTTCGATGTCGGCGCGCGGATGCACCCCGTGCGCGGCGAGCCAGTAGTAAAGCCATAGCGCATGGGTGCCGGTTGGAAACGTTTGAGCGAATACGGGCGCTCGCCCAAGTGTGGCGAGCGCCGCCTTCAAATTTCCCTCGACGTCGAGCGCATGCGCGAGCTGCGTCGACAAGGTGATCGCCTGCCCATTGCGATTGAGCACCATCAATACGGCCATCTCGTCGCGGGGGCCGCCGATGCCCAGTTCGACGCCGTACACGAGGCCATAGAGCGCATGGGCGCAGTCGAGCTCGCCCGAGAGCAGCTTATCGCGCACTGCCGCCCAAGACGGCTGCCGGCACAGCTCGAGCGTGAGGCCGTGACGATGGCCGAATTCGAGCACCTTGGCCGCGACGAGCGGCGCGGCGTCGGAGAGCGAGACGAAGCCGATGCGCAGGTGCGTCTTTTCCAGGGGATGCGCGCCAGGCGTTGCGATGTCCATTGCGTTGCTACCTCGAAGATTCGTCCGCTTCGATCACGCGGCGCGCGATCTCGGCCAAGCGTACGCCGGCATCCATGGCTCGCCTGCGTAGCGTGGCGTATGCGTCGTTTTCGGAAAGTTTGCTGCGCTCCATCAACAGGCGCTTGGCCCGATCGATGGTCTTGCGTTCTTCGAGTTCGCTCTCGGCTTTCGTCAAGCGCCGTCGTAGTCTTTCCTCATGGGCAAAACGCGCGAGCGCCACTTCCAGGATCGGCGCGAGCTTGTCGGGGGACAAGCCCTCGGCCATATACGCGGTGACGCCGGCGTCGACGGCCGAACGGATCAACTGCTGATTGGCGTCATGACTGAACATGAGCACCGGGCGCGGGGCCGTCTCGTTCATCACGGCCAATTGCTCGAGCGTGTCGCGCGAAGGCGATTCGGTATCGATGATGACGACGTCCGGCCGCTCGCGCTCGACCACCTTCGACAACGCATGAGGCGCGGCCGTCTCCGGCAGCATCTCGTAGCCGAGACGAGCGAGCGCCTCGCGCAGTTCGCCAATCGGTTTGTCGGTATCGGAAACGAGCAATATACGCAGCATCGAGAGTCTGTTCACATCGCTAACGCACGTGTGTCGTCGCGCCCGGTGGCGCGGCTCACGCGGGCGTCGTCGCGTTCAACAAGCGCTTGATTTCGGGCACGCACGAGCCGCAAACCGTACCGCAACCGAGCGTCGATTTGAGCGCATCGAGCCCGGCTCCGTTCGCTATCGCTTGCTCGATCTGCGGTTGCGTCACTTGCTTGCAATTGCAGAGCACGCGCACGCGCGGCGTCAAACCGCGCCCCGGGGTGTCGCCGCCGAGCAGGACGATGGCGTGTCGCGGGCCTTCCCATGGGCTGGCCGTGCGAATTTGCTCGATCAGCGCCGCGGCGGGGCTCGTATCGCCGGTTACCAGAAAACCGTCGACCAGTTCCCCGTTCCAGGCGACGCGTTGCGCGCGGCCGCGTCGCGCATCGCGGTACTCGAGCAACTCGTCGCCACGCGCCAATCCTAGCGCATCATGCAGTCTTTCGGTCCATTGTGCATCGGCGTCGACATCGGCGGCCGAGACGACGAGCAGGTCGTCGCCCTCGACGCGAATCGAGGCGTAGCGGCGCGCCGCCAATAGCGGTTGCACCGCCTCGCGCAAAGCGAGCACGTCGCCGCGTTTTGCGGCAACGAGCCGCCACGGCAGCTTGGCCGCTTCCACGCGTACCGCCGCATGCTTGAGCTCGGGTTGCTTCGAATCGGGATCGACCGCGCCGATCGTCGCTTCGTTGATGCCGCCGCTCGCGAGAAATTGACCGCTCCAATGCATGGCGGCGAAAACGGTGCCGGATGGCAGGTCGTCGTTGGTTTCGACGGGCAACACGAGGCGGCCGCGCCGGCTCGTCACGGTGACGAGATCGCCGTCCTTGACGCCGCGGCGAGCCGCGTCGTCGCGCCGCATCGACAACGTCGCTTCCGGCGCGTGATTGAACGAAGCGCCCGTGCGCCCGCTGCGGCTCATGCCGTGCCACTGGTCGCGCAGACGCCCCGTCAGCAACCGGAACGGATAGCGTGCATCGGCCGGCTCGGCCACGCCCCGGTATGCGGTCGCGTGAAAACGGGCGCGGCCGTCGGCGGTGGCGAAGACGCCGTCGGTGTAGCGGCGCGCGGCGCCCGTCGCCGCATCGGACGCATAAGGCCATTGCTGCGGGCCGTCGGCTTCGAGCCGCGGGTATGACAGCGCGCCAATGTCCAGATCTTGCCCGACGGTGAGCGCACGATGTTCGTCGAACACCTCTCCGGGCGATGCGAAAGGAAAAAGGGTGGAACGATCGGCTCGCGTCTGGCCGGCGGCAAGCCGCGTCTCGAGCCTGCGCGCGATCTCGTTGGCGATCCACCAATCGGCGCGCGCTTGGCCCGGCGCATCGACTGCGGCGCGCACGCGCGAGATCCGGCGTTCGGAATTCGTCACCGTGCCCGATTTTTCTCCCCAGCTCGAAGCGGGCAGCAGCACGTCGGCGTATGGCACGGTGTCCGTCTGCGTGAACGCTTCCTGCACGACGACGAACTCGGCCTTGCGCAGCCCCTTGCGCACGCGTTCGATGTCGGGCATCGAATGGACCGGGTTGGTGCAGGCGATCCAAACCGCTTTGATCTTGCCCTCGGCGAGCGCGTCGAACATCTCGACGGCCGGCAAGCCGGGACGCGCCGACAGCCCGCTCACGCCCCACAGCGCTTCCACTTGCGCACGATGCTCGGCGTTGCCGATATCGCGGTGTGCGGCGAGCATCGTCGCCATGCCGCCGACCTCGCGCCCGCCCATGGCGTTCGGCTGGCCGGTCAGCGAAAACGGTCCTGCGCCCGGCTTGCCGATCTGCCCCGTCGCCAAATGAAGGTTGATCAGCGCAAGGTTCTTATCGGTGCCGTGGCTCGATTGATTCAGGCCCATGCAATAGAGCGACAGCGACGCGGGGCTGGCGGCGAACCATTGGGCGGCCTGCAGCAGATCGGCCTCGGCGATGCCGCAGATTTCTGCCGCGATACTGGGCGTGTAGCCGCGCACGAGCGCCTTCAGCGCCGCGAAGCCGTTCGTGTGCGACGCGATGAAAGCGGCGTCCACGGCCCCTTCCCAGATCATGTGATGCAGCATGCCGTTGAACAGGGCGACATCGGTGCCCGGTTCGATCGCCAGGTGCAGGTCGGCCAGCGCGGCGACGTCGGTGCGGCGCGGATCGACGACGATCCACCGAATCGACGGGTCCTTGGCCTTTGCCTCCTCCAAGCGCCTGAACAGCACCGGGTGCGCGTAGGGCATGTTGCTTCCCGCGAACAGCACGGTGCGGGCAAGTTCGAGATCTTCGTAGCATGTCGGCGGACCGTCGGCGCCGAGCGACTTCTTGTAAGCCGTCACCGCGCTCGACATGCACAAGCGCGAATTGGTATCGATGTTGTTGGTCCGAATCAGCCCTTTCGCGAGCTTGTTGAAGACGTAATAGTCTTCCGTGAGCAACTGCCCCGAAATATAGAACGCGACGGCGTCCGGTCCGTCGCGCTCGATCACCTCGGCAAAACGCGCGGCGACGTGATCGAGCGCGTGGGACCATTCGGTCGGCTCGCGCGGCGCTTCGCGGGTGAGCCGAATCTCGGGATGCAGCGCGCGGCCCGCCGCGCTCGCGGCGGTTGCCGGCAGCGAGCGACCCTTCGTGCAGAGCCGGCCGAAGTTGGCCGGGTGCTCGGGGTCGCCCTCGATGCCGGTGATGCGGCCGTTCTGCGATTCGATCAAGACCCCGCAGCCCACGCCGCAGTAGCAGCAGGTCGAGCGTGTGACCGTTTTGGCGACACCTCCCTCGCGGTCGGTTTTCATCGCGATGTCATCCTCGCTCATGCGAAGCGAACGAATACGGCTTCACCGTCGACCTTCACGGCGAAACGCATCGTGCAGCCGTCGTCGGGGGCGCACGCTTGACCCGTCTCGAGCGAGATGTTCCAGCTGTGCAACGGGCACGTGACGGTATTGCCGTGAACGATCCCTTGCGAGAGCGCGCCGCCCTTGTGCGGGCAATGATCGTGCAAGGCGAACACCTCGTCGTTGGCCGTCCTGAACAAGGCGACGTCGCCGTCGTCACGTTTGACGACGCGGCTGCCCAGACGCGGAATGTCGGACACGCTGCACACGTGCGTCCAAATGGAGGAAGTCGGCATATCCATGTATCGATGACCTCAAGCGATGACTTTGATCGGAATGTATTCGCGCTGGTGTTGCCCTTCGATGCGCGCTTGCCACGGATCGGGCAGCCCTTCGAGCGAGTAGAGCAGGCGCTCGTAGAGCGCGCGGCGACTGGCGTCGTCGTCGACGATCTTGCGCTTGATGTAATCGAGGCCGACGCGCGCGATGTAATGCACGGTGCGATCGAGGTAATGCGCTTCCTCGCGATAGAGCTGCAGGAACGCCGCCGTATATTCCTTCACTTCCTCGGCCGTTTTGACCTTCGCGAGAAACTGCGCGACTTCGGTCTTGATGCCGCCGTTGCCCCCGACGTAGAGTTCCCAGCCGCTGTCGACCGCGATCACGCCGACGTCTTTGATGCCGGCTTCCGCGCAATTGCGCGGGCAGCCCGACACCGCGAGCTTGACCTTGTGCGGCGACCACATGTTCGCGAGCATCGTCTCGAGATCGATCCCCATCTGCGTGCTGTTTTGCGTGCCGAAGCGGCAAAACTCGCTGCCCACACAGGTTTTGACCGTGCGAATCGACTTGCCGTACGCGTGGCCCGATTTCATGCCGAGGTCTTGCCACACGTTCACGAGGTCTTCCTTCTTGACGCCGAGCAAGTCGATGCGCTGCCCGCCGGTGACCTTGACCATCGGGATGTGGTACTTGTCCGCGACATCGGCGATGCGGCGCAATTCGTCCGGCGTCGTGACGCCGCCTTTCATTTGCGGCACGACCGAAAACGTGTTGTCCTTCTGGATGTTGGCATGCACGCGTTCGTTGACGAAGCGGCTTTGCGGATCGTCGAGCGCTTCGTGCGGCCAGGTGGAGACGAGGTAATAGTTGATCGCCGGGCGGCACGTGGCGCAGCCGTTCGGCGTGCGCCATTCGAGGAAGTCGAACACGGCGCGATGCGTGAGCAGCTTGTGCTCGCGAACGGCTTTGCGCACTTCGTCGTGGGTTCGATCGGTGCAGCCGCAGATGGCCTTCGTTTTCGGCGTTTCTTGAAAGCTCGTACCCACCGTGCTCATCAGAATCTGTTCGACGAGGCCCGAGCACGAACCGCACGAGCTCGCGGCCTTCGTGTGCTTCTTCACTTCGTCGAGCGTGAATAGGCCCTTTTCGGTGATGGCCTTGACGATGGTGCCTTTGCATACGCCGTTGCAGCCGCAGACTTCATCCGAATCGGCCAACGAGGCGGCGCGGTTGTGGCCCTGCACGCCGGCGTCGCCGATGCTCGATTCGCCGAACATGAGGCGATCGCGCAGTTCGCCCAGCTTGCGTCCCTCGCGCAGCAATTTGAAGTACCAAGCGCCGTCGGCCGTATCGCCGTATAGGCAGGCGCCGACCAAGCGATCGTCCTCGATCACGAGCTTCTTGTATACGCCGCCCGCCGGATCCGACAGCACGATTTGTTCGGTGGTCTCGCTGCCGATGAAGTCGCCGGCGGAGAACAAGTCGATGCCGGTCACTTTCAGCTTCGTCGAGAGCACCGAGCCCTTATACGTGCCGATGCCCATCAACGCGAGGTGGTTCGCGCAAACTTTGGCCTGTTCGAACAGCGGGGCGACCAGACCGTATGCGACGCCGCGATGGCTCACGCACTCTCCCACGGCATAAATGCGCGGGTCGTAGGTTTGCAGCGTGTCATTGACGACGATGCCGCGGTCGCAGTGCAGCCCGGCCGCTTCGGCCAGCGCCGTGTTCGGGCGGATGCCTGCCGCCATGACTACGAGATCGGCTTCGATTTCCTCGCCGTCCTTGAAGCGCACGCCCGCCACTTCGCCGGCGTCGTTGCCGATGATTTCGCTCGTGGCCTTCGACAGAAGGAATTGCAGGCCCCGCGCCTCGAGCGAGCGCTGCAGCAGACGGCCCGCGTTCGCGTCGAGCTGACGCTCGAGCAGCGTCGAAGCCAAATGCACGACGGTCACGTCCATGCCGCGCAGCTTCAGGCCGTTGGCCGCTTCGAGACCGAGCAGGCCGCCACCGATCACGACGGCGCGCCGTTTCACCGTTGCCGCATCGATCATGGCCTGCGTATCGCCGATGTCGCGATACGTGATCACGCCCTTGAGCTTGGCGCCGGGCACCGGCAGGATGAACGGCTGAGAGCCCGTTGCAATCAGCAAACGGTCGTAGGGCGCCTCGACGCCATCCTCGGCCACGACGACGCGGCGCTTGCGATCGATGCGCGAGATCGCCTTGCCGGTATGCAGCCGGACGCCGTTTTGCTCATACCAATCGAGCGGGTTGAGGATGATGTCCTTGAACGTCTGTTCGCCGGCGAGCACGGGCGAGAGCAGAATCCGGTTGTAGTTCGGATGCGGCTCCGCGCCGAAGACGGTGATCTCGTAGTGATTCGGCGCGAGCGCGAGCAGCTCTTCGATCGTACGGATGCCGGCCATGCCGTTGCCGATTACGACGAGTCGGGGCGCGTTCATCGTTGCTTACTCCTTGAACCGTTGAGGTCGCAGCGTCATTGCTCGACGGAAAGAAAAAACCAATCAAAAGGCATGCATCAACGAAAACGGCGTCCGCTCGTGTCGAGGCACGAGGGGACGCCGTTGTCCTTGAAGCGTGCGCGGGGTGAATCGGCGTTTGGGCGAACCGCCTTCGACCATCACCACACAATCGCGTTGCGTTGCATGCATCCCGACGCCATTGCCGGGTACGGGCGAGATCTATGCAAGGGCTATGCCAAGCGCGTGAAAGGCTTATCGGGTGGGGCGGGGCGGCAAGCTGCGCCCCGCGCGAAGGCATGCGGTGCGGCGCTTGCCGCACCGCAGCAGTGCAGCGCCGGCCGATGTCGCACTCGTTCGGCGCGATGCCGTCCGCTTCGGTGCGCGCTTGCACTGATGGACTCGCTCCACGCGGTCTATAATTCGGAGCCTCATCGTTCCCATGCTGCGCGGCCGTCGTATATCGATAGCACGGCGCGTGGATTACCGGCTTGCCAACGTACCTAACCCAGGAGGTTCGATATGACCATCCGTATTGGCGACGTCGCCCCCGATTTCACCGCCGAAACCACCGAAGGCACGATCAAGTTTCATGAGTGGATCGGCGACAACTGGGCCATTCTGTTTTCGCACCCGAAGGATTTCACGCCGGTTTGCACGACCGAACTCGGCTATATGGCGCGCTTGAAGCCGGAGTTCGACAAGCGCAAAACGAAGATCATCGGGCTCAGCATCGATCCCGTCAGCGACCATAAGAATTGGGTTGGCGATATCGCGGAGACGCAGGGGCATGCGGTCAACTATCCGATGATCGGCGACGCCGATCTGACGGTGGCCAAGCTCTACGACATGATTCATCCGAACGCCAGCGGCGGCGCGCGCTCGGCGAACGACAACGCCACGATTCGTTCGGTGTTCATCATCGGCCCGGATAAGAAGGTGAAGGCGATGCTCGTCTACCCGATGAGCGCGGGCCGCAATTTCGACGAAGTGCTGCGCTTGCTCGACGCGCTGCAGATGAACGCGCAGCACGCGGTGGCCACGCCCGTCAATTGGCGTCCGGGCGATGACGTCATCATCCCGACGTCCGTCTCCGACGAGGAAGCGAAGAAGAAGTATCCGCAAGGGTTCAAGACCCTCAAGCCGTACCTGCGCACGGTCGCGCAGCCCAAGTAACGGCGGGCGCGTTCGCGCTGCCGGTGCAGCCGAACGCGAGCAAGGGTGGGCTTGAGCGCTACCCCAAGACGGCGGCCGCGATCCCCGCGGCCGCGCACAGCGCAACCACGGCCAGCGGCGGCGTTTTCCATCTGACGAGTAGCAGGCACGCAATCGCCGCAATGGCGAAGTCGAGCGGCCGATGCACGGCGCTCGTCCAGACCGGCGAGTAGAGCGCCGAGGCGAGCAGTCCTACGACAGCGGCGTTGATTCCGGCGAAAGCGGCGGCCGTCGAGGCACGAGCGCGCCACGCTTGCCAGTGGGGCAGGGCCGCGACGACGAGCAGCAGCCCCGGTAAGAAGATCGCAACGGTAGCGAGCGCCGCGCCGGCGATCTTAGCGCCCGGGCCCGACATCATCCAGCCCAGATAAGCGGCGAAGCTGAACAGCGGCCCCGGCACCGCCTGCGCGGCGCCGTACCCCGCAAGCAACGCGTTCGAACTGACTGCGTGCTGGATCGCGCTCTGCTGCTGCAGCAGCGGCAGCACGACGTGGCCGCCGCCGAACACGAGTGCGCCCGAGCGAAAGAAGGCATCGAAACCCTGCAATGCTTGGGTAGCCGAGCCACCCGTGCCAGGAATGAGCCGCACGGCTGCGGGAATGCCTACCAGCAACAAGAAGAACAAGGCGAAGGCGAGCGCGCCGGCGGTGTGAGAGACCCTTCCCGGCAGTAAAGCGCCGGCATCGTCGGCAGCCGGGGCGGCGCGAATCCCCAGCGTGCCGCCGCGCCGGTAGAACGCGAATCCGGCTGCGGCGCCCAATGCAATCACGGCCAGTTGCGCATAGGCCGAATGCATCACGGCGAGGAGCGCAATCGAAGCGAGCGCGATGGCCGTGCGGCGCAAGTCCGGGCACAGCCGCCGGCCCATGTCCCAAACCGCCTGAGCCACCACCGCGACCGCCGTCAGCTTGAGCCCATGGACGAGTCCTTGGCCGAGAGGTCCTCCAAGATCGGGCGCGAGCGTTGCGAACACGAGCAAAAGCAACACCGAGGGCAGGGTGAAGCCGCACCATGCGGCGAGGCCGCCCAGCCATCCGGCGCGCAACAGCCCCACGGAAAACCCTACCTGACTGCTTGCCGGCCCCGGAAGAAATTGACAAAGCGCGACCAGATCGCCGTAGGCGGCTTCGTCGAGCCAGCGCCGCCGTTCCACGAATTCGCGGCGAAAGTAGCCGAGGTGTGCGACCGGGCCACCGAACGAGGTCAATCCGAGTTTCAGGAAAACGGCGAGCACTTCGAGCGCGCCGTAGCCGCGCGCGGCCGCGGCGGCGCCGAGTGCAAGCGGTTTAATGGTTGAACCTCTTCATCGCTTCCGATTCCATCGCAGCCTGCCATTCTTCCGATGCTTCGATGGGGTTGGTCTCGTCGTCGATCGAAAACTGCGCGCGCTCGGCCGCGGTGCGCGCGTCGCCGAAATCGGGGTCCAGGTCGTCGTCGCCGAGCGTGTCGTCGTCCGGCGGCTCGAGCATGTCGCGCAGCATGGCGTCGAGCTCCGGGGTGTCCCACGGTTTGCCGTGCTGCTTGCACACTTTGATGTAATGCCTGATTTCGGCGTCTTGCTCGGGTGTGAGCGGAAGCCCGCGGAAGGTCCGCGCGGGATCGATGTCGGTCATGATGGCGCTCCGCGACGAGGGATATCTGAGTGTAGCCCCGTTGCCCCCTGCGCGCTAGACCGAACGGTTCGGCGATTCGCATTCGCAGCCCGCCGCGTGGGCGGCTGTTTCGCCGTCGCGGCTGTCCGAGCCGCAATGGGCTACGAAAAAACGTAAGCGCGTCGATGCACAACCCGGCCTACAATCTCTGGCGTTCCCCACCCACTTGGAGACGCCGATGCGCACGACGAACGTACGCCCTATACCGGAGGGATTTCATACCGTGACGCCGTACATTACGGCGTCCGACGCGCAAGCTGTCATCGATTTCCTGCAACGTGCGTTCGACGCTGTCGTCTTCGAGCGCATCGACGATGACAAGGGGCGCATTCGACACGCGCAGTTGAAGGTCGGGGATTCGATCCTCATGCTGAGCGACGGCAACGACGAGTGCCGTCCGGCGCCGGCCGCATTCCATCTGTACATGGACGATGTCGATGGGGCTTATGCACGGGCGCTGCGTTCCGGCGGGGAATCGGTGATGGAGCCGGCCGATCAGTTCTACGGCGATCGCAATGCGGGTGTGCGCGATGCGTGTGGCAACACGTGGTGGCTCGCAACGCACATCGAGGATGTCTCGAGCGAGGAAGTCGCGCGCCGCGCCCGAGCCATCGGGCGCACGTAGACGGTCCGTCGCGGCTTTCTTCATCGCGAGCAAGCGGAGGCTCGACACGCAGCGCCGCATTTCTTTGGCTGCGGGTGTCGATTTCCGGATTCGTCGCGCGTCGAGCATATGAGCTCGGCAGGGCTTCGATCGAAGCGAATCGAACGCAAAACGACAGGTCGTTCGTCGCCGAGCCGCCTGCACGCATCGGCGTGCGCCCGAATCCATGGAGCCAAGAACGCTATGAAGCTGTACGCCCACCCGTTTTCCGCCTACTGCCAGAAGGTCCTCACAGCGCTGTACGAGAACGGCGCGCCGTTCGAATTCGCCATGCTTTCCCCCGAGCACCCTCAGACGGGGGCCGAACTCGCAGCGCTTTGGCCGATGCGGCGCTTTCCCGTGCTCGTCGATGACGGACGCACCGTGCTCGAGTCGAGCGTCATCATCGAGTATCTCGATCTTTTCCATCGCGGCGCCGCGCCGATGATTCCCGATGACCGGCGCGCGGCGCTGGACGTGCGCATGTTGGACCGCTTCTTCGACAACTACGTCATGACGCCGACGCAGAAGATCGTCGGCGATCGGCTGCGTGCGCAGGCCGTGCGCGATCCGCATGGTGTCGAAGAGGCCAAACGGATGCTCGAGGTTGCATACCGATGGCTGGACGAACGAATGCGCGAACGCGAATGGGCGGCCGGCGATGCGTTCAGCCTGGCGGACTGCGCCGCGGCGCCATCGCTGTTTTATGCCGATTGGGCCCATCCGATCGACCGCTCGCTGCGGCACGCCTTTGCCTACCGGCAACGTTTGCTCGCACGCCCCTCGTTCGCTCGCGCGGTCGACGAAGCGCGCCCCTACCGCTCGCTGTTTCCGCTCGGGGCACCCGATCGCGATTAATCCGCCGGCTCGTCGCGCGCGAAACGCAAGCCCCGCAGCGCCAACGTGGGCAGCACGAGCAGATTCAGGGCGGTCGACGTGAGTAGGCCGCCCAGGATGACAGTCGCCATGGGGCCTTCGATCTCGTTGCCTGCGGCGCCGCTCGTCAGCGCGAGCGGCAGCAGCGCCAGCGCCGTGGCGAGCGCGGTCATGAGGATCGGCACGAGGCGTTCCGACGCTCCTCGCAGGACCGTGTCCGCATTCCATGGTAAGCCGTCGATGTGCACGAGATGTTCGTAGTGGCTAACGAGCATGATCGAGTTGCGCAGCGAAATGCCCAGCAGCGTGACGAAGCCGACCATGCTGCCGAGCGTCAGATTGCCACCGGTCGCGGCGACGGTGATCACGCCCCCGACGAGCGCGAACGGCAAATTGAGCATGACCACGGCGACGGCGCGTGCGCTGCGCAGCGCGAGCGAGAGCAACACGACGATACCGGCCAGCGAAACCGCACCGTAAGCCAGCAAGTCGTGCTGCGACTGGCTACGCGCCTCGCTTTCACCGCCGAAGACGGCGTAGACGCCCGCCGGCATGCGAACGTCATGACTCACGCACGCCTGTGCTTCGCTCACGAAATCGCTCACTGGCCGGTTGCCGAGCGTAACCGAGACGGTTTCCACCCGCTGGCCCCCGTCGTGTGTGATTTGATAGCGGCCCGAGACCTGGCGAATCGTCGCCAGCGTGCCGAGCGGCACGGCCAATCCGTCAGGGTTCCTAACGACTAGCGCGCTCACGTCGCTCAGCCTGCGGCGTGCGGAGGGCGCGAGCTGAACGGAGAGGTCGTAAGCGCGGCTGCCTTGATGAACTTGAGCGACCGTTACGCCCTCGTAAGCGGCCTGGATCGCGTCCAGCACCTCCCCGGGGCGCAAGCCTTGCCTGCTCAGCTGCTCCGGTCGGAGCCGAACCTCCAGCTCCGGGATACCCGGGGGCGATTCCACGTTGACGCCCGCGACGCCATGAATCGTGGCCAGCACCTGGGCGATCTGTTGCGCTTTGCGGTCGATGAGATCGAGATCGTTGCCGTAGACGTTCACGACCACGGGGGCGGTGACACCCGAAATCGTCTCGTCGATCCGCTCCACGAGAAATGTATTGATCGAAGTCGTCAGGCCGGGAAATCGTGCAAGAGCACGACGCATGGCGGCAATCGTGGCATCTTGGCGCGACGGGCTCATCGGGTCGAACTCGACTTCGAACTCGGAGAGTTGCACGCCTGTCGGATCGACGACTTCGTTGGCGCGGCCGGCGCGCTGTGCGACGAGCCGCACGCCGGGAACATGCATGAGCGCATTCGATACCTTCGTGCCGATCCGGATCGCTGCCGGCAGCGAAGTGCCCGGCGCGAGGCCCATATGCACGATGTAGTGCCCTTCGCGCAACTGCGGAATGAAATTGCCGTTCATGAAGGGAAGCGCGCCGAGCGCGGCGACGCATAACAGTGCGACGAGGACGATCGTCGCTCTGGTGCGTCGTTCGACTGCAGCGAGCATGCGCGCGTAACGCGCCTTGAGCGCAACGATCGAGCGCGGCTCGCGCGAAGGCAATGCGCCGCGCGATAGCAACGCCAGCGACATCGCCGGTGTGACGGTCAACGCGACCGCCAACGATGCCAGCACGGCGAGGATATAGGCGACACCGAGCGGCGCGAACAACTTGCCGGCCACGCCCGATAACGTCAGCACCGGCAGAAAGATCAACATGACGACGAAGGTGGCGAACACGACGGCGCTGCGCACTTCCAACGATGCTTTGAGCACGACGCGAAGCGCAGGCAGCGGCGTTGCGCGAAGTCGATTCTCCCGCAACCTTCGATAGATGTTCTCCACGTCGATGATCGCATCGTCCACCACTTCGCCGAGCGCAATCGCCAAGCCTGCCAGCGTCATCGTGTTCAGGCTGGCGCCGAAGGAGGTCAGTACGACGATCGCGGTCAGTAGCGACAACGGAATCGCGGCCGCCGAGATCGCCGCCGTGCGCAGATCGAGCAGAAACAGAAACAACACGAGGACGACCAACAATGCACCGGCCAGCAGCGCGGTGCGCAGGTGCTCGATCGCTGTCGTGATGAAATTGGCCGGCCGAAACACGTCGCGGTGCAGCTCGACGCCTTGCCGGGCCAAGACCGGGGCCAGCGCGGCCAGCCGCTGCTCTATGCTGCGCGTCACGGCCATAGTGTTGGTGCCGTATTGATTCTCCATGACGATCATGACGCCGGGCTGGCCCATGATCGTCGCAGCGCCGACTTCGGTGGCCTCGCCCCATGTGATCTCGGCGACGTCGGCCAGATGCACGGCCGCGCCATTGCTCCAGCGCAGCACGAGAGCGCCGAGCGTCTTCGGATCGGCGATTTGTCCATCGACATGCACGGCGATGCGTTGATTTTCGTTTTCGATGAAGCCTGCCCCGCGCGTGCCCGTCGCTTGGCGGGCGGCTGCGATCACGTCTTGCAGCGAGAGGCCGTAGCGCAACAGTTGTTGCGGGCCCACTTGCACCTGCAATTGCCGCGCCGCCGCGCCGAATACGATGGCGTCGGCCACGCCGGGTGCACTGAGCAGTTGCGGTCGAACCGTCCACTGCGCGATATCGTAGAGTGCGGTCGGCGAAAGCGTCTTCGAGGTGAGGCCGATCGTGCGCACCACGCTCGTCGTCGTCGTGAGCGGCAGCAGCGTCGGCGGCATCACGCCCGCAGGCATAGCCGCGGTCAGCATATTGAGCCTTTCCGAGACCAACTGCCGTGCTTGCAATACATTGGCGCGATCGTCGAAGACGAGCGTGATCGAGGCCAACCCTTGCATCGACCGTGACCGGATCGACTTGAGTCCGGCCATGCCGGCGAGCGCGTTCTCGATCGGCTGCGTCACCAGCGTTTCCACTTGCTCGCTCGTCAAGCCGGGTGCTTCGGCTTGGACGATGCTCATCGGCGGCGCGAATTCGGGAAAGACGTCGAGGTTCGCACGCGTCGTCGAATAGATGCCATAGCCGGCTGCGGTGAGCGCCAACGCGTAGATGACGCCGCGAAAGCGCAACGAGAAACGGATGATGGCTTGGAGCATGGGCGGCCGGGGCGCAAGTGGAAGGGCGACGCGCCGCGCTGCGGCCGTCGGCTGCGATCAGTCGTCGCACTCGGGCGGATCTTTGCAGGCAGTCGCAACGCCTTGTGGCTTCAGCTCTTCGGAGAGCAGCAATTGCGCGCCGCGTGTCACGATCGAATCGCCCGCGCGAAAGCCTGCAGTCACGGCAACTCCCGCATCGTCCTCGCTGGCCGATTGCACGAGCCGGCGGGCGAATCGGTCAGGGGCGGTGCGCACGTAGGCCCAGGTCTGCCCGCCATACCAGACGATCGCATCGGTGGGGATCAACCACGCAGGGGCGCTCGTCTGCGGCGCTGCCGCAACCGCCAGCGTATGCATCCCGGCCGGCAGTGCGCGCGGTGCGGCATACAACCATGGCGTCCCTTGGACGGAGGGGTCGACGATGGGCGAAGGCGACAGCTTGTTCGCCGCGATCGATTCGCCATCGGGCGTGCGCAAGGTCAGGCGCTCTGGTGCGCCGCTTCCGAGCGTCGAGGGCAAGGTGATGCGCAGGAGCGACGTGCGCCCGGATTGCAGACGCGTGAGCCATTCCGAGCCGGGCGCAGCGACTGCGTGCGCGAGCACGTCGCCGAATTGCGCGCGTGCCGTCGCGCTCAATCCAGCAAGCGCCGCTCGCGCCGATTGCAGCTTGTCTCGGTCCGCTTGCATGAGCGCATGCGCATCCTGTAGCGCTTTTAGCGAGACGTTGTGATCGTCGTCGAAGAGTTGGCGGCTGCGCTGATATTGAGCCTCCGAGTTTCGCGCCTGCTCGGCGAAGGTAGTGACATCGGCTCGTGCGGCGGCGAGCTTCGTGCTCAGATCGAATAGCGGCTGCGGATCGACCACGATCGCATACGCCTCGTATTGCGCCCGCACGCGGGTGGCGGTGACCGGTGCGACCTCGATGCCGCTCGCTCGTTGAGCGTCGAGCCCGACTGTAAGGACCCTTTCAGCGCCGATGGTTTGCGCCGCCGGCGTGGATGCGGGCCGGGGCGCGGACGCATCGGGCGTCGCCGTGCCCGGGTTCGCGACGGTTTGAAAGACGTACCAGGCCGCCGCCGTGGCGATGGCCAGCGAGGCTGCTAGCGCCAATGACAGTCGTAGGTTCATCGTGGCTCCTCCTGCCGATGCGCTTGCAAGTCATCCAACCCTTCACGATCGAGCGGGCGCTGCATGGCATCCTCGAGCGCCGCTGCCGCCTGCCAAGCCGCGACGAGCGCAGACAATCGGAGACCGCCGTTGCCGTCGAAATCGACCTTCGCTTTCGTGTAGGCAAGCCGATCGATCTCGCCGGCGGCAAATCGAGCGGCCTCGCCGGCGAGTTGCTCTTGCGCGCGCTTCAGTTGTTTGTCTGCGAAATCGAGCGCGCGAAGCGTCAGCCGATAGCGCGATAGCGCTTGATCGAGATCGCCGATGATTGTGTCTTGCAGCGCGGCGGTGCGCGCGGCAGCTTCTTTACGCCTGTCCTCGGCTTCGCGAATGCCGCCTTGGTTTTGATCGAAGATCGGCAACGTGATGCCGGCCAAGCCGAACGCGATGCGCCGTGTGCCCGTGTCGTATGTGTAGCCGGGCCCCAAATGCACATCCGGGTATTGTTTGGCGACTTCCAATTGCAACGCCGATTCGGAAGCCGCATAGTCGGCCAGCGAAGCGAGCAAATCCGAGCGATGAAAAATCGCGTCGCGCTGCGCCTGGGCAGGGGGTGGCGCGGGCGGGGGCGCCATGAACGAAGTCGTGTCGATACGGATACCGTCGATGGCCGCAAGCGGCACGCCGATCGCGGCGGCCAGTTGCGCGCGAGCATCGGCCAGCGCGGCGCCGGCCGCAGCGTAGTCGTGCTGCGCCTGGTCCAGCGCCAACATTGCAGCGCCGAGTTCGGCTGCGGAGTTCTCGCCAACCGTCTGTCGTTTCTCCATCATGGAGACAACGTCCCGTTCATCGGCGACATGGCGTGCCGACAACGCGCAATGTCCTTGGGCACTGTAAAGCGCGATCAATGCGTCGCGCACTTGGCCGCTCACCTTCCATGACTCGGTTTGGATGGCCAATTGCGCCGCATCGGCGAGGTGCTTCGCCTGGCCGATCCGATAGCCTCGTTTCCCTGCGGTTTCGATCGGGATATCGAATGCAAGCCCCATAGTGAAAGGCGCGCCGGGTCCCGGGTTCGGCGTTGCGTATTCCGCGGGCAACTGAAGCGTCGGATTCGGCAAAGCCCCTGCGACGTCGACACCCGCGCGTGCCGTGTCGGCCTGCGCACGAACGATTTCGAGCGCAGGGTTGTCGTACCAGGCCGCCAATGTCAGCAACCGGCGATTCCATTGCTCTGGCGGCCAGGGCGCAATGTCGCGGCCCAGCGCACGCGTGACATAGTCATGCAGGCCGGCATCGGCAAACGAACGGAGCTCGAACCGGCGCGCAAGATCGTCGGGGGCGAGCGGCTGCGCATGGTAGGCGGCGCAGCCGGTCAGCAGGCAAAGGGCGAAGGGCAGCAGGCGGCGCATTTCGGCATTCGTCGATCGATGAGGCGCTCGAGGCGAGGCCTTCGACTGTCGATGCTACGCGCCCGCCTGTGAAGTTTTCGTCAAGAAAGGCTCGGTGCGGGGCTGGTCTGATCGGGGCCTGGGTGGGGCAGCAAGAGCGATACGCGCGTGCCGCGCGACGGCTCGCTCTCGAGCTGTATCTGCCAACCGTAACGCTCTGCGATTTTCTTGACGATCGACAGGCCGATGCCAACACCTTGTTCCGTATGCCGAACCGGATGCGCTTGGTAGAACCGATCGAATACGTGCGGTGCTGCGCAGGGCGCGATACCCGAACCGGTATCTTCAATCCGCAACCATGGATGAGCGTAGGTGAAGCTCAGGTGACCGCCCGCCATGTGGCGCTCGGCGTTGTCGATCAGATTCGATAAAACGATCGCCAGTGCGGAAGGGTTCGCCGCTACGCAAACATTCCGCTCGATTTCAACGCGCGTATCGATGCGTTTTGCGGCGAGGCGATCGGCGAACGGCGTCAACGCCTCGCCGATCGCGGTGGCCAAGGGAACGCTGACGGTGTCCCGCACGCTATGTTCTCTGGCGAGCGTGAGCAGCGCGTTGACCAACTGGCGCATGTTCTCCGTTGCGCGCTCGATTTGAGCAACCCGTGCACGCGCTTTCTCGCCGAGCGAGGCGTCTTGTTCCAATAACTCGCAACTGGTTTTGATCGCCGTGAGCGGGGTGCGCAGCTCGTGGCTCACGTTGCCCGTGAATTCCTTTTCCCGCTCGATCATCGCAGCCATGCGGTGGTGATAATCATTGAAGGCATCAACGAGCGCGATCAGTTCGGTTTCATCGTACTTCCCCGGTTGGATCGGGGCGGAAGGTGTCGATCCGAGCGTTTTCACTTGCTTGGCCAAGCCGGCGACCTGTCGCACGAGCAATCCGGACAGACCGAATGCGAGCCAGATGGTGAGAAGGGCGAACACACCGGTGACTGCCATCAGCGCGTCGATAACTCGCTTGAAACGCTGCTCGTAGGCATTGAAGTTATAAACGCGATAAAGACGCGCATCGCCGAACGGTACCGCAGCAACATGAATCTCGCGGCCGCTCAAGATGATTTCATGGACGCCGTCGGGCAACGCGGCGACCGAGGCGGGCAGCGAGACCGGCGAACGATCGGCGCTGGATACATAGGCCCTCAGGCGCGAATCGAAAGGGGGGAGAAGCGCGGAGTCGGAGCGATAGGCTTTCGTGACGCTGGCCATGTCGTCTTCGACGAGCGCCGTGATGAGCCTTTCTTCCTGCGCCTCGGCCAGTGTGCGCACGCCCAGCGCTTGCGCCACGAGCAGCGCGATGGTGAGCATCGAAAAAACGACGGCGACCTTGAAGCGAAGGCTACGATGCGCGCGCATGGGGAGCGACGAGCCGATAGCCGATACCGTGGACCGTTTCGATCAGGTCCTCTTCGCCGTGCGCCGTCAAAGCGCGGCGCAATGTGTAGACGTGGGAGCGGAGCGTATCGCTGTCAGGCAGTGTATTGCCCCATATCTGCGTTTCCAGTTCCTCTCGGCCGAGAACGCGGCCTGGCGATTGCATCAGGATGCGCAACAAGTGAAGACATTTGGGCGGTAGGCGCAGCGCGCGGCCCGATCTCAGCACTGCGAGGGTCGAGACGTCGAGCCGCACGTCCTCGAAGCGCAGTTGGCTTGCCACGACGCGCCCGCGATAACGCTTGATCAGCGCCTCCAGCCGTGCCCCCACTTCTTTGAGCGAGAAGGGTTTGACTAGATAGTCGTCGGCGCCGTGATGGAATCCGGCCAGCTTATCGTCGAGCGTGTCGCGAGCGGTCAGCATCAACACGGGGGTGTCGCGATGGGC
This sequence comes from Trinickia sp. Z7, assembly GCF_056498045.1. NCBI lineage: Bacteria > Pseudomonadati > Pseudomonadota > Betaproteobacteria > Burkholderiales > Burkholderiaceae > Trinickia > Trinickia sp. Z7. Next base: position 38,738 of record NZ_JAUEQW010000005.1, read on the forward strand.
TTGCTCGCGCAACTCGCGGCAAAGCGAGAGTCCATCCATGCCCGGCAGCGAAAGATCCAGCAAGATGGCGTCCCAGGTTTGCGCCACGGCAAAGCTCAGCCCCGCCAGCCCGTTCGTCGCCAGATCGACCTCGTAGCCCTGGCTCGTCAGGTAGTCGTATAGGTTGGCCGCAATCGCGGAATCGTCTTCGACGATGAGCACTTTCATGAGCAGTCGTTGCGGCGGCGCGGCGCCGCAACGTGGGCAAACCCGCTACCCGTGATTGGGTTAGTGATGACCATACATAGCGTGCCAGCCGACGCTCGTCGTCATGCGCGAGCCTGACAGCGTGGCGCCCGCTTGTGCCCCGCCGACGCCGCTAGTCGATGCCGTGCTCATGCCGGGTTGCACGCCGGGCTGCATGCCGGCGCGTGCTTGCGCTGCCTGGATATCGGCAGGATAGTGGATTTTGTTCGGGACGTAACCATTTTGCCGCAACTGCGTCAGTTGGTTCAGCACCTGAGCGTGCGTGAGCGGCTGATCGCTGGGTTGCGCTTGCGCGAACGCCGCGGCGGATGTGAGCGCAAGGGCGAGCGTGGCGGTTCGGAATAAGGTCTTCATGATCGGTACCTCCTGTTTCGCGTCAGCTGCGAGCGGCGATCGCCCGCAGCCTGCCATACCAGTATGTCCGATCAAGCTTAAGGCTCGGTTAAGCGCCTCTTAGGCGGCCGCCAGGGAATCGCCTACCACGCGCACATGCTCGCCCGGCTGGAACTGCGGCTGCGTCGTGTAGTTGAAGTTCCGGTAGCTGCCGTCTTGCATGCGCACCTGCACCTGGTACGACGTTGCTTTGTGCACCTCGTGCTCGATGCCGTTGCCCGCGAGGCCGCCGCCCACCGCGCCAGCGATGGTGGCGAGCGTGCGGCCGCGGCCGTTGCCGATTTGGTTGCCGAGCAATCCGCCCGCAATCGCGCCGCCGACTGCGCCGATGCCCGTCGTCGGCGCCGGGGCTTGCACTGCGTTGATCGCAACGACTTCGCCTGCGTTCGGGTCGTAGGCCGTGGTGCGCGCATTTCCCTCGTAAGCGCCGGCATTTTGCTCGACCCCGCCGTTGCCGCCATAAGCGGGCGAGGGCGCGACCTTCACCACATGGTGACGACGGCGGGCTTCGGCGGCCGCGGCGCTGCTCGTCTCGCGGGGCTCGCGATACACGGGGGCGACCGTCACGGGGGCGCTGGCGACTTGGGCGCTCTGCATCGCCAAAGATGCGTTCTGCTCGGACGGTGCGGAGACGGCATGCGATGTCGGCAGCCATCCGGCAATCGCCGCGATGCCCGTCGCGCTGACGAGGATGACCGCAACGGCCGCGCCGGCGATCAAAGGATGAATGCGGTTGCGGGTTTGATTCGAAGGAAGGTTTGCGTTCATGACAGACTCCGGACAAGGATGTCTGCAGAAACGCCGGATTGCGTGTATCGGTGGACCACGCATTGGTGACATCTGTAAGCAGTTGTAGCGCCGCGTGCGGCGGCGGCGCCAATTGCCTAGCAAGCGAACGCGCCGGCTGGGGAAGCCGGTGCGAAGGTCCATGCACACCCGCCTCGAACGGGGCGGGCTGCCAGCGCCGCGGCGTGCGCGGCGACCGGCGATGGGCGTGACCCGTATTAATCGACGAGACGAATGCCGAACACGGTCGCCTGCGAGCGACGGACGCGCTCGGCTTCGCGGTGACGGGCCTCGAACGAGTAGTCCGAATCGAGCGGCAGGTGCGGTGAAGCGAAGAGATCGTTGATCTTTTGAACGAGGGCGAAAACGAAGCTCATGGCGACTCCCGGGTTGAATGCGTATCAGGGTTTATCCTTAGAACGAATTTTAGGGTTTTCCCTTACGCAAGTCTAGTGCGGCGCACAAAAATACCGCGAGAACGCCGGTTTCATAGCCTCTATAGCGATGTCGCGTTGCACAAAGACAACAGCTTTATCGGGACGCGATCACAATTCACGGCCCCAGACCTGGCCGACGAGATCCTTACCGAAGCTGTGGTGGGGCGCCTCTTCGAGTAGTTCGAATCCGGCTTTTTCGTAGATGCGCCGGGCATCGGCGAGCACGCTGTTGGTCCACAGGATCATCCTCTTGTAGCCGGCGAGCCGGGCGAAACGCAGACATTCGTCGACTAGGCGACGCCCGATTCCGAGGCCGCGCGCGCTGGCCTCGACATAGAGCAACCGCAATTTCGCCGTGTCGTCGTCCTCTCGCACGACGAACACCGACCCCACGGCTCTTCCGTCCTTTTCCGCAATCCAGCACCGCTCCGACTTCGGATCGAACTCGCGAATGAACTTGGCGACGATTTCTGCGACGAGCGCTTCGAACTCGGCGTTCCAGCCGTGTTCGTGCGCATAGAGCACCGATTGCCGATGCACGATCCAGCCCATATCGCCGGGGCGCGGATCGCGCAGGACGTAGCTGGGCTCGGCTTCGCCGAGCAGCGCATGGATCTGCCCCATGGCGTCGACGAGGTCGAGCTGCGCGGGCTCCGCCAGTCGCTCCAGCATGGCGCTGACCTCGCGCTTCGATGCGTCGTTCAATGGCTGAAACGCTTCGTGTCCTTTCTTCGTCAGTTGCAGTTGCGCTACGCGCGCATCGGTGGCCGACCGCGTTTTGGCGAGCAACCCCTTCTTCTCGAAGCCGGTGATGACTCTGCTCACGTAGCCCGCGTTCAAGCCCAATTCGCGACACAAGTCGGACGACGTGATGCCGACGCGGTGGGCGAGTTCGTACAAGATGCGCGCCTCCGTCAACGAGAACTCGCTATCGAGCAGGTGTTCGTGCAGAAGACCGATCTGACGTGTGTAGAAACGATTGAAGCGACGTACGGCTTCCGCGCGATCGTCGAGCTGGGCAGAGGTCATGGTAAGGTCTCCATATTTGCTTTTAGCACATTATTAGTTGCTGAAAGCACATATGTCAACGACTCATCGACGGCCGGCGCGGCGAGCGCATCGACCGAAAACGCCGAATGCTTGGCGCAATGCGTGGACATGCGCCCCACTGTTTCGTGAGTTACACCGGCTATCGTTGTGATCGCGCCCGCCTCGCGGAGAAAGGCGGCGCTGTGCGAATTTCAATCTTTGGAGACAGGGATGGCCGAAAGTATCGGATCACAGACCGAGGGTGCTGCTCGCAGTAGTCGTGGGTTGGAGGTTGGACGGTTTGCGCGTAGACGGCCGCTTGCGGGGCTGACCTCGATCGCCGTGGCGCTGTGGGGTTGGGGCGTGCCGACGACGCCGGCGCAGGCCGCCGGCCCGCTCCCGAGCGGCGGCCATTTCATCGCCGGTTCGGGAGCGATCGGCGGCAACGCTGCCGCTTTGACGATCGATCAATCGACGAATCGCGGCGTGATCGAATGGTCGAGTTTTTCGATCGGCGGCGGCAACCGGGTGACGTTCAACAACGGCACGGGCGCGACGCTCAATCGTGTGACGGGCGGCGATCCGTCGGCGATATACGGGACGCTGTCCGCTACGGGCAGCGTTTACTTGATCAACCCGCAAGGGATATTGATCGGCCCGAGCGGCGTTGTCAGCACCGGCGGCCGTTTCGTCGCCTCGACGCTCGATACCTGCAATTGCGGCTTCATGAAGGGCCATCGGCTCACGTTCAGAGGCAATTCGAACGCGAGCATCATCAATCTCGGCACGGTGGGCTCGACGGGCGGCGACGTCATGCTCATTTCCAGCAACGGCATCGTCAACGCGGGGCGAATCCTAGCGCCCCACGGCACGGCCGAGTTGGCCGTCGGACAAAACGTGATGCTGCAGGACTCGTCGACGGGCAGGCAGGTGTTCGTCCAATCAGGCAGCGGCGGCAACATCGAGAATGCCGGGCCGATCGATGCCGCACAAATCAGTTTGCAGGCAGCCGATGGCAACATTTTTGCGCTGGCTGGCGAACATACGACGCTGCGCGCAACCGGGACCGCGACGCGCGGCGGGCATGTCTGGCTCGTGGCGGATACGGGCGCCGTTGCGCTCGGCGGCACGATCGAAGCGAAGAACGCAGACGGCAGCGGCGGTACGGTGGATACGAATGGCGCACTGCTCGAACTCGGGGCGGACGGCATCAAACCATTGGTCAAGGCCGGAAAGTGGAACGTGACCACGCCGGACTTGACGATCGACGATGCGGCGGCGGCCACGTTCGATCGGAGCTTGAACGCAGGGACGTCCATCGATGCGCAAGCGACCGGGGCCCAAGGCGGGATCGGCGATGTCGACGTCATGTCGTCGGTTCATTGGAACGGTGCGGCATCGCTCACGCTCGGCGCCTATCATTCGCTGACGATCGAAGCGGGCGCAAAACTCAAGAACTGCGGCACCGGAAATTTGACGCTCGATGCGGACAGCGCGGCCGTCGACAACGGCGGCAGCATAGCGAACGGTGGTCTCATCGATTGGTCCAGGAGCAAGGGCGCTGTAACCGTGCTCTACGATATGAACGGCAGCTATAGCCCGGGCGCTCATCCCGTGCTGCAATGGCAACTCCAAGCGCAGCAGTGACGCCCAGCCCGTAGCGCGCAATTAACTGCGCCGTCCCGCGGGCACAGCGCTCGTGAGCGGGGCGCGCCTTATGCCGAACGAATGGCTCGGAGCACGGCGGCGCAACGTGTCGACCGTCATTCGTGCAATCAGGACCCGTTGCCGCGAAGGGGGCAAAGCGCCTGGCGGAAGCACCCCGCGCTCGGCGGCATGCCCGCGCGTGGCCCGCGGCGCAGGACGGAGGGGTCAGTTTGGAGTGGGAGCGGCCTTGCGCGTGTGATGTTGATGACGCGTCGAGACGGCCACGCTGTGGTGCTTCGACGCCGGGCCCACCGCATCGGTATCGCCCACTCGATCCGCTTGCGTGTCGGAGCGATCTTCCGCTCGCGCCAACCCCTTGTCCCGATCGCCGGACGTGGGGCCGTTGGTGTTGCTCATTCCTTTGGCGCTCATATGTCCCGCGGACGTCCCGCCTGCGCCCATGGCTGCACCCATCGCGCCTCCATGGCCGCCGCCCGCACCGGCGCCTCCATTGCCGCCACCGCTGCCTCCGCCACCACCGCCACCACCGCCACCGCCGCCACCGCCACCGCCACCGCCACCGCCCGCAGCGAACGCCGCCGAAGAAACAGCCAGCGCCAAACCAGTCATCGCGATGACTGCGAAACGATTCGTTTTCATATAGTCCTCCCAAGTTTTCATATAGTCCTCCCAAGCGAGCGCCTGTGAGGCGATTGTACGAACGTCGCGCCGCAAATCAACGCAACCTTGTTACCGGTTGTATCGAGACGCAACCGGCGCGGACGGACGCAGGGTAGCTGCGTTTCCGCCGGCAAGCTTGAACGTGGAGACGGCGCCATCCAGACTCGCTGCTTGCGCTTCGAGCGTGCGCGCTACATCGGCTGCCGCCTCGACGAGGGCCGCATTTTGCTGCGTGGCTTCGCCGATCTGCGCGACGGCGCCACCCACTTGTTCGATCCCCGCGGACTGTTGACGGGAGGCGACGGCGATGTCCGCAATGATCGCGCGCACTTCTTCCACGCGGGACAAGATGCCGTGCATGGCTGCGCTCGCTTCTTCGGCCACCTTGTAGCCCCCTTGGACGGTCGACGTCGACTCGGCGATCACCCCGGCGATCTCCTTCGCCGCCGCGGCGCTGCGTTGCGCGAGCGCGCGCACTTCGGCGGCCACCACGGCGAAGCCCCGGCCGTGCTCGCCTGCGCGCGCCGCTTCCACAGCGGCGTTCAGCGCCAAGATGTTCGTTTGGAAAGCAATCCCTTCGATGACGGTGGTGATGTCGGCGATCTTCTGCGATGAGCCGTTGACCTCGCTCATCATCGATACGACCCGTTCGACCGCGCGGCCGCCCTCCATCGCGGCGTCGGCCGCACCGCTCACGACATCGCTCGCTCGGGCGGCGTGATCGGCGTTTTGCTGCACCGTCGACGTAATTTCTTCCATGCTGGCCGCCGTTTGCTCGACGCTTGCCGCTTGGCTCGCAATGCGCGCCGCGATGTCCCCGCTACTGCTCGAAATGCGCGTCGTGCCGTCCGTCACCCCGGCCGATGCTTCGCGCACTTGCGCCACGATTCGGGCTAGCCCTTCGCCCACCCCGTCGATCGCCTGGACGAGCCGCCCGATTTCATCGCTCGGCGCTTGGCCTTTGCTCGCAGCCGCGCCCCGTGCGCCCAGCCGCACGGTCAGATCGCCCGCCGCGAGATGCCCCGCTGCGGAGGCCACTTCCTCGAGCGGCCGGCTCACGAGGCGGCGCACGACCATGAGAAAGACGACGGCGAACACGATGAGCAGCGCGAAGGCGATCGCGGCGAAGCGATTGCGGATCGACGTCACATCGGCCATGACTTCATCGCGCATCGCGACGCCGCCGATCAACCATTGCCATTCAGGCACGGTGAGAAAGGAAACGGTCTTCTCGCGTGCGTGCGTTTCGCCGAGCGTTGGATCGGTCGACGTATAGTCGATGCGGCCTTGCTTGGCCTCGAGCATGTGCGAGTAGGGGCCATTGTTGTCGTCGAAATGCTGGCCGGCCGCATTGGGATGCACGATGAACTTGCCGCGATCGGCGCCCGCCGATGCGTCCATGACGAAATAGAAACCGCTGTCGCCCACTTTCAGCGCACGAATTTGATCCTTCAGCGCTTGGATTTGCGCCTCGACATCGACGCCGACGAACAGCGCGCCGATGACATGCCCGGAGGCGTCGGCAACCGGCTTGTATTGCGTGATGTAGCGTTTGCCGAACAACGCGGCGAGGCCCGTATAGGTGTGCCCCGATAGCACGAGCGCATAGGCAGGGCCTTTTCGATCGAGCAGGGTGCCGATTGCGCGCGAGCCGTCTTGCTTCTTGAGCGAAGTCGTGACACGCACGAAGTCGTCGCCGTTGCGAACGAACAGCGTCGCGATGGCGCCGCTGCGGTCGAGGAATTGATCGGGGATCGAAAAGTCGAGATTGAGCACGCGCTCGCCCGCTTTGAACGTTGGCGTGGCAACGCCGTTGACGTCGACCTTGCTGCCCTCGTCGACGCTGAAGCCGCCCGGCAAGAAGCTCTCGAACAATGCCATCGTTCGGCCCACCTCGGCCGTCAATGCATGATCGAATAGCCCGATCATGTCGGCGATCGAGCGATCTTTCTCGTCGATGCGCTTCATGACCTGCTCGCGCACCTGTGCGCCCGCGGCTTGCGTGAGCGCCCACGAGAAGGCGACGAAGATAAGCCCGACGAGCACGCACGAAAAAGCGACGAGCCGCGCGCCGATACTAAGCCTGGGCCGGTAGGGTACGGTCATCTGCATCCCAAATATTGAACGAGTGTTGTGACGAAGTGTTATGACGAATAGGCGCCTGCGCGGACGATGCTTCCGCTGGGCCTTCACGCATAACGGCACGGTTCTGGCTAACTTGAGCGGCATTCGGCGAAGAGCGACGGCGCGGCGACGGGCGGCTCGCACATATTGCATCACGTTGTGATATAAATGTGACCCTGCGGCCGGGAAGGCCATTGCATCAGTGCATGTCTATCGAGGAATTTCATGAGCGAGCACAAGGGCGATTTTGCGACCGACGTCAGGCTTTTACGCATTACCGCGATCGCCGCAGTGGGGGGCGCGCTGAGCACGGTTGCTGCCGATTTCTTGCTCCACTTGATTCGGTTGTTCAACAACCTGTTTTTCTTTCAGACGATATCGACTGCCAACCGCTCCCCCGCGGAAAACACGCTCGGGTGGATCGTGATTGCCGTGCCCGTCGTCGGCGGACTGCTCGTGGGGCTGATCGCCCGTTTCGGGTCGGAGCAAATTCGCGGGCATGGTATTCCCGAGGCGATCGAAGCGATCTTGTTCGGCAAGAGCAAGATGTCGCCGAAGGTGGCCGTGCTCAAACCGCTCGCTTCCGCCATTGCAATCGGCAGCGGCGGGCCATTCGGCGCCGAAGGTCCGATCATCATGACGGGCGGCGCGATCGGCTCGCTCGTCGCGCAGTTCTTCCATCTGTCGAGCGCCGAACGCAAGGCATTGTTGGTAGCCGGCGCCGTGGCAGGGATGACGGCGGTGTTCGGGACGCCCGTTGCCGCGGTCCTGCTCGCAATCGAATTGCTGTTGTTCGAACTGCGGCCGCGCAGCCTGTTGCCGGTTGCCATCGCATGCGCCGTGGCGGGCTTTACGCGCCCGCTGCTGCTCGGCAGCGGGCCGCTGTTTCCGCTGCATACGCTGCCGCTCGGCCCCATCGGCATCGTGTCTTCGGCCGTGGCCGGTTTGATCGCGGGCTCGTTGTCGTGGGGCTTGTCGACCTGGCTCTACAAGGTGGAGGATGCGTTCGGCAAGTTGCCGATTCATTGGATGTGGTGGCCGGCGTTGGGGGCCATCGCGGTGGGCATCGGCGGGTATTTTCAGCCGCGCACGCTCGGGGTGGGATACGACGTGATCGGTGACCTGCTGCAAAACCACCTCGTGTTGCATGCCGTTGTTTGGATCGTGATCGTCAAAGCGGTGATTTGGGTCATCGCGCTGGCTTCGGGCACGTCGGGCGGCGTGCTCGCGCCGCTGCTCATGATGGGCGCCGGGGTGGGGGCCATCGTCGGGCCGTACATGCCCGGTGGCGATCCCACCGTTTGGCCGCTCATCTTCATGGCCGCCGCCCTGGGCGGGATGATGCGCGCGCCGGTGATGGCAGCGGTGTTCGCCTTCGAATTGACCGGCGATGCGAATGCGTTGCTGCCGCTGCTCGCGGCGGCCGCGGTGGCCTACGGTTTCACCGTCTTGCTCATGCGCCGCTCGATTCTGACCGAGAAGATCGCTCGCCGCGGGTATCACATCTATCGTGAATACAGCATCGATCCGTTGGAGCGGCACTACGTGGATGAAGTGATGACGGTCAACGTCCAGACGATCGATTCGAATACGCCCATCGCCGATGTCATGCGCGAGTATTTCGGCGCCACGCAGAAGTTTCGCGCCTATCCGGTGGTGGAGAACGGGCGGTTGGTCGGCATGGTGGATAAGGCCGTGCTCGACCGTGTTCGCGCGGGGCGCGGCGATAGCCCGGACGGCCTCGTCGGCGAGGTGTTCGCCCGATCGCGGCCCGAGACGGCGTTACCGGACGAGACTTGTCGAAACGTAGCTGCCCGGCTCGCAGCGATGGGGCTCGAGCGTGTTCCCGTCGTAGAGGATCAGAAAAGCTATCGGCTGGTTGGCATCGTGTCGCGGCACGATCTGCTGAAACCGTCGGTGTCCGTCTTCGCCGAGGAGCGACAAATGGAGCAGTTCCGGCGCGTGTGGCCTTCGAGCGGGTCCCTGTTCGCCACGATCGAGCGCAATGAGGATGGCCAAAGCGGTGACGAAGCCTCGAGCCAAGGCGTCAGCGTCATCCGGCAGAAGATCACGGCAGAGCACCGCGACGGGTAGGTTCTCGCGCGGTTTCGGTTCGTCTAGGAATCTGTCAATCGCTCCCGCTGCGCCAGCGACGGAAATACCTTCGTCCAGAGCGCAACGATCAAGATCGTCCCGGCGCCACCGATCAAAACCGACGGAACGGCGCCGAACCAACCGGCGGTGATTCCCGATTCGAATTCGCCGAGCTGATTCGATGCGCCGATGAAGATCGAATTGACGGCGCTCACGCGGCCGCGCATGTCATTTGGCGTATCGAGCTGAACCAACGATTGCCGCACCACCACGCTCACCATATCGAATGCGCCCGTCAGCGCGAGCGCTGCGAGCGACAACGAGAACGAACGGGACAGCGCGAAGAGCAAGGTGGCCAGGCCGTAAAGCGCCACGCACCCGAGCATCGTTTTTCCGGCGCGACGTTCGATCGGGTTTCGCGTGAGATAAAGCGAAACCGCCAACGCGCCGCCCGCCGGCGCCGATCTCAACAATCCCAAGCCCCACGAGCCGACATGCAGGACATCACGGGCGAAGATCGGCAGCAGTGCCGTTGCACCGCCGAACAACACGGCGAGCAAATCGAGCGAGATCGCCCCCAAGATTTGCTCGCGTTGCCAGATGAAGCGAATGCCCGCTAGTAAGCTGTGCAGGGTAACGGGCTCGCGGGCGGGCCGCACGTGGTCGTAGTGAATCAAATAGAGCATGGCGGCGGCGAATACGGACAGCGCGGCACATGTTGCGTAGACGACGGCCGCCCCGGCTACGTATATGAAGCCCCCCACTGCAGGGCCGAGAATGGTGGCGAGCTGCGATGCGGCCGAGCTGATGGCCAAGCTTTGCGGAAACGATGCGAGCGGAACGAGGGTAGGCAGCAGCGCTTGCTGCGTTGGCAACTGGAATGCCCTCGCCGCACCCAACGCAAGCGATGCGAGCAGAAGCACTTCGCGCCCGAGCCATCCATACTGCGTGCCTGCGGTCAGCAACAAGGCGGCGCCGCCTTGCACGAGCTGGCATCCGATCAGGATGTAGCGGCGATCGCACCGATCCGCGACTTGCCCGACGACGAGGCACAGTGCGAGCGCCGGGAGGAATTGCGCCAAGCCGACCATGCCTAGATCGAAAGCGCTATGGGTAATGTCGTACATCTGCCAGCCGACGATCACCATCAGCATTTGATTGGACATCGTCGTCGCTATGCGGCTGAAAACGAAATAGCGAAAGGACGGAATTTCAAGAACCGTGTTCTTCATGTACCGATAGGCGCAACGAAAGAGGCACGGTATTGTAGAGCGCTGTGCAGCGATCGATGCCGAATTGCGGTCTTCGCACCGCAATTCGCAGGTGTTTTTTGATTTTTCGGTGCGGATGCCTGTGTGCTACTGCTTGCGGCGCGCGATGGTGAAGCGGACGAGTCACAAGAAGGCGCCTTGCGCTATTGCGAGACCCTTGTACGCGCTCGGATACTTTTTTGAACCGGAGGATTGCCTATTGCGCCAAGTCGACAAGCGACAAGGATTGCCGGCTAGGCGCTTGGAACTGCGCTCGCAGGACGGGCGGTTGATCGGCCCGGACGACGCGGCGGTCGTGTCGATCGGCGAGATCGGGTTCCCTTACGTGGCGCCTTCTTCGTTATTGCATGCCCGTGAGATGTCCAATGACGGCGAACGATAGGGCGCTTCGCGATGAGGACCCGCACAGCGCGGCGGGTCCGTTTCCATGTCGATTGCGGTAGCAACGACGGCTCGTCACGGCGATCGTTCTAGCGCTAGCGCGCCGCAACCCTTTCATCTCCGTTTCGCGTTTGCCACCAGTATCTTCCCGCTCGCAGGTTCGGATCGGTAATCGCAAGGTAGGTGGTGCTCCACAACTGCGCGGCGTTTGCCTCGGTCGCATCGGCGCTGTGCGTGCCGAACGCTTCGGCCTGATAGGCGCCGTTGGCATATGACCACGTCCACATCTCCGATGCACGCATGCCGGACGCATTCGAAATCACCTGCCAAATACGTGAGCGCGCGTTGGTGAGCAGCGTTCTCGTGTCGGCGGGCAAGTCCTGACGAGCAAGTTGCCGGTCGAGCCCGGCCACCCACATCGCCTGCTGCCAAGACCAGATTACTGTGCCGTGATACGCCGCGTTCGTGAAGCGTGGCCATAGCGAAGCATCGGCATAAGCCGGATTGGCGATCAGCATCCCGGCATCGGTGACGAGCCCTACCGGGAACGGCTGCACTGCGGCGGTCACGATTCGGGAGAGGACATCGGTCGATGGCGTGCCGAACAATAGGGCGAACCCGCCATCGGAGTTCATGATTGGGATCGGATTGCCTTGCTCGTCGAGCGACAGCGCGTAGAACGATGTGGTCGTGCTCGGTAGCGTGCCGGCTGGGACGCCGGTTTGGGCGGCGTAATTCGGCACGGCCGTCGCGGCTTGTGCGGCAGGAATCGACACTTGGAACAATGCGGCCGCGGCCGCCTCCCAAACCGATGCCTGCTGTGCCGCATCCGCCAGCGCGGCGCGCTGCTCGCTATTCAGGTATGGATCGAGCAGGCCGCTATCGAGGAAGCGGCTCGCGGCACGCAGTGCGGCCGGAACCAGTATCGCGTTGACATCGTATGGGTACACGCCGCCGCCGAGGCCGTCGGTGCTGTCGCGCCAATTGCCGACAATTTGGCCCGAGCGTAGATGAATGAGGTTCGAGGCGACGCTTTGCTGCGAAAAAGGTCGAGCAGTAGTGGCGACATGAACGAGATTGGTGACGAAGCGGCTGCCGTTGGTCTGTCCGTTTTCTTCCGTTTGCGCAAGATAGGCGGCTGCGCGGGCGGCGCCGCGCGCATCGTCGATGAGCCAAGCCGCCATCACCGGGGCGAGTAGGTAATCGCCGTCGATCATTTTGTAGTCATAGGTGGGCGTGGCCGTGTTGCCGCGCCCATTTCGGTCGTTGTCGATGACGGCAAATTCGCCAATGCCTTCTTCGTGCGCCACGATGCCGTCGGATGAGAGCCGGCTCAAGACGGCGGTGAGCCCCGCCTCGATCGCGGGGGGCTGTAGGACGGGCATCAGCATGCGCACGGAGATGAGCGTGTCGCGGCCGAAGTAGGTGTCGTACTGCCAAGAGCCCGCGAGGAGTTTGTCCTGGTAGCTCAGGAATTCGACGACGTTTTGGCTCTGCGTATCCGGGTTGACGGTGTTGTTGAACAGGCTGACGTGTGTGATCGGTGTGAGCGGCGTCTCGCCGGTCCAGGCAAGAACGCGAAAATGCAAGGCGTTATCGCCATTGGCCGCAGTGAATACGAGCGAGCCCGTCGCATTCGTGGTGACCGTGCCGCCGTTGATCAGTTGGAGCACGAGCGCGTAACCGGGCGCACCGTCCACGCGATTGCGCTGCCAATGAATCGTATTGCCGCTTATGACCGGCTGCGTTTGGATGTTCGGCGGAACTGAATAGCCGCCGCTGAAGTCGCGCATGAAGCGCACCGAGGTGAGCAATGCGCCACGCAAGGTCAATTGATTGGTATTCACGGAAACATTGGCGGAAATTCCGTAGAGGTTGCGGCCCTGGTTGTCGCGATTCACACTGGGGGAGATCGGTGAATCGAGGCTCCAGGCGACGGGCTGAGCCGTATCTTGGAACCATAAGCCCGTGCCGCTGTTTCCGGCGGGAAACACGACCAGCAGCCTTGGTTTGGTCGATGAGCGCATGAGTAAATGCGCGGCTACGTTGCCTTGGCGGTAGAACGCATTGGTTTGTCCACCGGCCTGCATTTGAAAGGAGAGGGCGTCGCCGCTGGGTTGCGCGCTGTCGTCGTTGCCGCCGCCAGAGCAGGCGGCGAGCAGGCTCGTGAGGCCGATGAACATGTAAAAAACGCGATTCCAAACGAATTTCTTCACGTATGCCTCCATGTTCGTTTTGTTATGGAAGTTGGGTGATATAGATTGGCAATGGGGTGAGGCGTGCTTGCATGTTTTTGTTGGGAGTTGCGGAAATGGCGCGTGGGGACGAGCAAGTGATGTGCCTCGTTTTTTTGAAATGACCATAAATTCTGGATTGATTGTTGTCGCGCCTTAGGGCGGCGAAGGTCATTGGAGACGCATCGCATGATGCGAGGGAATGGAGGACATCCCCGAATGGACTCTGCCCAATTACGACGCCATCGGTTCGGGCAACGGCCAAACGGACGGGTCCGGTACGCTGGTCCACAAGGACTTTGCCGCGAATTATTCGCGCGTATTGACCCAAGCCGAGGGACTGTGACGCAATTCCTCACGACAGGCTCATGCATCGGTCATGCACACGCCAGCATGCCGAATGATATTGAATCCGATGCCGGGGCAGGCAACACACTCGATGAGCGTGTCGAGCTAGCGATCGACGGCCACGCGGCCGTACACTTGTCCCTGCGACCGGGAAGACCCAGCCATTCGGTGTCGATCACGGAACTCGGTGCGACGACGGTTCTATTTTGACCGTTTCGATCGACGCTGCTGCGACGGTAAGGTCGAACCTGCGAGAAGCGTCATGGCAAATTGTTGCGAAGATAAAAGTTGTGAGGTGAATGCGCTCCGGGAAAATCATAGTCGCGTGCTATGGGCCGTTCTCGCCATCAATGCCGTAATGTTCGTCGCGGAAGGCGCAGCAGGCCTCCTGGAGGATTCAACTTCGCTGTTGGCGGACGCTCTGGACATGCTGGGCGATGCCCTGGTGTACGGTTTCACTCTCGTTGTGCTGGCGCGCTCGGCGCGATGGCAGGCGGGCGCCGCTTTGGCGAAAGGGGGCTTCATGGCGCTTTTTGGCTTTGGAGTGCTGGCAGAAGCCATCTACAAGGTGTTGCACCCGGTGATGCCGGCTGCCGTGGCGATGGGGATCGTGGGTGGGCTGGCGCTGTCCGCCAATCTCATCTGCTTCAGCCTTCTTTATCGGCACCGGGGCGACAGCCTCAACATGAGCTCGACCTGGCTGTGCTCGAGAAATGACCTGATTGCCAACGTCGGAGTATTGCTGGCTGCTGGCAGCAGCTACACACTGGGCTCGCGGTGGCCGGACATCATCGTCGGGACCCTCATCGCAGGTGTTTTTCTGAGCTCGGCGCTAGGCGTCTTGCGGCAGTCCCTTCGTGCACTACGGATGGCTGACTCTCTGCCACCGTCGGCTATGGAGCCAGCGACTATCCGTCTATCCAGAAAAGACTGCCGTGATCCTTAAGGTACGAACAAGCCCGTTTCTCGAGGGTGCCCCTCGGAAGATTCCCAAAGCGCGGAAGAGCGCTCGCGAAGCAGAATGCTCGGGCGCACGAAGTCTGTCGTACAGTTGATTTGACATAATGACAATTATCAACGTTTCAGGTGTAGGAGCAAAGTTCTAATGTCGTATCTGGGCAAAGTTCAAATGTCGTAGTGCCGTGCTGTTTGAGCGCGACATTTGAATCTGGCGTTGACATTAGAAATGTCCGTTTTTGAGTGGCGTACGCTGGCCGCCACGCAAATCAGCGCATCTCATGCGGCATGTGCAATCCGCAACGACGACTTCAAACGCGCGGCAATCGACTCGATGTCACCGACGCGGTTCGCTGCCGGACCAACTAATTCGTTGCGCGACGCGAACCCCAGCCGATACGAACCTAAACTCACTCCAACCTATCGCACGGCACGCGATACCCCCGAAAACCGGCATGCAAATACGTCCCCGAGAATGCGCAAATGAAAGAGGCGCCCAATGATCGCTGAGGATTCGCGTGTGGCGAGCACCGGAAAATATCGCGTTCGTGAAACCGACGGCCGCCTCTTCCTTCACCTGGCAGACGACGAAGCCAGTGCGATGTCGGTCATGAACCTATCGCAGCCCGACGCGCTTCCTGCGCTCTACACGCAGAAGATGTTGCTGCCGCTCGCGTTCATTGCAGCGCCGACCGATGTCATCCTGATCGGGCTCGGCGGCGGACAGCAGGCGAAGTTCATTCACCGGCATTTGCCTGAACTACGAACGATCGCGCTCGAGATCGAGCCCGAGGTGGTCGAACTGGCGCGAACACATTTCAGCCTCCCCCCCGACGACGAACGGTTGCGCGTGGTGGTGAGCGATGCTGCGCACTTCATCCGAGGCCATGGCAACGCGCAGTGCGACTTGATCCTCTCCGACGCGTTCGACGAACGCTATGGTCCGGTCGATGCTTTGCATACCGTCGAATTCTATCGGGCATGTCATCGAGTCCTACGCACGGGCGGCATAATGACGGTCAATGTCTATCGGCCTACGGCCGCATGGGCAGCCGAATTCATGTCGACCGTCTCGTCTGTCTTTCCGTGCAAAAAATTCATGCTCGTTTCCGAGGTACAAGGGGTCATGGTGCTTTGGAAAGATCGGCCAAACTTAGACTGGAGCGCTATCCGCAATCGAGCCGCCGAGTTGAACGAGAAAACCCAGTTGGATTTCTCGGCATTCGTGGATGCGTTGGAAAGTGAGTGCGCAGAAATCAACGTCTAGCAATTAGACGTATGCGGTCTTTAATTCACGCCTCTCAGTGTTGTAGCGTCGAACTCTGAGGTGTGGCAGCGGGGACTCAGCGGAGATCGGCGGGCATCTTCCACGGCAACAAGGGGCGTACCCGTCGGTCATCAGCACCGCGCCTTCGCGAACGTCGTCGAACAGCTTGTCGGCCAGTTTGCCGCCGCGACCAGGCGTGTAGGTAAACTCGCGCACGGACGTGTCCGAGTCCGTCATCTGAGCCCAGAGATAACGCTTTGTCTGCGGCTGTCGGCCTTCTTCCTTCAGGACGCCCGCTTCGAGCCGCTTGAGCAGGAGCCAGAAACCGTTGGGCTCCCAGCCCAGGATCTTGATGCGATCGCGGCGCCGGTTACCGAACACGAACAGTGCGGGCGCCATCGGGCTCAGGTGCATGGCCTGTTCGACCAGGATCGACAGACTGTTGATCCCGCAGCGGAAATCCACCGGATCGCGATGGACGTAGACCTTCAGTTCGTCGTCGAACCGGAACACGGCAGCCTCCCGAACATCTGGACCAGCGTGCTCAGTTCGTCGATGCCGGCCTGGCCCAGGTTGAACTCAACACCGACGATTCGGTCACGACCATACGGTGAGGAACGATTCCAGCGCCTTCAGGCGTTCACATTCCGACGTGGTGACGCCCTCACGCTCGCCGCTATCGAGAGACAAGTCAGATTGCGTTGAGCAAGCAGGGAGCAGCGCCGCCGGCACCATCACGGTCGCGGCCAGAAGACGCAATGATGCTATACCGCCATTCGATACTTTTTCACAAGGCCGATAAAACGCGGATCATTCCGAATCGCGTTCAGATCAGGATCCTTCGCCATCTCATCGAAGTAATTGAATCCGTTGAGAAAGCTAGCTTCGAACTGCTTGAGTGCCTCGTCCGTGCGCCCCTGCTTCAGGCGCAGCACGCCCATGTTGTAGTACACGAGCGATTGCTTGGGGTCACGGGCGGCCGCGTCGTTGAGTTCCTTTTCGGCGTCATCGAGCTTGCCTTGCGACATCTGGGCGATGGCAACTTTGATCATTTCTTTTGCCGCCACCTCGTTGCTCTCTGACTCTGCACCCTGCGCATCGCCGCTCGAGAGCTTCGTGTCACTATCCTTTCGCTGGGCGGCAATCTCTGTGTCCGCCGGAGCGATGCCGCCCGCATGGTCTGCCACAGGCACACTCGCCGGCTGATCCTTGGCGGCAGCCGCGAACTGGGTTGTGGGAGACGAAGCCGCAGTGGCGGTCGCGACGGCAGTGATCCCGGTTGTGGCGATTGCATGCGACTTCTTGAAGTAAAGTCCCCCGCCTACGCTAGCCGCAATCACGAAGACAGCGGCGGTGGCGATCGTGATGATCTTCGGATTGGCAGGCGTAGGCGACTTGTGATGCTCCTGAAGCACCATCAGCGTCGAACATTCCGGACAGCGGATATCTTCGGCCGCGGTGCGCTCAAAAATCTCGCCGGTGTTAGCCTTGTCGCAGTCACCGACGGAGGGGCATTTAAATTTAGGCATAGCTGTTGGGTCCAGTCAGGGTTCGCTCAGTCGATATTCGCAGGCAACCCGATAATTTCGCGTATGTGCTTCTGCATTGCGCTCAACGCAAGGAATTGGGGATCCTGATCGTCTTCGCCGGCTTCTTCAAAGCGTGCCGTCGCGAATTCGATATAACGCTGGAAGACCTTTTCCTTCTCGTCCTTATGTTTTAGGTCAACGTCGATACGACGGCCCACCTCGCGTTCGATCAGTCCCTGCAGATCGACCGGGTGGTCTTCGTCAATGATCGCCTGCCATGTCGCTCCCCGTAGAACCTTGGAGGCGGGCAATCCGTTCGCCTTGTAAATGAAGGCCCACTCCTGCGCACCTGTCGTCTTGTTCTGCCGCTCCTTGAGCATTTCCAAGAGGCGTGCGAGAAGCAGATATGGTTTGCGCTTTGCCTGTGCACTGACTTCCGCCGATGAGCGCGCGTAAAGTGGCGGCAGTTTCTTGCCGTCGCCTTCGCTATGCAGCAGAAAAGATTCGTTGATGTCCTTTAGTAGGCCGTCGTAGTGCCGTCGCATTATGTCGAGGGGCTCGATGAATCGCGCAGGCATGAGCGACGCCACTTTCAGAATGACAATCTCGTTGGACAACTTACCTGGCGCTACCACGGTGTCCGAAGCCGGATCCTTCTGCTGCTCGAAGAGGCGGGTCAGATTGGCGTGGAAATCTTTCTGACTTTCGCATTCGGGCAGGAATACTGCAACCGTGTTCCGCGTGCCGCGCGTGCCACCTGCATTATTGGCCACCGATCGGTCGACTTCCGTCTTGTTGTAGCGGATCATTGTTCCCGATTTTTCGTACAGATCAGACACGAACGCCTTCAGAGCATTGGGGTTGGCGTCATACTGCTTCTGCAACCGCTCGACGATATTTACCTGAAGGACCGGTTGAAGGTTCTTCGCGATCTCCGCGTGCGCCATCTCGACAACGACCGCCGACGTTTGCGAAATCGTTGAAATAATGGCGCCGAGCGACACCCCTCTCACTAGGCGATCGAACGAATCCACCTCTGTGCCAGCAAGGTCGATGACCGACTGCCGTATCTTCTGGGTGCGCGCAATCTGAGCCTGCTCGTCGACGATTACCGCCTTCATGATGTTCGCGATGGCCTGGCGATCAAAGATCCGCTGCTGGTAGGCCGAGTCGGCGCCGGCCAGACGTGCGGCCTGTTCCTGATGCACCCGCTCGGTTGCTGCCGCCAGCATCTGATGCATATCGTCGATTTGGCCGCGAAGTGTCGTCAACTCGTCCTTGATGAAGGGAATCAGGCTGAGCGCAAACTTTTGCCCTTCCTGAATCGTACGCATCACATACAAGTCCTGATGACGCGCGGCGACCTCCGCGAATAGCGAGCTCCGCTTGTCCGTCAGATGCTGGCCCAGGAAGCCAACCTTGTTGAACTGGGTGACCAACTGCTCGATGTTCTGCTGGACCGCACCCTGAGCCGTCGGCGCTTTGGTTAGTTCGTCGGCCAGGACCTGTAGCCGCTCATCCAGCACGCCGAGAAGCGCATCGATAAACTGCCGAAGCTGAATCAGCGAATGCGTGCCGATTTTCCATCGGGCGAACAAGTCTTTTTCAATCTGGCGAACGACGTGGCGTGCCATCTCGAGACGAGCGCTCCCCTTGATTTGGTAGAACTTGCGCACCCCGCCAAGCTTGCGGTAAGTCTCGTCGAAGACCTTCCCTAGCCTGGCATTCAGTGCGGAAGCCCAACTCGTCGGCGGAACCGTGGTGTCGGTACGCACTTCGGTCGAGATGACGCCAACCACCTGCTTCCAGAACTCGGCCGCAGGCTTCCATCCTCCGCTGCGCGCATCGTCTTCGAGTATGCCCACCTCGAGCGTGAGATGCTGGTCACTGAGCAGCATGTTCTGCAGTGTGTCGGGCTTGCGCGCCTCGCTGCCCCAGTCCTTTTGGACCGGCTCGTCAGCGTAGCCTTCTCCCTGGCGGAAATTATTGAACATGAGCTGACGAGTGGCCTGCTCCGCAAACCCGTAAGCAAGATACTCTTTGATCTCCTGCTCCGGCACGACTATCCGTTCAACGCCAAATGACAGGAAGAGCTTCGCCCGGGCTTTGCCATCCTCTTCGCTTTCGAAGTTCTTGATGTCGTTCTCGCCCTTCTCGGCACGACCAAGGCCGTCCCACTCTTTGTTCAGCGTCTTCTGGTAGATGAACTCGCCGACCATCCGAGGAAGCTCGGATTCAACTTCGAATTGGATGTTGTGCTCGTTCAAGTTGCTGACGAGATAGCATCCGTTGAAATACACGTCGTGCTCCATCGGGGAGCCGTCGAGGATGTTCACCGGATGGTAGCGCCCGACAGCGATCGCGTTGAGTTCAGCCAACGCCGCATAGCCGTTCGCGTAGTAGTTGGAGAAACCCGCTACGTCTGCAACACGTCGCGAATCCTTCTCCGGCAGAATTGCGTAGATGATGATGCGGTATTGATCCTGGTTCGGATATTTATTGCGAATCTGTGCGACCGCATCGACGACAGAACCACTACCCGTGCCGCCCGCGAGACCGCATACAACGTGGATGACAGCGCCTGCGCGGCCTCCGGGCGCCTGCTGCAGCACACGCATGCGGTCTTCGACCGCCCGGACGAAGTGCGGGGCGTTCTGTGCGAACACAAGGCGCCCAAGCTTGCGCCGCTGTGCAGCGCCGACCGTGCTGGGCTTTACGAAATCGAAAACACTGCGCGGTTCGATCCAATCTCGAAGACCGGGAAATGAGTCAGGGTCGTCCAGCACCGGCCGGATACTGCCTGCGGTGTTGATCATGTACTGACTGCGGGCAAGGTCAATTTCCTTGCCCAGCACTTTCCACTCATCATGCTTGTCGATCTCATCGCTCGACGTGTCGACGTACAGGTATTCGAACCGTGCATCTGACGGGCTGTTGCTCTGAGCGTCGCGGTTGCGTTCGATGGTCTTGCGAAGGTGACGGATGATCTTGCCGCCAGAACCACCCAGACCGATGATGAGATGATTGTGTTCCATGTTTTCCCGCTTCGATGACCTATATCTCGTTGGCTGACGCGTGCTTGCGGCGCTGCCGGTTACTCGTGTGCCAGGTTGATTTTCAGGAAAAGCGTCGAATTCGCTTTGCTTGTCTGTTTCACTACGTAGGACGCGGGATGCTCTCCGGCCGCGGGTGCAGCGTCGTCGCTGAATACGATGCCCTTCGAGACGTATGCGGAATTACCGGCCTGAGCTACTACCCCCGGGCACGCGTCGGTGCTTTCCGGCGCGAACGCGATCCCCTTCGCCGAATAATCGGTCGACGCACCGGCAAGCTGAAGCGGTGCTGTCACGTCTGAAGCTGCTGGCGTTGCCGCGGCGACAGT
The DNA here is from genome assembly GCF_056498045.1 of Trinickia sp. Z7. NCBI lineage: Bacteria > Pseudomonadati > Pseudomonadota > Betaproteobacteria > Burkholderiales > Burkholderiaceae > Trinickia > Trinickia sp. Z7. The sequence goes on from NZ_JAUEQW010000005.1 coordinate 59,544, forward strand.
AGCACCTGTCGACGGGCAGGCATGATTGTCCGCAGCCGTCTGTGCAACCGGATTTGCGACAATGTCGGGAGCCATGCCGCGCAGGCGCCGCGTGACGTTGTCGCGCGCAGGCTGCGGCGAGAGGAAGACCAGCAGCTTTTCCATTCCAGGCTTTTCGTCGAACTGGAACGATCCCTTCGCGGGGAAGAAGACGACGCCCATCGCGTCGACGAAATTGTCCTGAGACGTCTGCGGGTAGATCTGCGTGATCGTGCCGTCGGGCGCCTCGTTCAGGATATAGACATACGAAGGCTTATTGACGCGCACGCCCAACTGGATCTTCTCACCGCTTTTGAAGATGCGGCGGGTAAGCACATCGTGCGTCGTGCCATCTTCGTCCTTCAGGCGGATGAAATAGCTCGCACCGATGTGTGCCACGTGCCTTTTGCTCGAAGTTTTGACTACGGACAGTGACGACTTGTTCGCCGCAGGTTGCGCCGCCGCCACGGCAGTGGGATCCTCTGCCGACTTGTGATTTGTGTTAACTGCGACGACCGAGTTATTCGCCAAAAAAAACAAAGACTTCGCGGTGTACCCTTCCTGGGCATTTGCATGTACGGCCATCGCTACCAGGCTCAACGCGATGATGGGGTATCGCATGATTCTCTCCAGTTCAGGGACGCTAGCAGCACGCCCATTGCTTCAATTGATTACGTTTGCTCCGTCCGGGACGGTTGAAAATTCCCGTGGAGTCTGGTGCGCTGCGCCCCTGCTCGCTTGACTCGCCGTTTCCGATGTGAACACCTTAGCGCGCTGGAAAGCAGAGTCGAGGTGGCCACCGGATGCGTATAGATAGGCGAACAAAGATTGCGTGAAATAGGAGCCGTACAGCTGGCCGCTACCGGCAGGATTCTTAAAAGTTTGACCCTTGGGCGGCCCTAGCGACTCTTCGTTGGGACTCGTCGCGGTAATAATGGTGTACCCGTTGCGATTGCGATCCCCATGCGCCCCATTGCCATGCTGGGGGCTGCCTATGCCGCTTGCCGTATCGGCCGCAAAGTGAATTCCTTTCCGCGTGAAATCGGGCGTCGTCCAGGATGCCAACGATATCCCTGCGACTTCCTTCTTTCCGCCATTTGTTTTCAGAATGTAGGTGGTGCTCTCGTTCTGAACGTCGTCGAGCATATCACCGCTATAGCAGGTATCGATAACAATGCGGGTCATTCGACTGGGGTGTCGGGCCACGTCTTGCACAAGTGTGTCGGGCACCGAATGACGTTGAACATACAGAAAAAATTCCGCCGCATCCTTTATTGCCATCGTATGGCTGTCACCTGAGTCAAACGCGAGGATGGACATCTTTCGCTGGTCGACGCCGCCCGGCGTGGGAACTGGCGGCGCACCATGACTGGAAATGAAGACGAAGACGTCATCGTTAGGGCCGATACTTCGGTCGAGTGTGCGTAAGGCACCTTCGATGTTCGCCTTAGTGGCTTGTTCATCGAGGAACGTGGTGACCTCGTACCCTGCCCGGCGGAGATAGTCTTGGACCACGATGGCATCGTCACGGCCCTGTATGTCCTTCATGTTGTAGGGATCGCCGAAGCGGTTCAGTCCCACGACCAGAGCGCGCTTGATAGGAATCGCTGAACGGGGCGCAGTTGAGTGGAGGGTGGCCTCAAGTGCCTTGCCGGCCGCTATCTCCCAGCGCTTGTGCTCGATATTGTGCGGATAGAACGGAGAAGTCGATTTGATACCGACAATCGACTGCACGATGACGAAAGCCGTATCGACCTCGTCCTCGTCGTGGTAGATCCCGGTCAACTGGATACGGCCGGTGTTGTCACGTGCTACCGAAGCTCGGGCGAGGCCATGTTCCCGGAATTTGACATTGATGCGATCGACCAGGCTTTGCGGAACGTTGTATGCCTGATAGGCGTTCTGATAGCCAGGTAGGCTGCTGGCTGCACAGGCGGACAGCACGAGGGCACAAAGAACCGCCGATACGCGTTTGCAGAAGGAAATCATCGCTCGAAGACAGAAAGACCGCTGCGCCGAGTTCTCATTGATTCTCGACGGTCCCAGGAACATCCAAAGACAGACATCAAGGCCGCGTCCATTGCAACGCGGCCCGAGCCGCGAACGGCTTATTCCGAGATGGTGAATTTCTGTGTGCTAGTCGAAGCCGGCTTGTTATCGGCTGCAACGCTGAATTCGATGCGGTAGACGCTGCCCGCCTTTGCATCGTGAGGGATCGGAATTCGCACCGTATCCTGCTGACGGCCGGGCGCAACCGTATACTGTTGCGAGGCATTCCCGGGAAAAGGAACAAGCGCCTCTTTGCCGTCGGTACCCACGACATAAAGCTTGCGCTCGACGGTTACGGGTACCTCGGCGCCATCTGGCGTCATGACAATGAACACGCTGTTTACGATCGCCCGACCGTCGGCCTTTACAGGCCCATCAACGGACACCGCAGCTGCGCGGGTAATTACGCCTTGAGAGGCCTTGTAGTGGATTTCGTTCTTTACGTTTTCATACGACTCGGTGCGTTGAATCTGGGATTCGGGAATCCAGGACGGATTCTTTTTGTAGCACGTATCGATAGCCGTATAGTAGGCGGTTGCAAAGCCGGCAGCGCCTCCGACAGCAGCGCCAATCAGAGCACCTTTGAGCGCGTCATCTTTCTTGTGTGACACCAGCACGGCCGCGAGGCCCGTGAGCGCACCAATACCGGCGCCCTTTGCCGTCGTCAAAAGCTGCTCCTTTTTCACACAGGAGTTCAGTTCCTCATTGGCCGACTCTTGTGCGCAGGCACCTGTTGACAATAGCAGCAACCCCGTCGCAATGGCGGTCAAGGCCGTTGCGCCCGCATTCGATCTTATGGTCATGATTTTTCTTTTGTTTTCAATCAGTTATTTCCGGCATTTACCCCACGGATGCCGCGCCATCGAACCTGAAGTGGCTTCTCTCGTTTGCCTGCGCATTCAACGTCGGCGCCGACTAGAATGTTTGGAACTTTAGCATCCGGCACATCGAATGTTGATGATCCGTCAAAGTATTTTTATTTTCTTATGTATCTCTACAGAGACTTGACAGTCGATGTAAATCGTGATCAATTGCAATTTAACCATGCCTCCGATGTGCGCTAATTTGTCGCGACTTGGCCAAAGTCATTATCGTCACGAGAGCCTCACAAGGGATCGGAGCTGAAACCGTTAGAGCGTGCTGGGAGCAAGGCTATTGCGTCGTCGCCAACGCTCGTCATATCACATCGGCAATCGACCCAGATTATATCGCTGTGGCCGGGGATATCGGCGAAGCGGTCACAGCACGGCAGATGCCGTTTAGTATGTGCGACCGCCCCCGATTTCATTGCGGCCGCCGTTCGTTCAAATTGTCCAACCTCGGAACGGTCGGTCCGATCATCTTCTTCAACGTCAAATCTCCAATCGTGGGATCATAGCCCGCGCGCCGGGCATCGCGCATTTCCGCTCCGATGGCTTCTTCCAGAAGCCGCTGCCAGATGAACGGGCAGAGAAGTCGCAAGTGAAATGAATTGGCGACTACCGCGCATGCGGCCCTGTGCCGGTCGTTGCCCCTGTCCTCCAGTATGGGCGCTAGAGCCCCCTCGACCGTCGATATATACGAACGACAGGCGAATCTCGCGGTTGGCGGGACTGACGAGCATCGATGCACCGCATGTCGCCTGCCGAGCGTTGCGAGATTCGCTGCTGCTTCTCGCATTTCTTCGGAAATCATCGACGCGCTTCGCGTGGCATGCTATGCCTGCCGGCAGACGGCTCTACTATCGCCGCAATATGCGAAAAGGAGTGCCTCATGCGCGTTGGCGACAATCAACCTCCCCGTCCGACCGTCCCTGCTCAGGCGAAGGGCGGCAAACAAGAGCCGCAAGAGCCCATCGCGAGGCCGAGCGCAGCGGCGCAAGGCGTTCCTCTGCCGGCTCGCACGCCGGGGGCCGGAAAGACAGCTGCCTTCGGGAGCGCGGTTTCTAAAGCCGACGACACAGCAGCCGCAGAAGCCTCGCTGAGTGGTCCGGAAGGGGCTGCCGCATCGCAGGCGATCGTATGGCCGCCGCTTCAGCCGGAGCCGAAGCGGCCTGCGGTGCTCGGCTTCTATCCGCATCGCGACGACGAAACCAATGCTAGCGGCGGTGTACGCCGGCTGATCCGCCACGGCGTGCAATTCGACGAATTGCATGCAACGAGCGGAGAAGGCGGCAAAGAAGTCGTCACCGATCGCAGCACGGGTACGATCTCTCAGCAAGACCCTGCCGATCCCGCGGCGCTCGCCGCCCGGCGAGGCCGCGAATCGCAGCGTTTCCTGCGCATGCTGGGTGCGGGACGAAGCTCGACCATCACCTCCATACGGGGCAACCCCGACTGCGATCCGTTCGCCCCTGGGGCACGTCAGGACACGGCACACCTGCTCGATCCCGAGCAGGGCGTGTGGCGAACCTTCGAAACGAAACAGCAACTCATCAACCTGTTGGCCGAGCGCCGGCCGGTCGCCGTGTTGACGATGACGCAAGACGGCGCCGTCCACCAGGCGCATCGCGCAATGCATGAACTCGTTCAAGAAACCGTCGCAGAGTTCGCCGCTCATTACGGCATCGACGCGCCAGGCGTGTTCGGCGTACGGGAAACAGGATGGGCGCCGGACGACCGCTTCGACCCGATCGACCCCGAGCGCAGCGTCCGCATCGATCTGTCTCGCAGCGAGCAACGAGCAAAGGTGCGGGCATTGGTACAGTCGTTCGAGTCACAGCCGCCCGGGCACCCCTATCGCGCGGAGAGCGCCAAGGTCAACCCCCTTCATCGCTTCGACGTCTATCTCGACAGCGCGGGGACGCTGGCCACCGAAGGCACCGAGCGCGAGCGCGAAGAAAACGTGCACGGCTGGGATCATCTACGCCCCGAGGAATATTTCATCGCCAGCGACGAGACCGGACAGGCGCAGATCCAGGCATTTCAAGCCCTGTTCGAACGCAATGTTTCGGTTCGGAAAGCGATCCGGCAAGCGCTCGCGAGTCGCCTGCCGTTGCCCGGCCCTCGCAGACGAACGGTCGAGGTGGGGCCGCCTCCGGGCGATACGCAAGAAGGCTAACGACGCGCGCGTGAAGCGAATCGCGAGGGCGGACGAGCTGGGCATCGTCGAGCACGCCCACATCGCCGTCCTCCCCTCGCGTCTTCTGCTTCGCTGCGCATCCCATCAAGCCGAACATTCGGGCCGATTCGCACCCGATTGGTCCTCGACGGCGTGAACTTGCGGCTCGGTCCCGTGCAACACCAACACTTCCAACACCTCACGTTGCTTCGCGGGATCCAAACACTTGATGGCATCGAACATCGCGCGCTTACAATCGCCGCGGATCCTGTCATCCAGTCCCGCAACCGCGCGACAGAGCGATTTAAGCGGTCTTGACCTAGCACCTACCGGCAGGTGTCTAATGGCATCGACCATCTCGTCGAACGCCTCCGCCTGCGCCGGATACGGGACCCGCTCGAATTCCCAGCAGGCGACCGCTTCCAGCAACGCGCGCCGAAGCCGCGAAGTCAGGCTCCTATGCGTCCGCAAGGCCGTGTCGATATTGATCGCCAACACCGCGGGCGGCTGATTATCCCAATCGCTCACGACGCTCAGTAGTTCGAGGCTCTGCTTCTCCGGTAACTTCTGCAGCGCACCCATCAAGCGGCGGAAGTCTTCGATGTTCAGTTCATCCGCTTGCGAAGCATCATCGCTCAGCAAGTAAAGCAGTGCTTCGTATTCGGATTGAAGATCCAGATCCGACTGCTGCGTGTCCCCTGCACTATTTGGCGATTCTGTCCGCACGTCGTAGATCGATCGAGTCGACGCAATGAATCGCGGCAGGCCACTCAGCGACGCCGACATGTTGCCGCTTGGCGACTCGGCCTGAACATCGGCGAGCGATTCGCCGACACCCGGCTCGCTTTCGGCGGCCGAAGGAAGAACTAGGTTGGGTACCGCCGATTCTGGAACGCGTGTCATAAGCGGGTCTCCGCGAGAACGGCAAGGTTCGATTCCATGCAACCGAAGCCTGCCGGTGTGAGTGCAATTGGGCCGTGCATCAATGGGGGCGCCGGTGCGACCCCACCGGGCGCCGATTTCATTGGCGCCGCCGTTCGTTCAAATTGTCCAACCTCGAAACGAGCGGCCCGACCATCTTCTTCAGCGTCAAGTCTCCAGGCGTGGGATCGTAGCCCGCCAGCCGGGCGTCACGCATTTCCGCTCCGATGTCGTCAGACACGTCCAGGTTCTTGATGCCGCCACGCTTGTCATCGTCCAGCGCCGCGTAATAGGCTCCCGCGCTCCCACCTTTGCGGACCGCATCGAGCAGGAACTGCTTGGCTTCTTCTTCCGAAAGACCGGGGGGCACGGGCGGGTAGTTAAATGGTGCGTCATCGTCACCGACATATTGGATCGAGACGTACACCTGTCTTCTGTATGCCTCGTCATCGCTTACGATACCGTCGTCGATCATGTGCCTCAACTGCGTTTCGAACGCCAAGCGGCTTGCCGTTTTGTCGAAGTAACCCCAGCGGTCGGTGACATCGGTGGCGTCGCCATCCGTCGAGATGTAGATCACGACGCGCTTATTACTTTTTTCGTTCTTCAGATCGCTCTCGATTTTCTTCAACGTCTCGGCCAGCGGCGTGCTGCCACCGATCGCTTCGAACAGACGCCGGGTTGCAGGATCATCGGGAGACGCTTCGTCGATCCGTTCGCCTTTGAGGTCGTACATGCGGGTCGGCTGCTTGGCGAAGGCATTGAGCATCCGAAGCAACTGCGTGCCACTCGCCAGTTGCTCCTTGAACCTAGGCTCCGGTCGCAACGGCGTGCCGTCGAGCGCCGTCTTCGTCACCATGGTCGTCATCGATCCACTCGTATCGATCACGAGAATCGGCTGCTTGTCGGCGAGCAATGCCGCCTCCTCGGGTGTGACGAAACTCAGATCGAGATCGTTGTCTTTGTAGAAATCGACCCGATCCTCGTGCGTTTTGAGGAAGCTCACTCGAGCACCGGATCGCTGACCACCGAGGTCCGGATTCGCAACGTTGGATGGAGGTGCAATGCCTTGACTCTGCGTGCCGCCTGGAGAAAATCTGGCTGACCGACCGTCGCCGGTCGGCGCTTCGTCGCCTCTTGCACGGAGTCCTCGGATTAAGCCCCTCATTCCGTTACGCCGGGCTTCCGGCGCTTGTTGAGCGCCATCGCCGTGATCCGACGGCGTGACGCTCCCAGCATTGTTCCAGCCCGGTCGTCCGGGCCCGGTCGATCCAACATTGTGCGACATCAATATCTCCTTAGGCGTAGGCGAGCCAATGCTGTCGGGCCAGAGGCAAGACCACGAGTCCGTAGTCGCATCCCAATCCCGTTTCTCGCTCGGATGATTGCGTTGGCCCTGATGGCGAACTCGCCTCGTCAGTTCTTTCCATGTTCGATCAAGATTTCCAGCAACCGATGTTGGTCCGCGGGATCCAACCACCTGATCACATCGAACAGCGCACGCTTGCAATCGCCCCTGATCCGCTCATCCAATTCCGACAACGAGCGACAGACAGGTCTAAGGGCGTCAGCTCTCTCGCCCAACGGGAGCTGTTCGACAGCCACGAGCGCCCGCTCGAACGCTCGTGCCTGCTCGTCCACTGCGGCTGTATGCTCGGTGCCGCTTGGCGTTACTGGCCGCGTCTCGTAGGTCGACCGCGTCGACGCATTGGGTCGGGCAAGCTCCGAGAGCAACGCCGACGGATTGCCGTTTGGCGATGCGGCATGCACGGCGACGCATGGTCCGTCGGCGTCGGCCTCGTTATTCACGAGCGACGAACGAATCGGTTTAAGTCCAGACGATTCTGAATTGCATTTCATGTGCGGATCTCCAGAAAGGCACATTTCGTTTTCAGCAAACGGACGCCCTCGATCCCGTCGGATCGATGACTGCAAGAGAAGCGAGGTATAAGTTTGGGCGCTGAGATTTACGCGCGACGCAACTCGTCGGCGCGAGCCGCGTAGTCGGCCAGATTCACCGTTTCAGTCTTGACACGAGGCGTCCATAGCGGCGGCCGCCGTGGCGGCGACGAAGAAGTTGCCGAACCTTCCCTGATTTTCGCCTCGAGGTGGTAAATGCTGTTCTTGCCTTCAACATCACTGACGGCCGCCATTCCTACGGGCCATAATTCGAATCGCTCTACTTCGATACCGAGGGCATTCAAAGCCAGTTCCATGCTTCGACCGGCCTTCGTTTCCGCCAGCTTATTCGTGGCGACCGCTTCCTCATCAATCCCATCAGGAAGCTGTCCAAAAAAAGCGCTGTGTTCCGACGCTAGTCGCGTGCTCGGTGTGAGACGGAAATGGTCCAGGAAACTTGCGAGCACGAGGCCTGCTTTCTCTTCGCTTTGACTTGCTCGGTGCAGCCCGCTCACCAGTGTCGAAGTTGGCGCCTGCTTCCTTCGTAGCTCGGTGGTGCTCGAAATCCGGAAGCTGAGATCTTCCGGCAGCGAGGCCGAGAACGTCTTCATCCCGTGCTCTACGCGTCGGCTGAATCGGATCGTCGTCAGTCCATCGACCTGATCCGAACCACGCGGGGCCGACAAAGGCTGCCCGATGCGCGCCGAGTCTCCCTCTCCGCCTCGAGGTGTTGCGCGGACGGGATCACGCTGCAAACCGTCTTCCCGATTGATTCTCCGGTGCACGATGGGTATCTCCGTTTTCGACGTGACGATTGTGATGAGGCTGGGAAGACGCCGACGTTTAGCTGCCGGACTCGCGATCGATGCGGCGCGGGCGAATCCCAGATGCTTCCGCGATCCGCGTGGATTCCCGCTTGACGGTTTCATCGACATCGCCGGCGCCCGCTTCGATCACGTGCACGCCCATATCGCCCAAGATTTGCCGTCCTTTCGCAATCCGTTCCGCTCGCGTGGTCAACGACTTGTCCGCTGCTCCAAAGAATTCCATATAGCCGTCCGCGAGCCGCTTGCCGTCCGGCATGAGCGAATTGATCAGGACCATGGGCTTGTCTTTGGCCAGCGGATGCCCCGCGGCTTTTAGCGCGATTGCAAAACCGATTTCCTGCGCGGTGCCGATGCCGCCTGCCAGAAAAGCGCCCATATCGGCGCCGAACAGCAATGCCATGCGCGACACGATATCGCGCGTGATATACGGAACGTCGAGTTCCTTCGGCAATTCGTTCTTCGCGGTTTCCTTGCCGACGACCATGTCGGTGCTGACGCCCGCGATTCGTCCGTCATCGCCGAGATCGCGGTTCGCCAGCTTGAAATATTTGATCACCGCACCCATCAAGCCCTTCGCACCGCCACCGGTACGCGCGTCGAATCCGCTTTGTGCGATCCATTCGGCCACCGCCTTGGCTTCGCCGACCAGTCCCGGCTGCTCCGCCTTGCCGGAGGCCAACACCACCACGCTCGGCGGCGCAGTCTCGCGCCCACGCGCAAGCGCCCCATCGAGATCGAACTCGCCTTCCGCTCGCGCCGGCTCATCGGATAAAAGGACGCGTTCATAGCCGTTCCAATGCCGTTGCAGCGACCGCATCGCCTCTTGCGCGTTGCGATAGGGTTTAGCCATCGTCACGAGTTCCTGACTGAGACCGTATGTGTGCTGCACGTCCACCAGCTCGCCCAGGATCTTCAATTGGGGATCGTTGGCGTTGACCAGCACCTGCATGCCCGCGTAGTCCGGATGCAGGCTCTTGAAGACCAACGCCGAAAAATAGTCGTAGAAGAGCTTTGCTTGTCCCACCTTCGACGAGGGCACCGAATCGAAGACGATCGCATCCGATCGATCAACGCGTTCAAGAATGTCGTAGGGGTCGAAGCTCGAGCCGGCGAACATGTCGCGATACGGCGTGTGCAGCGCTCGCCGGGCCCCGTTCTTACTTTGAACCGAACCGCCCTTGCTCGGCGTTGTGCGGAGCTCGTGCGTGACATAGTCGTCGGCCTGTTGCTGCAGCGCTTGGCCGCGCGCCGCATCTGCTTCGCCGACGAAGTCGATCCGATAATCGTCGACGCGCTCTTTGCCGCGCGCATTATGGAACACGAGGCCGGCGGCCTCCATGGCTCGCCCAGCCTTGACCCAGGGCAGCAACGCTTCGAAGTCTGGAACGCCGCGCTCGCCATCCATGAACTGCTGAATGGAATATCCGCCCGGATTGTTCTCCATGGGCACGAACCAGCACTCCGTCGTATCGGCGCGCTTGCCTTGCTCCGGACGCCGGATCTCGTAGGTCGACGCGCCCGTGAAGTTGCGGATCTGCGCCTTGCCCGTCGCAAGGTCCATTCCGACCAAGCTGGCGGCAACGACGCTGGTCGTCTTGCGCGAGAGCTTTTCGCCGGTTGCTCGTTCGTACGCATCGAACGCGTTCGCGAAATGCTTCATCAATTGCTCGACACCGCCGGCTGCGTTGATCCACCAGGTGGACTCGACGCCGGGCACCGCTTGCAACGTCGTATCCTGTCCGCCTACTTTCTCGGCGATGAGAGCCAGTGCCGCCTGTTTGGTCTTCTCGTCGAAATACGGCTCGATCTTGCTCCACTCGGGGACTTCGAAGCCGCGGTCGTCACTCATGAAGAAGAGCTTGTCGCCCCGCGCGACATCGACGCCTTGCGACTTCAGCCGCTGCAGAAAGGCGTCTCGGCTCAAATCGCGATGTCGGCCTTGCAGCACCTGCTGGATCGTTTCGATATAGGACTGCGCCTTACCGGAGTTCGCGGGGTGCTCGTTTAGCGCCGCTTGCGGACGCGCTCTTCTCGACATCCATGCAAACGCCCAGGGATAACGCGCGAATGTCGCGTGGCGCGAAAGTTCATCGGCGACGGTGCCCCGCGCGTTGGCCACATAGGTTCCGTGCCGCTCTTCAGGCTCGCCCAGGATGTCGATGCCTTCCATCAGCAGGCGAACGTCGACATCTTTTCCGTTGATGCTCGCGCGCCAATGCTCGGCCTTGTCCTCCTTGGTCGTGCCGATATACAACTGAGGGATGATGATTTGCTCGGTTTCTACGAGGAACGGATCCGCGCGCCTGACTGATTGAAGTGCAGACGCGATTGCCGACGGAGGCGAGGCGTGCTGCGCCGCCTTGATGTCGCTGTCGGCGATGTCGTACAGAGATTTCGGCGTCAGTACCACCGCATTGCGGTCGCTATGCTTGCCGCCGCGTATCCATTGTTGAAGTTGCTTCTTATAGAAAGCGCTCGCCGTCGAGTCCTGCGGGACTGGACCGAACAGCCCTGCCCACAGCGGCTCGTAAAACTCGAGCACCGGCTCGCTGACGACCAGCGGCGTGTTCTTGACCTTGCCGGAGCGCAGATGATGTAGCGCTTCGATGATCTGATGCGGCGCATGCAAATCCCCTTCGGCCAATACGATCGCGTCCGCGGCTTTGAGTTGCTTGAGTCGTCGACGTTCGTCGGGCTTGCGGCCTCGGTAGCCGGGAACGACGATATCTAGCGAAAGGAACAAATTCTTCGCGTTTTGAGCCGCCTTAACCGTGTCACCGGAAAGTTCGTTCCAGCGCGTGTAGATGTGATCGGTATCGAAGCCGTCGCGGTTGACGTATTCCGCGCCGTTCTGCACCAAGTGATTGCCGGCCTTCATCCGGTCGAGTAGGTCCGTCACCCATGATTCGTGCGATTCGAGCTGCGGCTTGCTGTTGCTCGACTCGTCGATCAACGTACGAAATACGTCGCGTGCGCGCGCGATGCGTGCTTCCGTTACGCGCGTTTGAACGTCGTCGTTCAGCGGGGGACGATTCCGGATACCGGCGTTCCGCAGTGGCCGCAATGGCCTCGTCAGGGCCGACAGGACGTTCGCCGAGCTAGAGGGTCCGCCCTCTGGTGTCGATCTCGTTGGGTCGGTGGCTGCCCGTCCGTTCGGTTGATCGAAGTTCGTGAGATGGAGCGCCCTGCGGATGTCGAATGCCATTTATTTACCGGTCGATGGATTAACCGCTACCCAACTGGCTCGAGGTAATGCGGCGACGCAAGCAATGATGCGACATCGTCCTCGAGGGGGCGCGCGCCGACGCGAAGCGAGCCGTGGCTCGGCGAAGAAGTGTTTGACCGCGCGAATGAGTGTCCAGTGAAACGAACAAGTACGCAGCTTTGGGGGGGCGGTGCCACGGGGCCGCCGGACCGGCCGGGCTGGTTGCGGCGCGGGAAGGATAGCGACCACCCAAGCCGCATCAGCGGGGAACCGTCGCGCGTGGCCCATTTGTTCCCGCGACGCAAGACTCTTTGTCCACCGTGTGTGTTCGAATCCGCGGCGGATACGCCTACAGTGCTTCTCCATCGGATCCATCGATTCGCACGGCCAGCAGGCCGGATCAATCAACTGTGAGAGAAACCATGGGCACTTCAAAAGTCGTCATCGTCACGGGCGCGTCGCAAGGCATCGGCGCTGAAACTGTCAAGGCGTTCCGTGCGCAAGGCCATCGCGTCGTGGCCAACGCGCGTTCCATCACACCGGCAATCGAGGTGGATTACATCGCTGTGGCCGGGGATATCGGAGAAGCGGCCACTGCACGTCGCGTTGTCGATGCCGCCATCGAACACTTCGGACACGTCGATACGCTCGTCAACAACGCCGGCATCTTCATCGCCAAACCCTTCACGCAGTACACGTCCGAAGACTATGCAGCCATCCTGAACGTCAATCTGAATGGTTTTTTCCACATTACCCAGCGCGCCATCGAAGCGATGCAGAAGCACGGCAGCGGTCATATCGTGAGTGTCACCACGACGCTTGCCGAGCAGGCAAACAGCAATGTGCCGTCAGTGCTCGCGTCGTTGACGAAGGGAGGGCTCAACGCCGCGACACGTTCGCTAGCAATCGAATACGCCCGCTCGGGTATCCGCGCCAATGCAGTAGCGCCGGGCGTGATCAAATCGCCGATGCATCCTGTCGGAGCACACGCGACGCTCGCGGAACTGCACCCGGTCGGCCGCATGGGCGAGATGAGCGACGTAGTCAACGCGATCCTCTATCTCGACGCGGCCCCGTTCGTAACCGGCGAAATTTTGCATGTGGACGGCGGTCAGAGCGCAGGGCATTGAGCAGCCGAGCGCCGCCCCGCTCTACCGCTCGCTTGCAACGCGGTGGCGACGCTCGAGCAGCGCGCCCGCACTCGCCCGCATCGGCTCGCGGCAATGCACTGATGCGGGCATCCGCGGATTCCGCGCGCAGCCCGCAATCCCGTTACGCGTCCGATACGATGCCCAAGGAGCCCCCATGTCTGTCCAACAGAAACTCGCTGCATTGGGCCTTCGATTGCCTAGCCCCCCGGAACCGTTGGGCAGCTACACCGCTGTCAGCGAAGCTGGAAATCTGCTTTTCATTTCAGGTCAGGTGCCGCTGGCCGAAGGCAAAATGGCCTTCACCGGGCGTGTCGGCGAGAACTTGACCCTCGAACAGGGCCGCAAGGCTGCCGAACTCGCTGCGCTCAACGTGCTGGCGCAGATTTCTCGGCATCTCGGAGGCTTCGAGCGTCTGCATCACTTGGTTCGCGTCGAGGGGCACGTCAGTTGCGCCAATGGATTTTATGCGCAGCCTGCCGTCATCGATGGCGCGTCAGACCTCTTCGCCGCCGTACTTGGCGACAAGGCCGGGCATGCACGGTCGGCGTTCTCGCATAGTCAACTGCCCGCGAATGCCGCCGTGGTCCTCGTGGTCATCGCTCAGATCGTCTCGGCGTGATGCACCGCAGCCCGGCTAGTAGAGCGCCGCGCTCGTCACGAAGCGCGAGCCATTCATCGCGCCGGCTTTCGTGGCGCGATACTCGACACTTTGACTACCTCCTCCGCCAGAAAATCGACGAAGGCCCGCACGCGTGAGGTCAGATAACGAGCGTGCGGATAAAGCAGAATGAATGGCCGCGTGTGTCCGCCCGCGTCGCGCAACACCTCTATCAGTCTGCCTTCACGAAGATCTTCTGCTACGACGAAGCGATAGGTTTGAAACAACCCCGCGCCGGCACGCGCGAGCGTGACCCCTGCCAGCGCATCCCCCGACGTTGCATAACTTCCCCTCGTCGGCACGTCGCCATCGTCGCGTGACCCCTCGAAGCTCCAGGCGATATGGCGCCCGCTACTCGGCAATTCGAACTGTATGCATTCGTGCGCTTGCAGATCCGCAATCGTGTTCGGCACGCCTGCGCGCTTCAGGTAGGCGGGCGCCGCCACCACGACTATTTCCGCGTCTTCGAGCTTGCGCGCCACGAGGTTCGAATCGGCGGGCGCACGCCCCCGTATCGCCAGATCGAATCCGTCTTCCGCAAAGTCGATGTTGCGATTGCTTAGATGCGTCTCGACCTGCACTTGAGGATACCGTTCGCGAAACGCCGGTAGCAGCGGCAAGACGCGATAGTGCCCATAGGGCGTGGGCATGCTGATGCGCAATACGCCGGCCGGCGTGGTCTGTTCCCCCGTCACTTCGCGTTCCGCATCCGCAAGTTGGGACAGGGCCAGCCGGCACTGCTCGAAGTAACGCCGCCCAGCGTCAGTCAGGCGAATTTGGCGCGTGGTGCGTACGAACAGTCGCACACCGAGGCGCTCCTCGAGCCGCGCCACCGATCGGCTCACGGCCGCCGGCGTGACGCTCGCGGCATTGGCCGCCAGCGTGAAGCTGCCCAATTCCGCCGCGAGGCAGAAAAGCTCGATGCTGCCCAGCAACAGATCGTCGAATTTACGTTGCATGCGTTTGGTCAGCTTGCTTCAGTTAGAACGACTCGTCGATCCGCTGCCATGCAGCGCCCGTCAATTCGAGAAAGGAAAGCGCGCTCAAGCCCACGCCGATCGCAGCCGCTCGATACTCTCTCTCGTTTCGCGCTCGAGCTGCGCCACCAGTTCGCCCGCGGGCAGCGCGCGGGCCAGCGGCGCCGCCTGCCCCGCCCATTGCGCGCCGTAACCGAACTCGCCCTTGGCCTTCGCGGCTGCATGCAGCGCTTTGCCCGCATCGTAGGTGATCGGGTAGGACGGGGTGCGTGGCGCCTGCGGGTCCTCACCCAACGCGGTGAAGCGATTGACGATGCTACGTGCGAGACGGCCCGAAATGGCAGCCGTGAGGGTGGTCGAGCGAGCGGCATCGCTGAGCAAAGCGCGGCGGTAACCCTCATCGATCGAGGTCTCGGGGCAAGCGACGAACGCCGTGCCCAACTGCGCCGCTTGCGCGCCGAGCGCGAGCGCCGCAGCGATACCCGCGCCGTCCATGATGCCGCCCGCCGCAATCACGGGCACGTCCAATCGGCTCGCCAGAAGGCGCGTCAGCGCGAAGGTGCCGAGGCGCTCGTCGCGCGCGGTCGTGTCGAACAGGCCGCGATGGCCGCCTGCTTCGATACCTTGGGCGACGATCGCGTCGACTCCCGCCTCGACGGCTGAATCGGCTTCGTCGAGATTGGTTGCGCTCGCAAGCAAACGGATGCCCGCATGCTTGAGTTCCGCGATCACCGCGTCGGGCGGCAAGCCGAAGTGAAAGCTCACCACGGCCGGTTTCTCCGCCAACAACATCGCCTGCATTGCTTTATCCGCGACGAAGCTCGTATAGATCTCGGAGAGCGATTGCGGTGGTGTTGCGCCGTATTGCCGGAAGACGGGCTCGAGCCAATCGAGCCATGCGCGTTCGACCTTCGCATCGGGCGTGGCCGGACGATGGCAAAACACGTTGACGTTGATCGGATTCGGCGTCAGCTCCCTCGTTTGATGGATCGCGCGGCGCGCGGTCTCCGCCGTCATCGCGGCAATGCCGAGCGAGCCCAGACCGCCCGCGTTCGATACCGCGGCCGCGAGCGCCGGTGTGGTCACGCCGGCCATCGGAGCCTGAATGATCGGCTTTTGGATGCCGAGCGTGCGCAGCAACGCCCGATTGTCCGCTTGAGTGTTCATGTCGTTTCCTCCTATCCGTTGGAAAGTCCAGCATGCTCGCCGTCAGGCGCGCTCGCCGCGGTGCGCCCAGTGCGCAAGCGCGCCGCAAGCGATCAGCAGCGCGCCCGTGACGAAGAACACCGCGCGCAGGCCGAGATGGACGCCGATCAACCCGCCGATCACCGGGCCCACCACCTGGCCGCTGAATTGCGCCGATTGTAGATAACCGAGCATCCGCCCTCTCCTGCTTTCATCTACGGATTGCCGCGCCAGCTTTCCGATGGACGGCAACAGACCCGCGAGCGTCATGCCCATCAGCACACGCAGCGCAGCGAGTTGCCACCAATGCGTGACAAAGGCCTGAGGCGCCATCGCCAGCCCCGTCAGCACGAGACAAACAATGATCACGCGCCAGCTCCCGAAGCGGTCGGCCAGCGCGCCAAGGCGTGCGGCGGTCAACATGCTCCCGAGCGCCGAGCATGCCATAACCACGCCCGCCACGCGCGCAAGATGCGCCGCGCCCACGCCGAGGCCACCGATATACAGCGTGATGATCGGCTCGATCGACATGTTGGCGAGCAGCACCATCATCGCCGTGACGAGCAGCGCCGCCATCACGACATAGTTGGCGCGAACCGCAGGTGCTACCGCTTGGCCGTGCGCCTGCGCTCTTGCGTCGCGCTCCGGTTGAAAATCTTCCTTGACGAGCACGATGGTCAAGAGCGCCGCCACGGCGATCATCGCGCCTCCGGCGAAGAACGTCCCGCGAATGCCGATCCAGTCCGGCAGTACGCCGCCCACTAGAGGACCGACGAGGTTGCCCGCGAGCGCGCCCGTCGACAGTATGCCGAGCGCCCATCCGGCGCGCTCGTGCGGAGCCTGGGTACCCACCATCACCGTTGAAGCCGATGCATAGCCGCCCACGAGGCCAGCGATCAATCGCAACGCGACCAGTTCGTAAACATCGTGGGCGACGCCGATCAAGGACATCACTACGGCCATCCCGATCGCCGCGCGAACGAGCATGGGCTTGCGGCCGAAGCGGTCGGCCAGGCGGCCCCACAGCGGTGCGGTCAGCGCCGTGCCGAAGAATGTCGCGCCGAATGCGACCCCCGACCATTGGATGACCGCGGACTGCGAGTCGACTCCGAGTTGCCGTACGTAGAGCGGCAAGAACGGCAGCAGCATGCTCAGACTCACGAGCGTCGTGAACGAGCCGAACACGCAGACGATCAGATTGCGGCGCCAATACCGGACGTTACGTTCGGCATAGCCGAGCGGCCGTGGACGCGGCTGGTGTGGATGCGGCTCGACGAGCGCAACCATCGAGGAAGAGGCTGGTGAATTCATTTCGCGCTCCGCGTGGAAAACCGGCCCACGGCGAACGCGAGCAATCGCGCTGCCGTACGCGGCCCAAGCGAAGGTGGTGTGCTGCGTGGCGACTCCCTTGGGTCCGATGCTGTTAAACATCCGATGAAGATGGAACTCACTCTAGCCGATCTCGCGAGGCGAGAGAACCGCCGCGGCGCGTAAGTCATTCTTCCGCGAATCGATCGAACGGAGGCCTGTCAATCGGCGGCCGTGATTTGCCGCGCTTCATCGAAGTATTTGCTCAGGCGGGGCGCCGCGAAATCGACGAAGCTGCGGACTTTCGGCACGGAAAGGCGTCCATGCGGCGTCAAGAGACTGACGGGAATCGGCGCATGCTCGCTGTCGCGCAACACGATTTTCAGCGCGCCTGCCTTCACTTGCTCGGCCACGTGGTAGGAAAACAGGCGCGTGACGCCATGCCCCGCTACGGCCGAAGCCAGCGCCGCGCGAATCGTATTGACGATCGAGCGCGGTGTGAACTGCACGGTTTGCGGCAAGGCAGAGCGCCCCGTGGCCGGAAAGCTCCACGAATCGAGCCCGAAGTGCGTCATCGAAATGATCGCGTGACTGGCGAGATCGGCCGGGGTCACGATCGGCGGATGCGCGGCGAGATAGTCGGGTGACGCGACCACGACCCGCCTCACCTCGCCCACCGGAATCGCGACGAGCGTCGAGTCCTGCAGATGCGCGATTCGCAATGCCAGGTCGATGCCTTCATCTATCAGGCTCACGGGCCGGTCGAGCAAGTGCAGACGGATCGACACCTCGGGATGGCAGTCGAGAAAAGCATCGACGATCGAGTTCAGCACTTCCTCGCCCACTGCCACGGCGGCGGTCACGCCCAGCAAGCCTCGCGGTGCGGAATGCGCGTTCGCTGCGAGCAAGTCCGCTTCCTCGAGATCGGCAAGGACGCGCCGGCACGCCTGCGCATAGCGCTCGCCCGCCTCGCTCAATCGCACCGTGCGCGTCGTGCGATACAGCAGCGCGGTGCCCGTATGCGCTTCGAGAAACGCAATGGCACGACTTACCGCCGCGGGCGAGCGGCCCAGGCGGCGGCCCGCGCCCGCGAGGCTGCCCTCGTCGAGTGCGGCGACGAATACCTTCATAGCCTCGATACGATCCATTGCGCTTTCGATCTTGATTTGGCTTCGGCTTGGGGACCGGGTTTGATGCTGCGCCGCAGCCGGTGTGGCCGGTGGATTTCGGTCGATCTTAGCGGAATACGAGAACCGCGGGGATGGCCGGCCGCGCGTGCTCCGAGGATCGATGAGAGGTCCGTGTTTCCGCTTGGAGCGGCCCGCCTCGCAGCCGCCCCGTATGGCATAATCGGTCCCGTTCCTTTGGGCGATCGAGCTTCGCCGCGACGGTGCGAGCCGTCCAGCATACCGTCGTCAGGCGGTTCGAAAGCGCTTGCCGCGTGAAACCCAGACGTCTGCCCCGCCCGCGCCTTCATTGCCATCCTGGGCGGAGTCCGATCCCGGCGGTGCAGCGCCTGAGCTTACGTGTCGGGGCATCCGGCGTGCGGCGGCATTTCGCTGTCTCAGCGAGCCGCATAGCGCTTGCGGTGCAGCGCCGCCCCAACTGTGATTCATGCTCCCCGACTTACCGAAAGATCATCGACCGATCGTGAGAACTTTTACGCCACGCAGTCTTTGGGTCCGCAGCCTAGCTGCGGCGTTTTTGCTGACCGCCGCGCAATTGGCCCATGCGCACGCCTATCCCACGCATCAAACGCCGCCCGCCGGCGCCAGTGTGGCCGCGTCGCAACGAGACGTGGTCATTGATTTCGACGACCGTCTTGAACCGGCGTTCAGTTCGATCGCCGTGACCGATAGCCGCGGAAAATCGATTACCGCCGGCAAGGCGCTCGTGGATGCCGCGAACAAGAAACGGATGTCCGTCGCGTTGGGCGAGCTCACGCGAGGCGTGTACACAGTCGCGTGGGTGGCCGTCTCGGCAGACGGACACCGGACGCAGGGCCGCTACAGTTTTACGGTCAAGTAGGTAGTAGGCGCGAAGGCCGGTCACGCGCGGCCGAACGAGGTGTAGGTCGCCCCGCTGCACGGAATTTCGCATCCGGCGAAGATGCGGTCCCCTCGAAAATGGCAGCATCGGTGCGTGTATTCCACCGGAGACGACCTTGCGCGCGCTCTCGCCTG
Organism: Trinickia sp. Z7; assembly: GCF_056498045.1. NCBI lineage: Bacteria > Pseudomonadati > Pseudomonadota > Betaproteobacteria > Burkholderiales > Burkholderiaceae > Trinickia > Trinickia sp. Z7. Next base: position 78,964 of record NZ_JAUEQW010000005.1, read on the forward strand.
CCCTCGTTTGTCGCGTTTGCTGCGCGGTCATGCTCTTGTCGACGAGCGCCCTCGCTCGACCGATGCCGCCATCCGCCGACAAGCCCCAGTGTGCCGCCGCGCGCGCTCGTTTGATTCTCGTCGGTGCGCGCGAGGATGATCTTCGCGCCGAGAGAGTTCGGCAAGAACGAATACATCGGCAATCGCTGCATCAAGAAGCGTTACACGAAGAACGATTGCGGGAAGAACGTCTGCGCGAAGAACGATTAGGACAGGAGCGCCTTCAAGACGAGCGCCTCCAAGACGAACGGCTCCAAGCACAACGCATGAGCGATGAACGGCTGACACGAAAGCGGTTGCACGAACGGCGCCTGCGTCTTCTGCGCTGCCGAAGCGATGCGCGAACTGCCACCGACGACTACTGCAGTCGCCTCCTAGGTCGGTAGGTCTCCTGCGTCGGAGGCAGGCGCTCGCCTCCAATTGTCCCCCGCGCGCATCTCGGAAACTTGCTGCGCTCATCGGAAGTACACTATCGTCCGACGACGCTCGCCATCTCGGCGGCATCCGAATCGCCATGCATGCGCTGCAAATCGGCCGGCTCACGCCGGGCCTCTTTCACGCCTGAATCACGTCGACGTATCGTCGCGCTACAACCGATCCCTTAGCAGAAGTCAGAAGTGACCGACTCCCATTACTCCCACACCCGCGCGATCATCTTGGCGGCGAGCCTCGCATTGATCGCATTCTCGCTGCGCACGCCTATTACCAGCGTCGGCCCGATCCTGCTGGAAGCGGCTAAAGCCACTCGCCTTTCCCCCGCCGGCGCCAGCTTGCTGACCACGCTGCCGTCGTTGTGCTTCGGGCTCTTCGGTCCGCTGGCGCCGATGCTGGCGCGCCGCGTGGGCAGCGAGCGCGCCTTGCTGTGGCTGCTGGTGTTGCTCACGACGGGCACCGCTTTGCGCGTCGTGCCCGTGTGGCAGACGCTATATCTCGGCCAGGTCGTCGCATGCTTTTCGATCGGGTTGATGAATGTGCTGCTGCCAGGCGTCGTGAAGCGCGATTTTCCGGAGCATGTCGCTTTGATGACCGGGCTGTACAGCGCGGCCATGTGCGCGGGCGCAGCAGCAGCCGCAGCGGTCACGGCGCCGGCGGCCAACGCAATAGGCGGGCTGCTGGGCGATGCCAGGGCCAACGCATGGGCGTGGGCCTTGGCGCTATGGGCCGTCCCCGCTGCATTGGCGATGCTCGTATGGTCCACGCAACTGCCCCCCGCCGAGGCCCAAGCGGGAAAAACGCGGCGCAGCGTGCGTGCGTTGTGGCGCGACCCGCTTGCGTGGCAAATCACCCTCTTCATGGGGACGCAGTCGTCGCTCGCCTACATCGTTTTCGGTTGGTTGCCCACGGTGCTGCGCATGCGCGGCATGAGCGCCGTCGACGCTGGGCTCATGTTGTCGCTCAGCGTGATTACGCAAGCGGCCGCCTCGCTGTCGTTGCCGTTCCTTCTCGCCCGTCTTCGAGATCAGCGTGCGGTCAACGTCGCCGCGCTGGCGTTGGCCGGTGCGAGCCTGCTCGGCTGCTTCTTCGCGCCGCTATCGACGATGTGGGGCTGGGCGCTGCTGCTCGGCGTCGCTCAGGGTAGCTCATTCACGCTGGCGCTGACCGTGATCGGATTGCGCTCGCGCGATTCCGACGTGGCAGCTCGATTGTCGAGCATGGCGCAGGGCATCGGTTATCTGCTCGCCTCGAGCGGCCCGTTCATCGCCGGCTCGCTGTTGCATGCGACGGGATCGCTTCACAGCCTGGCTGTTCTGTGCCTCGCTGTCTGCGCCGTATCCGCTTGGTTCGGTTATGCAGCGGGCGGGCGCAGATACGTAGCGGCTGGCTCGCAAGCGAGCAGGGCTTGACCGCTACCTCCATCTCGCGCGGCGCCCATCGATGAGCGGCCGTGCAACGCCAATTGCGAGCGAGCTAGCTAGCGCTGCAATAGGCCTCGAGCCGGTATCCGTCCGGGTCGATCACGAATGCCGCGTAGTAGTTCGGGCCATAGTCGGCACGCAGTCCCGGCGCGCCGTTGTCTCGGCCGCCCTCTGCGAGCGCCGCCGCATGGAAGGCGTCGACGCTCGCACGCGTAGGCGCGGAGAAGCAAAAGTGCAGGCCCGACCTCATGTCGGGCTCGACAGGCCGATCCGATTGGGAAATCCAAAGCTGCACGGATTGCTGGCCATATCCCAACGAGCCCTCGCTCGAATGCAGGCAGCGGTAGCCTAGCGCACCGAGCGCGGCATCGTAGAACGCCTTCGTTTTCGTCGTATTGGGCACACCGATCGACACGTGGTCGAGCATGGTCGTCTCCTGAATGAGTGATAAGCCAGCCTCGATTCTGAATGCGACGACGCCTCCCTACTTTGCAAAAATTGCGCTCGAAGCGAGCGCCGGACCGCTCGCGCGAGCCGGACGCCCGTCGCCATACAGGCCCATTCCGTCGCTGCTAGTTGAAGCGGTTCGCCGATGGCAGGCCACCGCCTCGACGTTGACTTGCATCAATACCGATCGGTCCACAAAGTTCGAGCATTGCAGGCATCTCAATGGATTCTTTCGCCTCCCGAAGTCACTCATCGCATGCGTTCCATCAACTACGATGTTCCGATCGAGCAAGTCCTCGCCGCCCCCCTGCTCACATGCCCCTCGCACACCTCGTTGAGGGAAGCCGCTCGGCTCATGACGGCTCACCATTGCAGCGCGATCGTGGTGCAGGACGATGCAATTGCAATCGGCATCTGGACCGAACGCGATGCGCTATCGGCCGCCGCCCAGGGCCACGGGCCGGAGCGGCGCATTGGCGGCCTCATGAGCAGTCCTTTGATCACCGCGGACGCAAGCCTGACGACGGGCGAAGTCACGGCGCGGCTGGGGCGCGCCGGCGTCCGTCACGTCGTGGTCGTCAAGAACGGCAAGCCCCTCGGGGTGTTGAGCCAGTCCGACCTGATCGCGAGCCCGAGCGTCGATTTCTCCCATTTCCTGCTGCGGTTAAAGCCTATCGAGTCGCTCGGCGTACCCTCTGCTCTCGTCGCTCATTCCAATGCATCGGTGCAGCAAACCGCGGCGCTGATGTTGTCCCGCGGGCTCGATGCCGTCGTGGTGGACTATGTCGATTCCTCGCCGGGTATCCTCACGGAGCACGACATCGTTGCAGCCATCGCGCAGGAGAGGCATCGCGGCACCGTTGGCGAACTCGCCACGAGGCCGATCGAGACGCTAGCGGCAACGGAAAGCCTGTACGCCGCCCAGCAGTGCATGTCGAAGGGGCGCATTCGGCACGTCGGCATGCTGGATCGCGAGGGCCGCCTTTCCGGCCTGGTCGGGTTCGCGGACATTCTGCAGTTCGTTCGCACCGAATATCTCGAGGAACTGCGAAATGTCCTGCTCGGCCGCGCCAAGAGGGCCGAGCTATCGCCTAGCGGCGCCGACTTGGCCGATCGCGTCATCGAGTCGGCACTTGAAGGGATTATCGTTACCAGCAAGGACGGCATCATCGAACGCGTGAACCCGGCCTTCACCCGCATCACCGGCTACACGCAGAAAGAAGTCGTCGGACGCAATCCCAGCTTGCTGTCGTCGGGGCGCCAATCGGCGCAGTTCTACCACGATATGTGGCAATCGCTGACGAGCACCGGCCAATGGCAAGGGGAGATTTGGAATCGGCGCAAGAGCGGCGAGTTGTACCTCGAATACTTGACGATCGCGAGCATTCGCGACGATGCCGAGAACGTCTTGCATTACGCTGGGATATTCTCCGACGTCACCCAAAGGCGGCAGGCCGAAGAGCGCCTGAATTACCGCGCAACGCACGATGCGCTGACCGGATTGCTCAATGGTTCCGTGCTGGACGAGCGACTCAAGCGCGCCATTGCGCATGCGGCACGCGCCCGAAAGAAAGTCGCGGTCTTGTATATCGACCTCGATGGATTCAAGCTCGTCAACGACACGCTCGGCCATCTGGGCGGGGACGAAGTGCTGAGAGTGGTCGCGCAGCGGCTCACGCAGCAAGTTCGGTCGAGCGATACCATCGTGCGCTTGGGCGGCGACGAATTCGCACTCGTGATCGAGGAAGTCGACGAAGTCCGAGACGTGGTGCGCGTTGCGCATTCGCTCCTAGATGCCGTTGCCGCACCCATCGATTACCAGACGCATCAGGCCTGCGTGACGCCGAGCATCGGCATCAGCGTCTATCCCGACGATGCCGCGGACCCGCGCCAACTGGTATCGCTTGCCGACCTCGCGATGTACGCCGCGAAGAACAACGGCAAGAACAACTACCAGCTCTTCAATCGCGACGTCGAATCTTCGGCGCGCGCGCAATTGCAAATGCTCACGGACCTGCGGCATGCCTTGGATCAGGGGCAATTCTGTTTGTATTACCAGCCGCAATGGAAACTTGCGGGCAATGCGATCGTGGGCGTGGAGGCGCTTCTTCGATGGCGGCACCCCGAGCGCGGCATCATCGAGCCGCCGGAATTCATCGCGCTAGCCGAGCAGTCCGGGCTGATCACGCCGATCGGCGCATGGGGGCTGCGCGAAGCTTGCAGGCAAGCGCGCCATTGGCTCGACGGCGGCCTCGAATTCGGGCGCGTCTCGGTGAATATCTCGGCCAGGCAGTGCTTGGCGCCGGGCTTCCTGTCCAATCTCGACGCCGCGCTCGCGGATAGCCAACTGCCGCCGGACCGGTTGCAGCTCGAAATCGTCGAGAGCGTCGCGATGAACGAGCAAGCGGAGATCGTCGCCCTGCTGCACGAGGTGGCCCGACGCGGCATCTGCCTTGCCATCGACGACTTCGGCACGGGCTATACGTCGTTGGCGTATTTGAAGGACTTGCCCGTGAGCACGCTCAAGATCGACCGGTCGTTTTTGCAGCAAACGACGGCGAAGGACGGTCGTGCGATGAACGCCGCGGTCATCAAAGCGATCGTGGCGATGGGACATGCTCTCGAGATGAACGTCGTGATGGAAGGCGTCGAAACCGAAGAACAATTGGCGTTTTTGCGCGCGGTCGGCTGCCCGGAAATACAGGGATTCCTGTTGGGCAGGCCCGGACCGCCCGAACGCGTGCCGCTCGTAGACGCAAGCGCGCAGACGTGAGGGAACGCTTGACTCGTTCATCCGCGCGGCCGACTTGGTTGCCGAGGCAGGCAACTTCGCGCCCGACGTATGCGGGGAACGGTCCAAGGCGATGCAAGCGCCCGCATGAATAAGCGGCCATGCCCGCATCCAGCAGGCATGACCAATCGCGCTATCCGCTATTACTGCACGGTATCGGCGGCAACCCAACTGAAGCCGAGCCCGGTGATGCCTTGCACGAGGTTCTTGAAGTCTTGAAAGCCCGGTGTGCCGAGGTCCGGCTCGAGCCAGAACGGGTGAAAGAAGAACGAAGCGAACCCATCGCGCACGACCAACGCATATTGCGCGTTGGTGTAGAGGTCGTTCCACGTATAGCTCAGGCACGAGAACGGATCGACCGAGCAGATGTTGTACTCGATATTGCCCAGATTCTCGGGGATGATCCGCTGCCCATAGTAATCGCCATTGATGATGTACGGAAAGAACTGACCTACCGCATAGTCATGGTTGGCCGCGGTGGAATTCAAAACCGGGGTATCGGACGTGTAATACACGGCCCGTTGATACGTGGTCTTGAACAGTGGCGGAACGGCTTTCATCGCGAGCGGCGACGATTGATAATGCGGCGCTTCCCAAGCAAATGGGGTGTAGCCGTTCGATGTGAACTCCTGCAGCCCGGCGCTCAGGCGGCCGCTAGCCCATTGCACCGAGTCTTCGTCGACCGGGCGGTTTTGGGTTGCCAGCCAGAACTCGTAATCGTTGCCGCTCACCGCGTTGTCGATATTTGGCGTCGAATTGTATTGATGCGTATAGCCATGCATCAGCACTTTTCCCCCGCGCGCAAGTGCATAGTCGAGCGATTGCTTAAGCCCCGTCGCTTGCGATAGATGAACCGTCAGCGGCACGCCGCCGTTGTATGCGCCGAGCGGATCCATATAAAGCGGGATCGTGGCAATCGAAAATGGAATGCGCTTGTTGTAAAGGTAATCGGTCAGCGTTTTCATCGATGCGGTCGTGGTGAACGCATTGACGTCCTCGAAGCGCACGAGCGCGCGATGCAGCACCGCTTGATTGGTTCCGAGAATGTCGTGCAGCAGATCGCACAAAACCAGGTACCGGTCTCGCGGCCCGATGTACGACAGCGGCAAATCGGCGAAATACCAAAAGTTGCCCGAACGCATGACGTACGGTGCCTGAGCGCCCGTTTGACTGTCCTTGATCGTGACGAGCGAAGCGGCTTTGGTCGCATCGCTCACGGCGGTCAAGCCGATGTCCGGGTCGGCGCTAATCACCCCGGTGCTTGCGTTGAACGCATAGTACTTGACCATGTTCTGGTTCTTGTACGTCACCGTATCGAAGAAGTCCGGCGTCGGATTGGAGCTCGATGGCGTCGTGGCCAGCCCGCGCAGGCCGGTGAACGTGAAGCCATAGCGCGTGGTGAATCCGTAGCTCGAATCCCATGCGAGTTGCCACAGGTTGTACTTGAACCATACGACCGTCTTGTTCGTCTTGGCAACATCGCCGAGGAACGCGGCCGGGATGGCGTTATCGAAGTAACTGCCCAGATAGAACGTCGCCTGATAGTTTTCCACGTTGCCGGACGTGTAGCTCGAAACGGGAGCGAGCGTCACATTGGTGTTGAAGTGGCCGAGCAAGTTGCGAAGCATGATCGCGTAAGCGAAACCGAGCTTCGTGTAGGGATCGTTCGGCGGGGCGTCGTAAAGCACGAGCACGTTCGCGGTCGTCGTTTGCGCGTGGGCGGTGCCGGACCATTGCGCAGTCAAAAGACCGAGCGACAGTACGCATGCGAGCAATATTCTTTTCATGGTGGTCCCCTTTCAGTCGCGCTTGTAGTTGCCATTCGGCAACCGATGACGGCGCGCATCGAAACCGCGCGGCTTGCCTTTTCCCTGCTCGGTCACGCTACGCTCGTACTCGGGAATGCCCGGCATGATTTCCGTGACGACGAGGGGTTTCGCGGGGGGAACGACGCGATGGGGCCGTGACGATGACGCGGTGTTCGATGCGAGCGGCTCGACGGCCTGGGCGCCTGCGGTGAGCAGCGCGGCCACACAGACGGTCGGCGCTATACGAAAAGATAGCTGGAGAATCTTCACAAGAGGCTCCGATGGACGATGGCGAGCGAAGGACGCACGTCGACCCAGCAAGCATTGCGAGCTGTCGCACGTGACGCCGTGGGGGCGCATCCGCAACGCAGCCGTGCCCGTTGCATCGGCGTTGCGCGGGGGCGCGCAGACCGATGCAAGCCGCCATACACAGTGTGCGAACACTGCGAACGCGAGCGACCGCCTCAGGGCGCGCTAAAGCGCCCTCAGGTGCGGCTCGACTGTCTTACGGTGCGTAAGGAAATCGTAATCGACGGGCGCAAACGTTACTGTGCGCGCAGGCACACTCGTGCCCGGCCAACGGACTGTCTCTCGGGACGGCTGTCGTCAGAATGCGGCGGTGTAGATCGCCAATGCGTCCGTTTCGGAAACGGGCCGGGGATTGTTGACGAGCAAGCGTTGCTGAAGCATCGCGTCCTTCGCCATGCGTTGCAGTCCTTCGCGTTCGATTCCGACTTCGCGCAAGGTACGGGGGATGCCCGTTTCGGCGATCAGGTGCTCGATATGTCCGATCAATGCGCGAGTCTTGTCGTCGTCGTTGCCCGCCACCGAGGGCAACACGGCTTGCGCCAATTCAGCGTAGCGCGGCGCGGCAGCCTCGGCATTGAACTTCAACACGTGCGGCAGCACGAGCGCGTTCGATAACCCATGCGGTACGTGATAGATGCCGCCGATCGGGTAAGCGAGCGCATGCACGGCCGCCACGGGGGCATTGGCGAATGCCTGCCCGGCGAACGTCGCGCCGAGCAACATCGCTTCGCGCGCGGCGCGGTCTTGGCCGTTGCGGCAAGCCGTGAGCAAGTGGTCCGAGAGCAATTGCAATGCGCGCACGGCCAGCATGTCGGAGATGGGGTTCTTCAGCCGAGCCGACGTATAGGCTTCGATCGCATGGACCATCGCATCGATTCCCGTCGCGGCCGTTGCCGCCGCGGGTAGCCCCAGCGTCAGCTCGGCATCGAGAATGGCAAGGTCGGCGAGCAATTGCGGGGCAACCACGCCCATCTTCGTCGCCTCGCCCACCGTCACGATCGAAACGGCCGTCACCTCCGAGCCGGTCCCCGCGGTCGTCGGGATTTGCACGAGCGGCACGCGCGAGCCCTCCACCCGATTGACGCCGTACATCTGGGCGAGCTGCTGTTCGTTCGGAAGCAACACCGATAGCAGCTTGGCGACGTCCATCGACGAGCCGCCGCCGAGCCCGATCACGATTTGCGCTTGCGCATCGCGCGCATGCGCCGCAGCATCGAGCACCACCTGCTCCGGCGGATCGGCCACCACGTTATCGAGGACGGTCACCTGCCACCCATTCGCGGCCAAGTCGCCGAGCGCGGGCGCGAGCAACCCGCTGCGGTGGAGAAATCCGTCAGTGACGAGGCAAAGCCGCACGAGCGCGGGATACCGCTCGCGCAGCAATGCGCCAAGGCGCCGGGCCGCGCCGAATTCGACGACGATCGTAGGGACGGTTTGAAAGCGAAATGGCTCTGCCATGTGAGGTCTCCGCGCGCGATATCGCTATGCATTCGCCATGCATCTTAGCCGAAACGCGCGAAGCATCGGCCGTGGTCGTGCGGCCGGTGCTCGAGTCATGACTTCGCCGATTCGTCGAGGCGTGCGAGGACCGTGGCGACGATGCGATCGCACCGGGCGCCGTCGAACGAAAAGACATCGCGCTCTGCTAGATCGAGATCTTGAGCCAGCGATTCACGCAACAGGCTGCGCGCGCGGAAATGGCGCGTGCGCACCGTCGCCTCGGGGATGCCGAGGCACTGCGCCGTTTCTTCCACGCTCAGTTCCTCGACGCAGCGCATGACGAAGACGACACGAAACGATTCGGGTAGCGCATCGAGCTTGCGCTCGATCAACCGGCGCAGTTGAGCGCGCGTCAATGCCTCGTCGGGCGATGCAGCGTGGGAAGTATCCATGAGTTCGCGATCCGATCCGTCGTTCGCCGATGTGCTGACCATCGGTGCAGCGGCCTGCCTGCGTGCGTCGCGCCTGAGCCGTGCGAGGCAAGCGTTCGACACGAGCCGCGACAACCACGTAGACAGCTGCGCGTCGCCGCGGAACGTGCCGATCGCGCGATAAGCTGCGAGGTAGGCGTCCTGCAACGCGTCTTGCGCCTCGGCGTCGTCGCGCAAGATGGCTCGCGCCAGGCGATAAAGCCGACGATTGTAACGGCGCATCAAGGCAGCGAATGCATCGCGCTCGCCGGCGCCGACGGCGGCCGCGAGCGTGCGATCGTCGGCGAGTTGCCAGTCTCGCGCGGCCGTGCCGCCGGCGGCCGGGTCCAAGGTCATGGTGTCCCCTTCACGATCAGCGTCGCGTGCATCGTCGGATGAAACGTACAGGCGTACGGGTAGCGTCCCGGCGCCGTCGCACGATAGCGCCAATTGCCGCCGGGCGCGATCGTATGCGAGTCGAAGCGCGAGGCCGAGGATGTGACGGTATGCGGCACGAGATCATGATTGACCCAAACGATTGTGTCGCCGCGCGCAACGGTTACGCTCGCAGGTTGGAACTGCATGTCGGCGATCGCGATCGTCCAAGTCTTCGCCGATGCGGGAAGGGCAAATGCGAGCGCGCCCGCACCGGCGGCGCAAAGGGCCACCGTGATGGCGCGAAAGCGCCGCCCGCGCCTATTCCTGACCGTGTCCATCGAGTTGCTCATCGAGTGCTTTGGCGTGGCTGAGGTGAGCGACGAACGCCGGCCGCACTTTGACGAGCAGCGCCTTCAACTCGGCATTTTTGGCATCGGGTATCAAGGTCTTGTCCATCGCATCCAATACCGCTTGATGGTAAGCCACTTCGTGGGCGACGTAGGCTTTGTCGAACGCTTTGCCCTTCAACGCTCGCAGCTTCGCCAGGTTCTCATCCCCACCTTGCTTGAGCGATGCGCTCGTCGCATTGGGTTCGGGAGTGACGTTCAGCTTGTGCACCAGATCGGCGGCGGCTTGATTGACACCCGTGTGATCCCGCACCATCGTTTGTGCGAACGCTTTGACGTCGTCGCTGCTGCCCTTTTGCTGCGCGAGCTTCCCGGCGTCGATGTCGACTTGGTTGGCCGTGACGACGATAGCGGCGATTTGGGCGTCGGTCGGTGCGTCGGCACCCGCTTGCGCATACAACGCCGGCGCAGCGAGTACGACGGCCAGCAAGAGCTTGGGTATGGGTTTCAGGTTCACGTGGTCTCTCCTAAGTCGTGGTGGCTTCCGTCCGTTCAGGGAAGAAAGCGGGTGGGTCTTGCCGCGATAGATGTCACGTCGCGCCGCCGCGTTCCCGTTTTTTTGCGTGACGTTCGCCGCCCGGCCGAAATGCGAAAAGACTCCGCAATACAGGGGACATCAAGGGTTATTCGGGTCGTAATGAGGATATTGCCTGTGCTATGCTGGCGAACACCTCGCCGCCTATGCCGCCGCGCGTTCCGCATCGGATCTGACGCTGAGCTCGGCCGGCCGCAATCTCGAACTCTATGGACTATCGACATCTCAAGAACCGCAAGAGCATGCACGCGCGGATCGTGCAAGAACTCGGCATCGAGATCGTCAGCGGCAAGTTCGCACCCGGCGAACGGTTGCCGCCCGAACCCACGCTGTGCGAAGCCTACGGTGTAAGCCGCCCCGTCTTGCGCGAGGCCACGCGTGTGCTCGTCGCGAAGGGCCTCGTCGTATCGAAGCCGCGCGTGGGCAGCGTCGTGCGTCCGCGCGAAGAATGGCACATGCTCGATCCGGATGTGTTGTTTTGGACGATCAGCGTGACGCCCGAGGGCGAGTTCTTTCGTTCGCTACTCACGGTGCGCCGCATCATCGAGCCGGCTGCGGCAGCGCTTGCCGCGACGGAAGCGACCGAAGAAGACGTCGCGCGCATTCGGCGTTGCTATGAGCGGATGGAAAGCGCGCAAACGCCCAGCGATTTGCTGGAACCCGATCTCGAGTTTCACCGAGCCGTCATGGCTGCCACGCATAACGACATGCTCGCCTTTATCGGCAATATGATGTCGCTCGCGTTGATGGAATCGATCAAGCTGACCAGCCGCCATCCCGATACCCATGCCCTTTCATTGCCGCGGCATCGGGCGATTTTGACGGCGATCGAGCATCGCGATCCGCTTGGGGCGCGGCAAGCAAGTCTCGTTCAACTGGAACACGCGAAGGCGGATGCCGAGACGATCCTGGTTATCGGGCAGCCGGGGCGGCCCTAATCCCGCCTAATTCGAATGTCAGGCGAGCCGATGAGGGCTCGCGTGCCGTATCGGCTTTCCCTCCTCCGGCTGGGACCGGGGTAGGTCGATAAGAGAAGAGGTTCGCTGCGCAATCGTTCCGCTCGTTCCGATGCGCGCGAACCTCCCTATATGGCAGCCCCTCGCGATGTCAATGCGAGTGCGGCGGCACCTCCGCGCCGCGGCAGCCTACCAGGAAGTCGAAGTCGCATCCCTCGTCCGCTTGCAGCACGTGATCGACGTAGAGGTTGCGATAGCCGCTGGCGTCCGCCGCGTTCGGCCGCGCGTTCGTCTCGCGCCAGGCGGCCAAGCGCTGGGTCATTTCCTCTTCGGTAATGTCCAGATGCAAGCGCCCCGCTTCGCAATCGAGCTCGATCCAATCGCCGTTGCACACGATGGCGAGCGGCCCGCCCGCCCGCGCTTCGGGCGCGACGTGCAAGACGACGGTGCCGTACGCGGTGCCGCTCATGCGCGCATCGGAAATGCGAACCATGTCCGTCACCCCTTGCGCCAAGATCTTGGGCGGCAAGCCCATGTTGCCCACCTCGGCCATGCCCGGATATCCCTTCGGCCCGCAATTTTTCATCACCAAGATCGAATCGCGCGTCACGTCGAGTTCGGGGTCGGCAATGCGTGCTTTGTAATCGTCGAAGTTTTCGAAAACGACGGCGCGGCCGCGATGTTTGAGCAGCGATGCCGTTGCAGCGGACGGCTTCAATACTGCGCCGCGCGGCGCGAGATTGCCCCGCAGCACGCACAACCCGCCGTCCGGAACCAGCGGTTTCGCGAGGGGGCGAATCACCTCGTCGTTGTAAATCGGCGCTTCCTTGCAGTTTTCCCAGAGCGAATGGCCGTTCGCCGTCAACGCATCGGGGTGCGGCAGCAGCCCTACCTCGCCCAAGCGCCGCAACACCGCCGGCAACCCGCCTGCGTAATAAAACTCTTCCATCAAGAAGCGGCCCGACGGTTGCAGATCGACGAGCGTCGGCGTGCCGCGCCCGATGCGCGTCCAATCGTCGAGTTCGAGCTCGACGCCGATTCGTCCGGCAATCGCCTTCAAATGAATCGCGGCATTGGTCGAACCGCCGATCGCCGCGTTGGCGCGAATCGCGTTTTCGAACGCTTCGCGCGTCAACAACTTGGAGAGCCGCAGGTCCTGCAGCGCCATTTCGACGATGCGCATGCCCGATAGATGCGCGAGCACATAACGGCGCGAATCGACCGCCGGAATGGCCGCGTTGTGCGGCAAGGTCACGCCGAGCGCCTCGGCCATGCACGCCATCGTCGACGCCGTGCCCATCGTATTGCAGGTGCCGGCCGAGCGGGACATGCCCGCTTCGGCAGCCATGAACTCGTGAATCGAAATGCGGCCGGCCTTCACCTGCTCGCTCAATTGCCACACGACCGTGCCCGAGCCGATGTCGCGCCCTTCGTGTTTGCCGTTCAGCATCGGCCCGCCGCTGACGACGATGGCCGGCACATCGCAACTCGCCGCGCCCATCAGCAGCGCGGGCGTCGTTTTATCGCAACCGGCCAGCAACACGACCGCATCGATCGGATTGCCGCGGATCGACTCTTCGACGTCCATGCTGGCAAGGTTGCGGGTGAACATCGCCGTCGGCCGTAGATTCGATTCGCCGTTGGAAAACACCGGGAACTCGACCGGAAAGCCGCCCGCCTCGAACACGCCGCGTTTGACGTGCTCGGCGAGCTTGCGAAAGTGCGCGTTGCACGGCGTGAGTTCCGACCAGGTGTTGCAGATGCCGATGATCGGCTTGCCCTGGAACTCGTGATCGGGAATGCCCTGGTTCTTCATCCAGCTGCGATACATGAAGCCGTTCTTATCGGCAGTGCCGAACCATTGGGCGGAGCGAAGCTTGGCGGGTTTGTCTGTCATTGCTCGATGCCTGTCTTAGGCAGATATAGTAAAACGATTGAAGATCAGAGTGCTTGCGCCGCGATTCATCGTAAGATGACTTTTCTTGCTAGGCCGTGCACCGAAATTTCCCACATATTGACACGATCAAGCGGCTTCGCGGCGACTTTTCTTAAGATCGGACATAGAAATAGCATGACTATTGAGGTAGCGAAGCTGGGGAAAACGCTAATCGCTTCGAAGGAAGGTGATGCCTATAGTTTGGCTATTTACAAAATCACGCGCCGAACAGCGGGAAAGGGCAGTGCTGGCGCGAGGCGGATCGTTGCGACCGATTGACGCGGCCGCGCGGGCCGCCGACCAACCGCTCGCGGTGAGCGGGTGAGCAGTTCGTTCGATGTAACAAAATCAAGCACGCAGACAAACGGAGACAAGCATGGGACGTACGGTACGGTTGGCGCTGAACGCATTGCTCGGAGTTGCGGTCGCAATGTCGGTCGTCGTGGATAGCCACGCGCAGGATGGCAAGAAAATCACCCTGGGTTTTGCTCAGGTCGGCGCGGAAAGCGCATGGCGGACGGCTAACACGGTTTCGGTCAAGCAGGCCGCGAAAGACGCCGGCATCAATCTGAAGTTTTCCGATGCACAGCAAAAGCAAGAGAATCAAATTCGTGCGATTCGTTCGTACATTGCGCAGAAGGTCGATGTGATCGCCTTCTCGCCCGTCGTCGAATCGGGTTGGGAGCCGGTGTTGCAGGAAGCGAAGAATGCGCATATCCCGGTGGTCTTGACCGATCGCAACATCGACGTCAAAGACAAGTCGCTCTACGTCACGATGATCGGCTCGGACTTCCTCGAGGAAGGACGTCGGGCGGGCCGCTGGCTGGAAGAGAATTACAAGGACAATCCGGGTCCGATCAACATCGCCGAATTGCAGGGCACGGTGGGCTCGGCTCCGGCGAACGATCGCCATTCGGGTCTGATGGAGATCATCAAGAACGATCCGAAGTTCAAGATCATCGCTTCGCAAAGCGGCGACTTCACGCTCGCGGGCGGCAAGCAAGTGATGGAGGCGTTTGCCAAGACCTACGGCAAGCAGATCAACGTCGTCTACGCGCATAACGACGACATGGCGCTCGGCGCGATCCAAGCGATGGAAGAAGCGGGCATGAAGCCGGGCACCGACGTCAAGGTCGTTTCGTTCGACGCCACCAAGGGCGGCTTCCAAGCGATGATCGCGGGCAAGATCAACGTCGACGTGGAATGCAGCCCGCTGCTCGGGCCGCAATTGATGAGCGCCGTGAAGGACATCGTCGCCGGCAAGACGTTGCCCAAGCGCATCGTCACGAACGAAACGGTGTTCCCGATGAACGTGGCGGCGCAAGTGCTGCCGCAGCGTAAGTACTGATCGCGCCCGGTAAGCGAGCGAAGCCCATGACCGGCCCTCTCGTACTCGAAACGCTCGGTTTGACGAAGTCGTTTCCCGGCGTGCATGCGCTCTCGAACGTCGACTTCCGTCTATTTGCGGGCGAAGTCCATACGTTGATGGGCCAAAACGGCGCAGGCAAGTCGACGCTCATCAACGTGCTGACCGGCGTTCATGCGCACGACGCGGGAGAGATCCGCGTCGATGGTCGAAGCGTGCGCTTCTCCGCCCCGCTCGAAGCCGAAGCGGCCGGGATTCGCACGCTCTACCAGGAAGTCAATCTGTGCCCCAACCTCTCGGTTGCCGAAAACATCTTTGCGGGCCGCCAGCCGCGGCGCCGCGGAGCGATCGATTGGAAGGCGATTCACGCGGGCGCTCGCGAGGCGCTCGCGCAGTTGAATCTCTCGCTCGACGTCACACAGTCGCTCGATACCTACCCCATCGCCGTGCAGCAAATGGTGGCGATCGCGCGCGCGGTCAGCGTGGACGCGCGCGTGCTGATCCTCGATGAGCCGACCTCGAGCCTGGACGATTCCGAGGTGGCGAAGTTGTTCGAAGTCCTAACCAAGCTGAAGCAGTCGGGCATCGCGATCCTGTTCGTCACGCACTTCTTGGAGCAGACGTACGCCATTTCCGATCGCATTACCGTGATGCGCAACGGCAAACGTGAAGGCGAGTATTTGGCGAAGGATTTGCCCGTCGACGAACTGGTGCGCAAGATGGTGGGCGAGGTTCCGGTGTCGGTCGAACGTAAACGTTCGCCGTCGGCTAGCGACGCCGCCAGCGCGGGCGGCAGCACGTCGCCGCGCTTCGAAATGCGCGGCATCGGGCGGCGCGGCGCGGTGCTGCCCATCGATTTGACGCTCGAATCGGGGCGTATCGTCGGGCTCGCCGGGTTGCTCGGCTCGGGACGCACCGAGACGGCGCGGCTCTTGTTCGGGGCCGATCGCGCCGATACCGGCTCGATCACCGTGGACGATGTGCCTGTGAAGCTCGGTTCGCCGCGCCACGCGGTGAAGCATGGCATCGGCTACTGCCCCGAGGATCGCAAGAAGGAAGGGATCGTCGCGGCGCTGTCGATCCGCGAGAATATCGTGCTCGCGCTACAAGCCAAAATGGGCTGGTGGCGCCCGCTCGGCCGCGCCAAGGAGAAGCGTATCGCCGAGCACTACGTGAAGGCGCTCGGGATTCGCGCACGCGACATCGAGCAGCCGATCGAATTGCTCTCCGGCGGCAATCAGCAAAAGGTGGTGCTCGCGCGTTGGCTCGCGATCGATCCGAAGATGTTGATTCTGGACGAGCCGACTCGCGGCATCGATGTGGCCGCGAAGTTCGAAATCATGGATCGCGTGATGCAGTTATGTGCGAAAGGGCTCGGCATTTTGTTGATTTCTTCGGAGATTGGCGAAGTGCTGCGCGTGAGCGATCGTATCGCCGTCTTGCGCGATCGCCGTAAAGTTGCCGAGCTCGCGGGCGATGCGCTCGACGAGCATGAAGTGTATCGACTCATTGCCGGGGGCCAAGCATGAACTCGCGTTCGTTGCAGACGATCGCGCGCCATCCGCTGCTATGGCCCATCGTCACGCTGCTGCTGCTATTCGCACTTGATGTCGCGCACCGGCACGATTTCCTGATGATCACGGTGCTCGACGGACACTTGTTCGGCGCTCCGATCGACATTCTCAACCGCGCTGCGCCGCTCGTCGTCGTCTCGCTCGGCATGACGCTCGTCATTGCCACCCGGGGCATCGACATTTCGGTGGGCACGGTCGTCGCGATCGCCGGGGCCACGGCTGCCGTGTTGTTGGCGGACGATCCGAACCGGGTCGGTCTCGCGCTTGCCGCCGCACTGGGTGTCGGCTTGTTGGCCGGCGCATGGAACGGGCTGCTCGCCGCCTTCGTCGGTATGCAACCGATCATCGCGACGCTGATTCTGATGGTTGCCGGGCGCGGGGTCGCGCAATTGCTCACGGGCGGACAGATCATTCCGATCGGCGCACGCGGCTACTTGCGGCTCGGCGACGGCTTCGTGGCGATGGTCCCGTGTGCCGTCTGGATTGCGCTGATCGTCGTCGTGATCACTTCGCTGCTCGTCAATCGCACCGCGCTAGGCTTGCTGGTGCGCGCGATCGGTGTCAATCCCGTCGCGGCGCGGCTGGTCGGCTTGCGCTCGAGCGCGATCGTCTTCGGCGTGTATGTGTTCTGCGGCCTGACCGCGGCGATCGCCGGGATCTTGGCGAGCTCCAACGTGCGCAGCGCCGACGGCAACAACGCCGGCCTGCTGCTCGAGCTCGACGCGATTCTGGCCGTGACGCTCGGCGGCACGTCGCTCGCAGGCGGGCGCTTCTCTCTGATCGGAACGGTGCTCGGCGCGCTCATCATTCAGACGCTGACTTACACCACGTATTCGATCGGCGTTCCGCCGGAAGCGACGCTCGTCGTCAAGGCGATCGTCGTGCTCGTGGTGAGCGTCATTCAATCGGCGCGTGCGCGCGAGTTGCTGGCCCAACTGGCAACACGGCTCGCAGCGTCGGTTTCTTCCACTCGCGCCCGCACGGAGGTGCAATGAGCGCGTTCATTCGTCGTCTTCTCGATCCACGCACGCTGCCTATCGTCGTGACGATCGCGCTGTTCGCGGCATTGTTCGGTTTCGGCTCGTTCATGTATACCGGCTTCGGTTCGATGCAGGTTCTGCTCGGCCTGCTCGTCGACAACGCCTTCTTGCTCATCGTCGCCATCGGCACGACGTTCGTGATCTTGTCGGGCGGCATCGATCTATCGGTCGGCGCCGTCGTGGCCTTCACGACGATCGTCTGCGCCGTCTGCGCCGAGCGTTGGCATTGGCCGATTTGGGCCGTGGCGCCGCTCGTGCTCGCGATCGGCGCGGCCTATGGCGCGGCGATGGGCGCGCTGATCCACTACCTGCGCCTGCAACCGTTCATCGTGACCCTTGCCGGCATGTTTCTCGCGCGCGGCGCGTGCTTTCTCGTCACCACGCAATCGATCACGATCAGCGAGCCGTCGTTTCACGCCGTGGCGAGCTATAGCTTGCCGATCGGCGGCGGTGCGCTCAACGCAGGCGCGCTGATCGCCCTCGTGACGCTTGCGATTGCGATCTACGTGGCGCATTTCACGCGCTTCGGGCGCAACGTCTATGCGCTCGGCGGCAACGAAAAATCGGCATTGCTGATGGGTTTGCCCGTCGCGCGAACGAAAGTCGGCGTCTATGCCTTGGGCGGTTTGTGCTCGGCGCTGGGCGGCCTCGTGTTCACGTTGTACGTGCTGTCGGGGTACGGCTTGCAAGGCCAAGGCATGGAACTCGACGCGATCGCGGCAAGCGTCATCGGCGGCACGCTGCTGACGGGCGGCGTCGGCTACATCATCGGCTCCGTGTTCGGCGTGGGCGTGCTCGGCACGATCCAAACGCTGATCACGTTCGACGGCACGCTCAGCTCGTGGTGGACGCGCATCGTCATCGGGGCCCTGCTCTGCGTGTTTTGCCTGCTGCAGCGCGTGATCGAGCGGCAAGCCGCGCGGCGCAAATCGAATGGCTCTGGGCTCGGCAGCACGGCCATGCGCGATCCCGCCAAGCGCGGCGCCGCGGACGAACAGGGCGACACCGCCCCGCTCGGGTTGCGCGCCCGCCTGACGCGCCTGAACCGGATGCATGGATAGTTTTTATTAGGAGTACGAATAGTGACCGTATCGACCCGCCCTTTCTCGGGTGTATTCCCAGTCGCACCAACGCCGTTTACGGAAACCGGCGAACTCGATCTCGAAGGCCAGCGCCGCGTGCTCGATTGCATGATCGATCAACGCGTGGACGGTATCTGCATTCTCGCGAACTACTCCGAGCAGTTCCTCCTGACTGACGCCGAGCGCGACGTGCTGATCGACCTGTGCTTGACGCACGTAGCCGGGCGTGTGCCGGTGATGGTCACGTGCAGCCACTTCAGCACCCAGATCGCAGCTGAGCGCGCACAGCGCGCCGCTGCCGCCGGCGCCAGCATCGTCATGGTGATGCCGCCGTACCACGGTGCGACGCTGCGTGTCGATGAAAACGCCATGTTCGACTTCTTTGCGCAGATCGCTGCGTCCGCGAACGTGCCGGTCATGATCCAAGATGCGCCGCTTTCCGGCGTGACGTTGAGCGTGCCGTTCCTCGTGAGGATTGCGCGCGAGCTGCCGCTGGTTCGCTACTTCAAGATCGAAGTGCCGCAGGCGGCCGCCAAGCTGCGTGCGCTGATCGCCGCGGGCGGCGATGCGATCGAAGGCCCGTTCGACGGCGAGGAAGCCATTACCTTGTTGCCGGACCTCGATGCCGGCGCAACCGGCACGATGGCGAGCGCGCTGCTGCCCGACCTGATTCGCACCGTGTTCGACGATCACCGTGCGGGCCGTCGCGATCAGGCGCGTGCCGGTTATGCGCGGATCCTGCCGCTCATCAACTACGAGAACCGCCAATGCGGCTTGCGTGCGGCCAAGACGGTGATGAAGGAAGGCGGCGTGATCAAGAGCGATGCGGTGCGCCGTCCCTTGGACCCGCTCGCGCCAGCCACTCGCGCCGAGTTGCTGGAACTCGCACGTGAGGCGAACCCGCTCGCGTTGCGTTGGGGCCTGTGATCGCCGAGGCTGAGATGAAGAAGATTTCTATCGCGCTCGTCGGCATCGGCAAGATTGCGCGTGACCAACATTTGCCGGCGATCGCGGCCGACCCGCGTTTCGAGCTGGTCGCCTGCGCCAGCCGCAATGCCAGCGTGGAGGGGGTGCGCAATTACCCCACGCTCGAAGCGCTGCTGGCCGCGGAGCCCCATGTCGAAGCCGTGTCGCTGAGCGCGCCTCCGCTGCCGCGCTTCGCGCAGGCCCGCGCGGCGCTCGCCGCGGGCAAGCATGTCATGCTGGAGAAGCCTCCAGGCGGTTGCTTGAGCGAAGTGCGCGTGCTCGAGGAAATGGCTAGCCGCGCCGGCCTGACGCTGTTCGCGAGTTGGCACTCGCGGCATGCGCTGGGCGTTGAGGCGGCACGCACCTGGCTCGCCACGCAAGAGATCCGCTCGGTGAACGTGCGCTGGAAAGAGGATGTACGCCGTTGGCACCCAGGGCAAACGTGGATCTGGGAACCCGGCGGCCTAGGTGTGTTCGATCCCGGCATCAACGCGCTATCGATCGTCACGCGGATCATGCCTCGCGAACTCGCGCTCGTGTCGTCGACGCTCGGCATCCCGTCGAACCGGCAAATGCCGATCTCGGCGGATCTCGAACTGTTCGACGCCGCGGGCGTACCCGTGCATATCGAGTTCGATTGGCGCCATGGGCCGCAGGAATTGTGGGAAATCGAGGTCAAAACGGCCGATGGCGTCTTACTGCTGTCCCAGGGCGGCAATCGTCTGCAGATCGACGGCCGCGAAGTCGCGCTCGGTGCGGTGCATGAGTATCCCTCTCTCTATGCTCACTGGCGCAATCTGATCGCGCGCGGAGAGCGGGATGTGGATGTGCGCCCGCTTGGCATCGTCGCCGACGCCTTCCTGCTTGGAAGACGGGAGAGCCTCGAACCGTTCGTCGAGTGATTTGCGGGAGCGGTTTTCGGCCGGAACGCCGGTTGCCGTATCGAGCCGGCCGGACCCGAGCTCGGCCTTGACGCCGCTCCCTACCCGTCGCGTTGACTGACGGGCTCCGAACGAGCCCGCTATCGGGGAACGCAGGCAGTTGATTAGGACTACTAACGTTTGTATCGATTCGCTTTTGAGTCACAACACGGTCCACTGAGACCGACAAGAAGGAGACTAGTATGACCAGCAAGCTTCGCCGCTTCACGTTGCGCGCCACGATGGCCGCTCTTTTGGCCGCTCCCCTCGCGGTCCCGCTTGGCGTCCACGCAGACGAGCCCTTGAAAATCGGCTTCCTGGTGAAGATGCCCGAGCAGGCGTGGTTCATCAACGAGGAGAAGGCAGCCACTGCGCTTGGCAAGAGCGAGGGCTTTTCGGTCGTCAACATCGGCACGCCCGATGGCGAGCGCGTTCTGAGCGCGATCGACAATCTGGGTGCACAAGGTGCGAAGGGCTTCGTGATTTGCGCCCCCGACGTGCGCCTCGGACCGGCGATTCAAGCGCGTGCCAAGAAGTACGGCATGAAGTTCGTCACGGTGGACGATCAGCTCGTCGATTCCGCCGGCAAGCCGCTTGCCGATGTGCCGCACCTGGGCATGTCCGCTTTCAAGATCGGCAATCAAGTGGGCCAAGCGATTTCCGACGAGATGAAGCGGCGCGGCTGGAAGCCGGAGGAAGTGGGCGCGATCCGCATCTCCGACTATGAACTGCCGACGGCCAAGCTGCGCACGGACGGTGCGACGCAAACGCTGCTCGCCAACGGCTTCAAGAAGGAAAACATCTTCGACGCGCCGCAAAAGACGACCGACGACGAAGGCGGCTTCGTCGCTGCTTCGCCGGTGTTGTCGAAGCACCCGAACATCAAGAAGTGGGTGGTGTTCGCGCTGAACGAGGAATCGGTGCTGGGCGGCGTGCGGGCCACGGAGCAGTTGCATATTCCGTCGGCCGACGTGATCGGCGTGGGCATCAACGGTGCGGGCGAAGCGTTTGCCGAGTTCCAGAAGAAGGAACCGACGGGCTTTTACGGCACGATCGCGGTGAGCTCGACGAACCACGGCAAGGACAGCGCCGAGAACTTGGTGCAGTGGATCAAGACGGGCAAGCAGCCGCCCGCCGATACGCAAACCACGGGCAAGCTGATGACGCGCACCAACTGGCTCGACGTGCGTAAGGAACTGGGGATTTAAACGTCATGCATGACGCGAACGATGCTACGGTAGAGAGCGGCGCAAGCCGCATGGACGCGACGAATGCCGATCCGGCTTCGTCATACCTGCAGCTGGACGGGATCACCGTCAGTTTTCCCGGCGTGCTCGCCCTCGATCGTGTGTCGTTCGCGGTACGCGCCGGCGAAGTGCACGGCTTGATGGGCGAGAACGGCGCCGGTAAATCGACGCTGCTCAAGGTGCTTTCGGGTGTCAACGTGCCGCAATCGGGCACGTTGAAACTCGGCGGCGTCGAGCAACACTTTTCCGGCACCAAAGCGGCGATCGAAGCCGGGATCGCCATCATCTACCAAGAATTGCACCTGGTCCCGGAATTGACCGTGGCCGAGAACCTGATGCTCGGCCAGTTGCCGAGCCGTCTTGGCGTGCTCAGCGAACGGGCGCTGATCGAGCGCGCCACCGAGACGCTCGAACGTTTGGGCGAGCGCATCGACCCGCGCGCGCAAGTGAAGGATCTTTCGATCGGGCAGCGCCAAATGATCGAGATCGGAAAGGCGCTCATGCGCGATGCACGCGTGATCGCCTTCGACGAACCCACGAGCTCGCTCTCGGCGCGCGAAACGACGCAGTTGTTCAAAATCATCAATGGCCTTCGCGCCGAAGGCCGCGCCATCGTCTATGTCACGCATCGGATGGACGAGGTCTACGAGCTGTGCGACCGTGTCACCGTGTTTCGCGACGGTCACTCGATCGAGACCTTCGACTCGGTCGATGGGCTCGACCGCGATCGCCTGATCAGTTCGATGGTCGGACGCTCGATTCGCGATGTCTACGGCTATCGCGCGCGCCCGGTCGGCGACGTGCGGCTCGAAGCCAAAGCGTTGCTCGGCCCGGGCTTGGCGCAGCCTGTTTCCTTCAGCGCGCGCCGTGGCGAGATTCTCGGGTTTTTCGGCCTCGTCGGCGCGGGGCGCTCCGAGTTGATGAAGCTCGTGTGCGGCGCCGTGCGCCCGAGCGCTGGGCACATCGAATTGGATGGCCGCGCCAGACGCTTCGGCACGCCGCGGGACGCGGTGCGGGCCGGCATTGCCATGTGCCCTGAAGACCGCAAGCAGGAAGGCATCGTCGCGATCGCGTCGGTGGCCGACAACATGAACATCAGTGCGCGACGCCATTCGAGCTTCGCTCGTTGGCTGCTCAACGAGCGGCGCGAGCGCGAGCTGACGGACGACTACATCGGGAAGCTGTCGATCAAGACGCGCGACGGCAATACGCCCATCGGCACGCTCTCGGGCGGCAACCAGCAGAAGGTGATTCTGGCGCGCTGGCTGGCCGAGCAGATCGACGTGTTCGTCATGGACGAGCCCACGCGCGGGATCGACGTCGGAGCGCGCGCGCAGATTTACGACCTGCTCTATGGCCTTGCCGAAGCGGGCCGGACCGTGTTGCTCGTATCGAGCGATCTGGCGGAGGTGATCGGGGTTTCCGATCGCATCATCGTCATGAAGGAAGGCTGTGTCGTGGGCGATTTGCCCAAGGAGCAAGCTACCCCCGATCAACTGATCAAACTTGCACTGCCCCGCTGACGCATCGATTTCACCGATTCATTAGCACTACTGATTTTCCTGCCGCGCAGCCAGCGGCAACGAACGAGACGAGACCATGCAACAACCTCAAACCCTTTCGCAACCCGCTGCGCGCGGGCCGGCCGCCTATGCGGCGAAAACCTGGCGGCTGCTCAACAAATCCGGCATCGTCATGGTGTTCGCGATTTTGTTCATCGTCCTGTGCTTCACGGTGCCCGATTTCCTGACGAGCCGAAACATGCAGGGGTTGCTGCTGTCGGTCACGTTGATCGGCTCGATCGCGGTCACGATGATGTTCGTGCTCGCGCTCGGGGAGGTGGACCTTTCCGTGGCTTCGATCGTGGCCTTCTCCGGGGTGGTCGCATCCACGCTGATCACGGTCACGCATAGCGTGTTCCTTGGCGTCACGGCGGGTGTGCTCGCGGGCGGCGCCGTCGGTCTAGTCAACGGCGTGTTGGTGGCGCGCTATCGCATCAATTCGCTGATCGTGACGCTCGCCATGATGGAAGTCGTGCGCGGCCTCGCCTTCATCGTGTCGAACGGCGACGCCGTCATGATTTCCGAAGAGCGCTTCTTCGACCTCGGCGGCGGCTCGTTCCTCGGCATCTCCTACCCGATTTGGAGCAACATCGTCGGCTTCGTCGTGTTCGGCTTCATCTTGCGCAAGACGGTGTTCGGCAAGAACGTGCTCGCCGTCGGCGGCAATGGCGAAGCCGCGCTGCTGGCAGGCTTGCCGGTCACACGCATCAAGGTCCTCGTGTTCGTCTTGCAAGGGCTGGTGACGGGATTTGCCGGCGTCATGCTTGCGTCGCGGATGAGCTTGGGCGATCCGAAGACGTCGGTCGGGCTCGAACTGGGCGTGATTTCGGCGTGCGTGCTGGGCGGCGTGTCGTTGACGGGGGGCGTCGCCACGATCTCGGGCGTGCTCGTCGGCGTGCTGATCATGGGTTCCGTGCAAGATGCGATGAGCCTGCTGAACGTGCCCACGTTCTATCAGTATTTGATACGCGGCGGTATTTTGTTGCTCGCCGTTTTCTTCGATCACCTGCGCCGCAGCCGTCGCGTGCACTGAAATGAACACCGGCGCTTAACTTCAACCCTTACCGGGCAGCGTACCGGGCGCAGCATCGCCCGGCCGCTCCCACCTTCTTCGCGGGCGAGACCCGCATCGATCTCCGACTGACGAGGCGATTTGGCCGAACGATTCGTTCGGCCTTTTTTTTCTACGCGCGGTTACCAGCCCCAGCGATCCTGCTCGCGATAGGCGCGCAGCTTCTCGAGCTGCTTGGCGGTGAGCACCGCCTCCATCCGCTTGTGCGCTTCGACCGAAGAGTCGATCATTTTTTGCCTCAGATCGCCGATCGTCTTGTAGGTATCGTCGATCGCCGCCGAATCGCGCTTGGGCGCTTCGTACAAGTCGCGCAGTTTGGCCTGCTGATCCATCATGCTGTTCATGAGCGCCCAATGTGCGTGCCGCGTATCGTCTTGGATCCGATTGATCTTGGTTCGCTGCTCGTCGCTCAGGCCCAACGCGTCCAACCAGCCGCCGCCGTAGCCCATCATGCCGGGACCGCCGCCGAATTCGCCGCCCATCATGCCTCGACCAGGGCCTCCACCCATCATGCCCATGCCCATGCCCATGCCGTAGCCATAGCCGCCGCCCATCATGCCGGAACCCGGACCATAGCCATTTCTGCCGCCGGAACCCCTGGCGCCGGACGCTTGGGCGAACGCCGGTGCGGGCGCCACGGTGATCGAAACGAGCGCCGCGCCTGCCGCGGCAAGCGCGGCCATCTTCAGATTCTTTATGGACAACATCACAATCTCCCTGATTTGCCTGGATCGCACGTGACGAATGGGTGGTCATCTTCGATGCATTGACTATAGGCATGCGTGAAGACGCGGCGGTTGACCAAGGTCAACGGTCGGTCGCGCGATATGCCCTGCGGCGGCGGCAATCTTCCCGTAGCGGGCGCCGTCGAGCGATCCCCCGCGGGATCCATCGGCCCTTGCGCGACGCGAAAGCGCGAACGAACGGCATGTGCCGCCCCGATCTGCTATCAATACGGAAAGCGCGCCCCGGCATCGCGTAAGAGCGGAGACCACGGCCGTTCGCGAGGGACCCGCCGCGCCGTCCGCTGCGTGCCGAGCGCCGCTTTCCGCCAGCCGATTTCGCCTTTTCGACCGAGGGGGATGTGCGATGACCGATGGACCGAGTTTCTTCAATTTGTACCGGCACAACTTCGCACGCATCGCGGTTGCCGTACCACGTACCCATGTGGCGGACCCCGCGTCGAACGCCAAGGAAACGATAGCGCTCCTGCGTGAAGCCGAAGGGCGACACGCAGCCTTGACGCTGTTTCCCGAGCTGGGACTGTCGGCGTACTCATGCGACGATCTGTTTCATCAGCGCGCGTTGCTCGATGCGAGCCTCGCCGCACTGGGCGAGGTGGCGGCTGCTTCGCGCGACGTCGAATCGGTGGTCGTGGTCGGTTTGCCGCTCGAGATCGACGGCATGCTTTTCAACTGCGCCGCGGTGATCCACCGAGGGTGGCTACTCGGGGTCGTGCCCAAGACCTATTTGCCGAACTATCGGGAGTATTACGAGCCGAGGCAATTTGCGCCTGGCGATCGTTTGCTGCGCGAATCTATTTCGCTGCTGGGCCAAGCCGAGGTTCCATGCGGCAGCGCCCTGCTGTTTCGCTTCGAACAGCAACCGCTGCTCACGTTCCACATCGAGATCTGCGAAGACCTATGGGTGCCGGTGCCGCCATCGTCGTTCGCGGCTTTGGCCGGCGCCACGGTGTTGCTCAATCTGTCCGCATCGAACGTGACCGTGGGCAAGGCCGATTTTCGCCGCGCGCTAGTGGGCGATCAATCGGCTCGATGCTTGGCCGCGTACGCATACAGCGCGGCGGGCTACGGCGAATCGACGACGGATCTCGCCTGGGACGGTCACGGCGTCATTTACGAAAACGGGAATGCGCTGGCCGAGACGCGTCGCTTTCTCGACGCGCCGCAATGCGTCTTCGCCGATATCGATCTCGATCGGCTCGTCAACGAGCGCATGAGGCAAACGACGTTCGGCGACACGGCGCATGCTCATCGCGACGCCTGCGCCCGCTTTCGAACCGTATCGGTGCCCGCCGCGTTGCCGCGCACGATTCGCCTGCCGCTCGCGCGCACGTATGAACGCTTTCCCTACGTTCCCTCGGACCCCGCGCGCCGGGACGAGCGTTGCCGCGAGGTCTACGACATTCAGGTGCAAGGGCTCGTTACCCGCATGCGGGCGGCCAATGTGTCACGGCTCGTCATCGGCGTCTCGGGCGGTCTCGATTCCACCCAGGCGCTGCTCGTATGCATGCGCGCTGTCCAAGCATTGCGGTTGCCCAGCACGGCGGTCATCGGTTGCATCATGCCCGGTTTCGGCACGAGCGCGCGTACGCTCGACCAGGCGCGACGCCTTGTCGCCGCCATGGGCTGCGAGGCGAAGGAGATCGATATTCGGCCGAGCTGCCTGCGCATGCTCGAGGATATCGGCCACCCCTATGCGAACGGGGAACCGGTGCACGACGTCACGTTCGAGAACGTGCAAGCCGGCGAGCGCACGAGCCATTTGTTCAGGATCGCTAATCGACACGGCGCGCTCGTCGTGGGCACGGGCGATCTTAGCGAGCTCGCACTGGGTTGGTGTACGTACGGGGTCGGCGATCACATGTCGCACTATGGCGTGAACGCGAGCGTGCCCAAGACGTTGATTCAATACTTGATTCGCCGTAGCGCGCAATGGGGCTCCGTGAGCGAGGCGGCCAGCGCCGTTTTGCTCGATGTGCTCGATACCGAGATCAGTCCCGAACTCATCCCTGTGGGAGAAGCTGGGGACATTCAGCGCACGGAGGACAAAGTTGGGCCCTATGAATTGCAGGATTTCAACTTGTACTATCTCCTGCGCTTCGGCTACCGGCCTTCGAAAGTCGCCTTTCTCGCATGGACGGCGTGGCATGACGTCGCGCTGGGATCATGGCCGGATTTGCCGCCGGAAAAGCGGCGCAGCTATGAGATCGGGGCGATCAAAACGTGGCTCGGCGTGTTTCTCCAGCGCTTCTTCGGCGGGCAGCAGTTCAAGCGCAGCTGTTTGCCCAACGGCCCCAAAGTCGGCTCCGGCGGCTCTTTATCGCCGCGCGGCGATTATCGTGCGCCGAGCGATTCGAGCGCCGACGCATGGCTTGCCGAGCTTGCCGCGATCCCCGACGAAGACCCGGGCGCTTAGGGGGAACGCGCGCAACGATGGCGAGCGGCGCTGCGCGAATAACATCGAGGACTAATGCGAATAAGTCGCATTACGGTTTCAATTTTCCGGTTTGCTGAGTAGAATGCGTTCCCATCTCGCGCCAAGTCATTCGGCCACGCGGCGCGATGCGTCATTTCGCAAACCGGGTCCCCGCCATGCAACCGGCGGCGGCCGCGTCATGAAAAAATTAAGGAGTTTCGATGTCTCAAGCTGTTGCCCGCTGCGCCTGCCTTCCTTTGAATCGTTGCGCCGCGCTGGTCTTGAGCGCGCTGACATCGTGCGCGGCCGTGGCTGCGGGCGCGCCCGATTCGCCGCCGCAATCGGCCGGAGCCGACAGCAGCGCCCAGGCCGCATCGCCGGAGGCATCCGATAGCCTCGCCACGCGTCAGAATTTGCTCGGCGACATGGGCGGACTGCGTCCGTGGCTCGATAAGCACGGCGCAACCTTCACGCTGACAGAGACGAGCGAATACCTCGCGAATCTGCGCGGCGGCCTTGCTCGCGGCGGCGCGTACGACGGTTTGACCACGGCGACGTTCGGCATCGACACCGCCAAGGCCTTCGGCCTGCCGGGCGGCGCTTTCAACGTGAGCGCGCTGCAGATTCATGGGCGCAACCTGAGCCAATACAACCTGGGCACGCTCAACACCGCGAGCGGCATCGAGGCGGACGACACCACGCGTCTGTGGGAACTCTGGTATCAGCAGTCGATCCTGGGCGAGCGTGTCGACGTCAAGATCGGGCAGCAGAGCCTCGACCAGGAATTCATGGTGAGCACGTACGCCAACACGTTCGTGAACACGATGTTCGGGTGGGCCGGCGTGCCCTCGTACGATATGCCCTCGGGCGGCCCCGCTTATCCGTTGTCCTCGCTTGGCGTGCGCGTGCGGGCGCAACTCACGCCGTCGCTCATGGCCCTGGCGGGCGTATTCGACGGCAACCCGGCGCCCGGCGTGGGCGATCCGCAGCGATTGAACGGCAGCGGCACCCGCTTCGATCTGCACAATGGGGCGCTTTACATCGGCGAGCTTCAGTACGCCGTCAACCAGCCGCCGCAAGGTCAAGCCGGCTCCGATGCAGTCAAGGCGAGCGGCGGATTGCCCGGCACCTACAAGCTTGGCCTCTGGTACAACAACGAACGGTTCGCCGATCAGCGCTCGGATGGCGCGGGTCTTTCGCTGGCCTCCCCTGCTTCGACCGGCGCCGCGGAGCAACACCGCGGCGATTACAGTTTTTATGCCGTAGCCGATCAAATGGTGTGGCGCGCGGGCGCGGATAGCCCGCGCAGCATCGGCGTGTTC
Organism: Trinickia sp. Z7; assembly: GCF_056498045.1. Taxonomy (NCBI): domain Bacteria; kingdom Pseudomonadati; phylum Pseudomonadota; class Betaproteobacteria; order Burkholderiales; family Burkholderiaceae; genus Trinickia; species Trinickia sp. Z7. Next base: position 107,646 of record NZ_JAUEQW010000005.1, read on the forward strand.
GCGCGGGTAATGGGTGCGCCCGGGGATCGCAACCTCATCAGCATGAGCGCCAATCTGGGTGTGGTCATGAAGGCCCCGTTCAAGGGCCGGGACAACGACAGCGTCGGCTTGGCCCTCGCGTACGTGAAGGTGGGTAGCCATGCGCGCGCGCTGGACGCCGACAGGGGCTACGTCGTGCGCGGCAGCGAGACTGCGCTCGAAGCAACCTACCAATATCAAGTGACGCCGTGGTGGATCGTACAAGGCGACGCGCAGTACACCTTCAATGCGGGGGCCGGCCAGAATCCAAACGATCAAACGCAAGCATTACGCAATACGTTCGTCGTCGGCGTGCGCACGACGGTTACGTTCTAACGCAGTCGTTCGAGGTTTCGCTCTTCTGAACGTCGCGGCCGGGCCGGCACGCCGCTGACGGTCCTTTTTGCCCCGAGCGGCCACGCTCGTGCGCCCGGTTGTCTATCCGCTCATTCATTCGCACGCCCTCTCTATAGGGGGCTGCCGAAGTCTTGAAGTAGTTCCTCGCGGTGCGGCGGCGGCTCTCGCGCAGAGCCGCTCGCGCCGATTCAGGTCATGTTCGCGTCCATCACACATGACCTGCCAAATCCGACCAACCTTCCTTCGCCGCGGCGGCCGGCCCGTGCAGACGCCTTCGATGGAATGCAACCCAGTGCGAATGCACGGATGCACGACACCATTGAACAGGCGGAAACGTTTTCCGTCCTGCCGTACGAGTGTTCGCCGATTGTCGCAAGGTTGTCGCAATACAGAACACACGAGCCGACGCATCGCTCTTCGATGAGATCGATCCGAGAACCCAGGGCTTGGGCTATCGGGGGCTGGCTTGCCGGCTCCCGCCCGATGCATAGGCGTCCTAACTATCGGGCCGACACGGCAAGTAAAAACTGGCATGCATGTTGCATTCGCTCGCGGCGCCGTTCCCTCAGGGGATTGGTGCATTGCTCGACAAAGGAGCCGACCCGGTTCGGCCAATTCAAAATTGATGGAGACACTATGCGGAATCAGCACTATCGACGATGTGTTCTGGCGGTCATGCTCAGCTGCACGGCGGGCGCAGCCGCCGCGCAATCGTCGGTGACGCTCTACGGAGTCATCGACGCGGGCCTGCTCTATACGAACCACGCGGCCACCGGCTCCGGCAGTCAGGTGCAGCTCGCGACCGGCGGTATCAGCCCAAGCATCTGGGGGCTTCGCGGCGTTGAGGATCTCGGCGGCGGCATGAAGGCCGTATTCGATCTCGAAGGCCACTTCAGCAGCAATTCCGGCACGCTGACCAGCGGCCCGGGCTACTCGGCGGAAATCTTCCGGCGCCAGGCCAATGTCGGATTGAGCACGACGTGGGGCACGGTGACGCTCGGGCGCCAATACAGTCCGTCGTTGCTTGCCGCGCTGACCACCGACCCGCGCGGCATGAAGGAGAACCTGTCGGGTCTGTATCCGTGGGCTTATACGCAGCTCGCCGCACCGGGCAATGCCATGGGCGCGGGCACCAGCCCCGGCAACGACGTCGGCGTGTTCATCGGCAACGCGGTGCAATACTCGAACACGCTGGGCCCCGTCTGGATGGGTGCGGCCTATTCGCTCGGTGGCGTCGCAGGCAGTTTGAAGCGCGGTAGCGAAATCTCCCTGGGCGCGACCTATACCGGCCCGCTTACGGTCTCTGCGTCATATCAGACGATCGCAGACAGCGTGACTGGCGCGAACGTCAGCCGGCTGTGGAGCGCCGGTATCGCGGTGCCCTATGGCCCGGTAACCGGCAAGTTCAACTATATCGACGTGATCGATCGCACGCTCGCCGGGACGGACATCTCCACGGTTCATTCGTTCGGCGCGGGCATCGACTACCGGTGGAGCAGCGCGAACACCGCAACGCTGGCCGGTTACTACAACGCATACAGGGGTGCGCACAATAGTGCAGCGAAAGCGCTGGTGCTGAGCAACGACTACTTCCTTTCGAAGCGCACGACGCTGTATGAGCAACTCGCGTACATCGATGCCGGGGCGGTCGGCACCGTCGATCCGCTGGAAGGACTGAAGACGTCGATCCTCGCCGGTGGAACGGCGACGGCGGCGAGAACGGTCGCGGCCAACATCGGGATCAAGCACAGTTTCTGACCGGAGCGAGCGTCATCCGCACTCGTGTTCGATGCGGAACGCGAGTGCGGCGCTTTTCGTGATTCCAAGTGATTCCGATTCAAGTTCCAGCAGGCCGCTGAAAGCGCTGGTTCGTTGGCTTGGCGATGAGGCGTGCGGGGCTCGGCGCAGACCAAGCGCGCCGAGCCGGCCACGCGTCCCCTAGGCGATCGAGAGCGCGCGCGCTGTCCCCGCGCGCACCGATAGCGCGCCTTGCACTGCGCGCGCGGGCGATACGCGTTCGGGAAGCGAGCGTCGGACGTGCCACCATGTCGCCGTCCCGGTCTCGGGCAAATCGTCGAGCAATACGGTGCGCTTGCGCAGAATCCGGTATTGGTCGTCTATCGCGGCCAGATATCGCGCGCCGTTGACGAGTCCGACGTAGTTCAGCTCTCCATACTTGAGATGTGGCGACAGATCGCCCGAGGGGCAGACGTGGCCGTCACGCCCCACCCTCAGTTCGCTCGTGTACGTCACCCACCAGGTGCACGAGTCGACGCAGGTCGGGCGCCGTTCGGCCATGATCGACCGATTATCCAAACGGCTGACCGAGAGCATCCGCGAGTTGCCCTTGTCGTCGACCGCTTGTAGCCGGAGGCGATCGGCGAACTGAACGGGGTCGCCCCATTTTCGCTTCGCGCCCACCACCGGCAGCAAGCGCCACTGATAATCGCTTGCCGGATGCTTATCGGCTTCCGATACCTCCGTCGACAGCAACAGCGGATTGCGGCGGCCTTCGAACCGCCTGACGAACCCCAAATACAAAGGGTCGCTACCGTCGCAACTTTCCAAGACGATTGAATCTCCATAACGCACGACATCGCCGCCCATGTTTATGCCCTCGGTTATTTAATGAATAAACACGTCGCTACTACTCGAACCGAACATCCTGGTAATCCTCCGTGCCGGCACGCGGGGGGCATCGCCATCGATCAGGTGCAGTTACCCCTCGGCGTCAGGGCCGAAAGCATCGGAAAAACGTGGCAGCTTTGTGTGCCGCTGCGTTGACGAGCCGCTATCGGGCTTTCTCGCGAACCACGGACTGGTAAGGATGGATTCCGGTGCGGCCAGGGACGGCATGTGGCCGTCTCGGGTCCGGACGATGAAGCGCCGAGTGCCGCTGTCGCCACAGGCCGCGCGCGGCGCGGCGATCAGTACCGCTTTGCTTCGGATAGCATTGCATCCAAGGTGCCCCGCGTCAAAAACTCGTCTCCGCACGAGCCGCGCTACGGCGGCTTCACGATTGATTCGCGCCCACTCGGTCGGAATCTTTTCGAATACATGTTGAGAGAGAATCTAGTGAGTAAGAGTTTCGCTGTCAAGGAAGCACAGGAAAATTTAGGATTGTTATTCCATAACGGAAAGCCATCGTGCTTTTTCACATGTTCAAAATTCGACGGTCGAAAAACCCGAATTGCGGACGAAAGAACTGCGCAACACCGAACCACCACCTAGAAACCCATCGACTCCGCTTGGAGAGGCGGCACTTCGCAATCGGTGACTTAACAATTGTTATGTATTGAATGTTTGGATGCAGAAATCGTTTCAACCGGAAGAGCTCGATTTATCTCGAATAACCACTGGACTCATCCTGCTCGCGCGGCCTAATTAGTATGATGATAGATCTCATGATAGGCTTCCTGCGCGGTTGCCCCTCACCGCTATTGCGCACCAGGCCACGCGGGCGGCCCGCCGGCAGGGTCGACCGGCGCGCATCCACCTGGCGGTAGGCCGCGTTTTCGCCAATAATTGCCCCATTGCGATCGCAGGACGAGGGCGGCCATGGACCATCACCCCGAAGCCATTCGTACCGTCGCGTTGGTCGGCCATGCCGGCTGCGGCAAGACCTCGTTGATCGAAGCGTTGCTGCATCGCAGCGGCGCCATTCACAACGCCGGCAGTGTGGAGCGCGGCACCACCGTTTGCGATTCCGATCCGCTGGAGCGCAAATACCACCATTCGCTGAGCTCCGCCGTGACGCACCTCGATTACCACGGTACGCGCGTCTACCTCGTCGACACGCCGGGCTACCCCGATTTCTGCGGGCTTTCGATGAGCGCCCTCGCTGCCGTGGAAACGGTGGCGCTCGTCATCAATGCGCGCATCGGCGTGGAAATGGCCTCGCGCCGCATGATGGCCTGGGCTAAAGCACGCAAACTCTGCACGATGATCATCGTGAACGGCATCGACGGCGAGAAGGTCGATTTGCCGGGACTCGTCGAACAGATCCAAGACGCATTCGGCAAAACCTGTTTGCCGATCAATCTTCCCGCGCAGCAGGCCCAGCATGTGGTCGATTGCTTTTTCAATCCCGCGGGCGAGGCCGATTTTCTCAGCGTCCAATCGGCGCACGACGCGCTCGTCGACCAGGTCATCGAACTGGACGCCGATTTGATGGAGCTTTATCTCGAGCAGGGCGAAGCGATCGAACCGGAACAATTGCATGCGCCCCTCGAGCAAGCGTTGCGCGAAGGGCATTTGGTGCCGATTTGCTTTGCATCGGCCGCGACGGGCGCAGGGATCGAGCAGCTCTTGGACGTCTTGGTGCGCTTGCTGCCCAGCCCGCTCGAAGGCAACCCTCCCCTCTTTTACCGCGAAGTCGACGGTAGGCGAGAAACGGTGCGCGCGGCGCCGGACGCCGGCAAGCACGTCCTAGCACACGTCTTCAAGATCGTGGTGGACCCCTACATCGGCAAAATGGCGGTGTTCCGCGTGCACCAAGGAACGGTGCGGCGCGACGCACTGCTGTACATCGGCAGCGCGCGCCAGCCTTTTCGCGTCGCCCACCTGATGCGGCTCCAAGGCAAGGAGCACGCCGACATCGCGCAAGCGGGGCCGGGCGATATATGCGCAACGGCGAAGGTCGACGAGATAGGCTACGACGCCGTCTTGCACGATGCGCTCGAGGATGGCGACATCCATCTCGCGCCGCTCGAGTTTCCGAACTCGATCTACGCGCTCGCCATCGAGCCGGAACGCCGCGGCAACGAGCAGCGCCTGTGGGAGATTCTGCAGAAGCTCGCCGCCGAAGATCCCTGCTTGCGGATCGAACATCCCGCAGGAACGAACGAAACGGTCGTGCGTGGTTTGGGCGAACTGCACTTGCGGCATATGCTCGAGCGGCTTGCCGATCAATATAAGCTCGCAGTGCTCACGCGGCCGCCCAAGATCGCCTACAGGGAGACGATCGGCGCGGCGGCCGAAGGGCACTACCGCCACAAAAAGCAAACGGGCGGTGCCGGTCAATTCGGAGAAGTCATGCTGCGCGTGGAGCCGTTGCCGCGCGGCGCCGGTTACGAGTTCGTCGATGCGGTCAAGGGCGGTGCAATTCCAGGGCAATTCATGCCCGCCGTCGAAAAAGGCATTCTTCAAGTCATCGAAAGCGGCCCGCTCGCCGGTTTTCCGATGCAGGACGTTCGTGTGGTGGTTCATGACGGCAAGTACCATCCCGTCGATTCGAAGGAGGTTGCATTCGTCGTCGCGGGCCGCAAAGCATTCATCGATGCCGTGCTCAAAGCGCAACCGACCTTGCTCGAGCCTGTCGTCGATCTCGAAGTCACCGCGCCCGAGGCGGCGATGGGCGACATCATCGGCGACTTATCGTCGCGGCGGGCGCAGGTTCACGGCTCACGGACGCTCAACGGCCAATCGGTGGTGGTGACCGCGAAAGCGCCGTTGTCCGAACTGAGCGAGTATCAATCGCGCCTGAACGCGATGGCGGGGGGCGATGGCAACTACAGCATCGAACTGAGCCATTACGATCCCGTGCCGCCGACGCAACAAGACAAGCTTGCCGCCCAGTACCGGCGGCAAGAGGAAGCGGGCGAGCGATGAGATACGGCTCACTTGCGGACCTCTCCCGCCCCGCCTGCGTTGGCGCTCGCAGCGCCTATCTACCTCCGACGGCTACCAAGTGGAAAGGGAAAGCAAACGCGCACATCAGCCCGCCCTCTCATGAAGGGTGGGTGAAGCGGCTTGCAGAGGCGATACCGTGACCGACAATCCAATGCCGTGCGCATTGTTGCGCAAGGTCAGAGCGGCCCCGTGGCGGCTCGCGATGCGCGAGGCAATCGCCAAGCCCAGGCCGCTGCCCTCGCCCGCCGCCCCTTCCCCTCGATAGAATCGATCGCAGACTCGCGCGAGCTCGGCTTCTGCGATACCCTGGCCGGTATCGCAAACCTCGAAATCGACCCGCGAGCCAATGCGGCGCAGAATCAAATCGACGCGGCCTCCTTGCGGCGTGTGCCGGATCGCGTTGTCGACGAGATTATTTAGGAGTACCGATAAACCGTTCGGATCGCCGCGCACTTCGAATGGATCGTCTTCGCCTGCAGCGGCGGCAAGCTCGAGCCCCAGATCGATCGATTTCGCTTCGGCTATCAACGAGAAGTCCCCCACGGCCTGCTCCGCAAGGCGACGCAACGAGACAGGCGCCAGTAACGCCGATGGCTCCGCGTCTTCTCTCGCGAGCGCAAGCAATTGCTGCACGAGGCGGATGATGCGATTCAAGCGTGCTTCGATGCGGGCGAGCGTCTCCCCTTCGCCCTTGAGCGAGCCATCGCGCTCGGCAGCTTGCAATTGAAGTTTGAGCGCCGCTAGCGGCGAGCGCAGTTCGTGCGCCGCATCGGCGATGAACGTGCGCTGCGCGCTCGACGCGGCGTGCAGCCGCTGCAGCAAGTCGTTCAACGCGTCGACCAAGGGCCGAATCTCTTCGGGCACCGAGCCTTCGGGGTGCAAGGGCTCGAGCGCATCGAGCGAACGCGTCGACAAGGCGCGCGAAAGCGCACGGATCGGCGATAAGCCGCGCGAGACCACGATCAGCACGAGCACAACGATCAACGGCAGCAAAAGGCCGAGCGGCCACAGCGTGCGCAATGCTAGACGCACCGCGAGCGCCTCGCGTACGGACACAGGCTGGGCGACTTGCACGAAGCGCTCGTTCTGGCGCAGGCCGAACACGCGCCAATGCTTCTCCCCGCGTTCGATCGTGCGAAAGCCTTCGGTTAGCTGGCCGATGCCAGGGGCATCGGGCGAGCGGTAGATGCCCCGGCCCTTCGCGTCCCATACTTCGATCGCGATGCGTTCGTCGGATATTTCCCGCGATTGCACCGGGGCGTGCGTCAAGGCGTCGGCCCCGGCGAGCGTGGGCGGCACCGAAAGCGCCACCGCGTGCAATTCGTAGTCGAATAGCTCGTTGGCCTCTTCGTGCACGGTTCTGAAAATGCCATAGCCCGCGATAGCCGATGCCGCCATGAAACCAAAAATGAGCCAGCCTAGGAGCCAGCGGCGGATCGAACTCATGCAATGCGCTTCAAACGATAGCCGACACCACGTACGGTCACGATCTGCTCGGGGCCGATCTTGCGGCGCAAGCTGTGAACGTGGACTTCCACCGCGTTACTGCCCACCTCCGCCCCCCAGCCGTAGAGCTTCTCCTCGAGTTCCGGCTTGGTATGCACACGTGTGGGCGCTTCGATCAGCGCGTGCAGCAGTGCAAACTCTCGAGGGACGAGCGCAACGGGCACGCCGTCCTTGGTGACTTCGTGAGCCGCGGGATCGAGCGCGAGTTCCCCATGGGTGTAGACAGGCTGTTTTTGCCCGGTGCGCCGCCGCAGCAGCGCTCGCACGCGCGCCGCAAGTTCGTCGAGGTCGAACGGTTTGACGAGGTAATCGTCGGCCCCCGTATCGAGGCCGCGCACGCGTTCATCGACTGCGTCGCGTGCCGTCAGAATGATGACAGGCGCGATGCCGCCCGCGTCGCGATAAGCCCGCAAGACAGCGATACCGTCTTTCTTCGGCAGCCCCAGATCCAACAGCACGAGATCGTAGACGTCGTTGTCGAGCGAGAGCTCGGCCGCGCGCCCGTCCTCGGCCCAGTCGATCGCATAGCCGGCACGGCGCATGGAATCGAGCACGGGCTCGGCAATCATTCGGTCGTCTTCGACCAACAGCAAACGCATGATTCATCCGTTTCGAAGTGGCTTTGCTCGGCGCAGCATGTCACAGGGCTGCTTAACGCAGCCTTAAGTCCGGCTGCATCGAGTGGCGTCGATCGAACCGCTGGCGCGTTGCCTTTCGATCGGGCCGCTGCTGCGCTTCTATGGGCGTGCGGCTCGAACGGCTCGGACCGCTACCGCTTTGACGGCTCAGACGGCGATGACGCAGTTGCGGCCGTGCGTTTTCGCTCGCTTCAAGCGTTCGTCGGCCGTGCGCATGACGGTGTCGCCCGTCGTACCGTCGGGACCGAATTGGGCGATGCCGATACTCGCGGTGACCGAGAAACGTTCGTTCCCGCCCTCGAAATACAACGATTGAATTGCCGCGCGGATGCGCTCCCCTACCATGAGCGCCGTATCGAGTGCGGCATGGGGTAGCATCGCCATGAACTCGCCACCGCCTACGCGCGCGAGCCCTTGATAGGGCCGCATCGCTTCCATGCATGTCGCCGTCACGGCCTTCAGGATCTCGTCGCCCATGCGTTCGCCGAAACGCTCGTTGATACGCTGCAAATTGTCGATGTCGAGGGCCAGCAGCGAGAACGGCGTGCCGCCTCGCTTAGCCGCACCCGCCTCCGCCTCCAAGCGTTCGACGAACGCGCGCCGGTTGATGGCTCCCGTTAGCGGATCGACGGCCGCCAGCGATTCGAGCTTTTGATTGCTGCGTTGCAGCTCTTGCAACGCGCCCTCGGTGCGGGTCATTTCTTGTTGCAGGCGAGCCAGGAGATCGGCTTGGCTGTAAATCGTCGAAAACGAGCGCGTGGTGTGAAAGGCCTGAACGATGCCGTAGCTGAGCAAGAAGAACCCGCCCGCGAATATAGCGTGGGCCAGCCACCACATATGATTCCACGGTTTGCCGAGGATAAAGGCAAGCGAAGACAAAGCGAACGCCATCACGGAAATACCGAAGATTTGCATGAGCGGCGAGCGAATTCTGCGTGCGACCAGACAGCCGGCGTTGAGTAGCGAAATCACCATTGCGCCGCCTTCGAGCGATAGCCGCACCGCCAGCGAACCCGCGATCGCCGAATTCGCGAGCACGGCGACCAAGAGATCGACGACGACGAAGGCAACCATCCACATCCCCCACAGCCATCGATCGGTGCGCCGGTCGACGGAGTCGGTGCGCGCTTCGTAGGACAGCAGGCCGATGAACAGCAGGATCGCCATCACGAGACGTGAGGCCGGGCCGTACAGCAAGAACAGCCACATGTGGTGGTGCGCGAGGGGCGTGAACGCGCCATGCGGCGCATAGACCAGTACGAACCCCGTGAAGCCGAGCGTCAACCAACGCAAAATCGGCTCGCCCGAGAGGCGATAGCACTGCCAGGTCACGTAGCTGACGAACGCGCCTTCGAGCGTCGCGGCGGCAATGGCGAACTCATGGAACGTGTGGCTTTCGAACAGCAGCCGAGGGTCTTGGAAGTAGTAGAGATAGGCGATCAGGTAGCCAGGCAGCAGCGCGAACGCTGCTAGGAGAAAGTTCGCGTACCAGCCCGTCATGCGGCGAACTGACGGCAGGGTGGCGTCGGACGGCGTCGTTGTTGTGCTCATCGCATGTCTCCACGGAGAGTGAATCGGCCCGACTGCGCATTCTACGGAAGATTTGCGGTGAGCACGAGCCGGGGCTGTCGCCCGATGCAAACCCTCACCGGCCGATCCCGGCGCCGGCGAGAAGCCGGAACACGAAACGCGCATGGCGTCGTCCCGGCGCTTCGCCTCCCCTCAGCGTGGCATCGGAGCGACGCCGGTCACGCGCGGTTCCGTATCACGCTCGCCCTCGCGCAACGTGACTTTCCATTCGGTCGGCCCGCCTCCTTCTGCGTCGCTTCCGGCCTCGTTCGGCGTTTCGCGTTGGAACGGCACCCGCGCCAGCGCGCTGGCGACGAGCGCGTCGACGGCGGCCGACGCGCTCGATTCGCGGTCGCGCGTGGTCGCGCTCACGGCATAGATTTCCCGGCCATCGGCGCGATCGAAGAACCGCAGCGTGAGCGAATGCGCGTAGGTTTTCATACCGGGCCACGGAAAGCCGGGAGCGCGCAATGGCGGCGGCGGGCCGCACGGGCTCGCCCCTGCGCAGGGTGCATAGGCCAGGGTGGCGGACGCGAGGCGCGTGTCGTGCGAGAGTGCGACGCGATATTGCGCCGATCGAGCCGGCGCGGCGGAGAACCCGAACTGCGCGAGCCGCCTGGCGACAGCGGCCTCCCAGCGCATTTTGTCGGGATCGGCGACGCCCGGCGGGCTGTCCGCAAACGCGTACGTGTGCTCGCCTGAACTCAAGCCCGGCGCGGCTCGCACGCGCACGGCCGTCTCCGTTCCCGCGCATCCCGTCAGCACGGCCACGCAAGCCGCGAGCAACAAAATCTGTCTCATGTTCGATCGAGTCGTTGTTTGGTCTTTGTCATCGGCATTGCAGCGCCCGCGTGGCGCGCGGCAGCGCCGCGCAACGCGCTCGCATTCAAGTCGCGCCGTCCCACTGCGGCACCGACACGGTGACGACCGTTCCGCGCCCGGGCTCGCTCTCCACTTTCACTTCCCCTTCATGGCGGGTGACTACGGTCTTGACGAGCGCCATGCCGAGACCTGCCCCTTGCGAGTGCGGCTGCCCCGGCACTCGGAAGCGGCGGAAACGCTCGAATATGTGAGCCCGCGCTTCCTCGGCCATGCCGTAGCCTTGATCGGCGATGCGGCAGTCGATGCGCCTCGGCGCACCCGGCGCCAAGGTCACCTGAACGACCGTGTCGTTCGGGCTGTACTTCACGGCGTTGTTCAGCAGGTTCGTGATCGCCCGTGTCATTAGCGAGCGGTCGGCGCGAATCCAGTGCGCCTCCGAGTCGAACCGCGTCTCGATGCGAATGCGCTTCGCGCGGGCCTGCGGCCAGATCTCGTCGCTCGCATCGAGCACGACGTCGACTAAATTCACCGGTTCGAAATCGTAGGCTTGCGATTCCGCGCGCGTCAGTTGCACGAAATCGTCGGCCAACGTCAGCGCGCGCCGCGTATAGCGCTCGATGTGCTGCAACAGCGTGCGCATGCGATCGGAAGGCGTCGAGGCGATTTCTTCTTCGATCAACGCGAGCACCGATGCGTGCGGCGAACGCATATCGTGAGACAACAGCCTCAATGCATCTTCCCGCGCTTGTTCGGCCGTATGAAGCGCCGTCACTTCGACCAGGCCGACCACCCAAAATCCCGACACCTCACCGCGCGCATTGCGGCACCGGGCGTAGCGCAACAAGTAGTCGCGACCGACGCGGTCGCGCACTTCGATACCGCGTTTGACGGTCCATACGCGGCTCATATCGGTCGGGTCGAGCACGGCCGGCCAATGCGCTTGAATCTCCGCATCGGCAACGGCCTCAGGACCGATCGTCTTGATGAACGTCAGTTCGCCAAGGGCGTGAATCAATGCGCGGCCCTCCGGCGCGGGACTGTCCATGCGCGCGAAATAGTTACGCGCCGCTTTGTTCGCGACGCACACGAGACCTTGGCTGTCGGCAATCAGAATCGGCTCGGGCAGGCTATTGAGGCAATCCCAGACGAACCGCTTCATATCTTGCACGCGATCGGCCGCTTGCTCGACCAGCGCGATGTGCCGCTCGAGGGCATCGCCACGCACGCCGCGCGGTTGAGCCGAGAAGTTGGGCAAAATGTCGGCATCGTCGGCAAGCCGCTGAAGCTCGCGTTGCAACCGCCACATCGTCATTTCCAGCCTGCGCCAGCTCCACAGCGGGTAGACGATCAGCAATGCGACCAAGGCTGGCGTTGGGGAGATCCAGACATAAGCGCGCTCGAGCATGACGGCGCTCAGCGCGATCGAAACGACGGCCAGGCCGAACGTCAGCACCAGCGTTCGCCACGGCGAAAAGAACAGGAAGCCCGCGAGCAAAACGGCCAACAGCGTCACCGATATGGCGAACAGCCACGTCGAATCCGTCTGATGGATCGCGCGCCCAGTCAACAACGCACTGAGCACATTGGCGTGCAGCAAGGTATCGGAGGTTGGGCCCCACTGCCCCGATAGGGGCGTCGCCAAATGCGTGTACAGGCCCGAGGCGGTCAACCCGACGAAAACGACTTTGCCGCGTAATGCGTCGGGCGGGAGGTTGCCTCCGAGCAATTGTCCGGCAGAGATGTAGTTCTCTCGCGGCAGCCGCGCCGAAAACGGCACGAGTATGCGTGTTCCCGCGCGTTCGAACGCCTCGTCCGACGACCCCACGGCCGTGGCCATCCCTTCGCCGGGCTCGGCGCGGTACCGTCCGCCCGCAATCGCAAGCTTGCCGCTGCGAATATCGTTGAACAACGGCATGACGATGTAAGGCCAGCTAGCTCCCCCCGCGTTCTCTCGCAGGGAAACGCCGCGGACGATGCCGTCCGCATCCGGCTCGACGTCGATATGCCCGCTGGCTGCCGCCGCTGTCGCGAACCGGGGCAACGGACGGACGACTTGCGTGCCGCTGCGCGGATCCACGAACAGCGGTAAATAGGTCGGCGCGGTGTGCAGCGCCCGAGCGAGATCGTCGTCTCCCGGGGCGGGCTCCGTCAGCAGCACGTCGTACACGATCGCGGCGGCGCCGGCATGCGCCACGGCATCGATCAAGCGAGCCTGCTGATCGCGCGGCCAGGGCCAACGCCCGTGCTCCGCTATGCTTTCGTCGTTGATGCATACGATCGCGATGTCGCCGGCGAGCGGCTGCGTATGCAACGTCAGCAACCGATCGTAGATGAGCCGATCGAGGTTGGCCGCGACTTGGCCGTAGATGCAGGCCGAGACGATTGCCACCCCAAGGCTGCCGATGAAGAGCCATTCGCACACGAAGCGTTGCCAAACACTGAGCGCCGGCCGCCAGTTCGAGCGATGCTGGGACGGCGTCGCAAGCGTCTGCTCATGGGTCATTCTGCCATTCCTCAATGTGCCAGCGTGAATTCGCGCACCGGTCCAATCGTCTGATAAAAACGCCCGTCTTCATATTGCTCGGCGATGACGCACCAGTAGTAATCGCCGGGCGGCAGTCGTGAAACGACGAGCGACGTGGCAGTCAAATCGACTGCGTCGACAACGGGGTCGCGCAAGTCTCGATGGTGCGAGAGCATCACGCGGAACCGCGTGCCGGCGGTGTCGGCGCGCGAGGCTCGCCAAAGAAAACGGTATTCATGGGAGCCGTTGGTTGGCTCGGCGGCGGTGTCGACCTGGTTCGCGCGGCGTTCGAACGCATAGACACGGGGCAGCCCTTCCAAGCCGTGACTGTCGATTGCGGATACGCGCACGAAGTAGGTGCCGTCGGGCACGTCGGTGAACACGGCCGTAGGCGCTTGGACGCGCGTGTCGCGGATCAAGTCGAGTAAATCGGCGTCACGCGCGATCTGCACACGATAGGCTCGCGCGTCGGCTTCCGGCTCGAGGTCGAAGGTGACCGCTTGGCCGTCTTGCACCTTCCCGGGATCCACGAGGGCCGGTGAGGGCAGCAACGGCAAAGGCGCGCCGATGTCGCCGCCGGTGGGCGTGGCGCTGCCTTCGCCGGCCGCCACCAATTGCGCCGTGCCGGCAGCGGGGCGACTCGTTTCCGGCCGGACGGCGTCCTTGGTCACACCCAGTGCGACCTTGCCGTCCAGCACCTCGACCGCCGTCATCGAAGGCGCGATCTGCACGCGAAAGTGCGTCCCGCGCACGCCGGCGACAATCGACGGCGTTTGTATTTCGAAACGGTCGCCGGGCTGTTTGGCGTGCGTCACCTCGTTGCTGACCTCGCCGTGCTCGAGCTCGATCACGCGTTCGTTGATGCCGGTCAACGCCATCTTGCGCAATATCGACAGCACGATACTGGTATTAGGCGTGAGGCTCACGTACGAGCCGTCGGCCAGTTCGAGCGTTGCAAATCCGTTGGGGCCCGTGCTGACCGCATCGTTTTCGCCGAGCACCCGCCCGACGAGCAACGGCACGGCCGGCGCCAGCGCGACGCGAGCCACGGCGTCGCGGCTTCGGAGCATCACCGGACCGCTCGTCGCAATGACGCTCACCGGCATCGCATCGCGGCGCAGCAAAGCAAGCGGCAAGCGCAACGCGATGCCGGCAGGCAGGCGCCGTGGCGCACTGACGTGGTTCAAGCCGGCCAATTCGCGCCACCCGCGCACGTCGCTCAAATAGCGCTGCGCGACTTCGTAGAGCGTATCCCCCGCCGCGGTCACGTAAGTGACCGTCTTGTGCGCGTCGATCGTTTGCGCCTGCAGGGGTGCGGCAAATAGTAGAGAAAGCGCTATGCCGACTATCGCCGCAAGCGAGCGCGCTCGACGCGAAAGACGGCCGCCGTTGTCGATATCGAATGTTTCGCCGGTCAAGGCTGCGCAAGAGACGGCTAATCGGCTGTGCATCGTCGTATCTATCAATGCTCCGTTGTTTTTTTACGAAACAGCGCTTGCGATGAGCGATGAGGGCAGCCTCGGAATGGGCACCTCTTCGAAGAATATTTACCGCGCAATGGCGGACACGCGCTGCCAGCCCGCGAGCTTAACGAATTTCGCATGGTTTTGCATCGAATTCGTTCATGCGTAAGCACAGTGCCGCATGAGAACCCGTTATGGGGCCGCGCAGATAGACAAAAGCAGAGAGAAAAAGCGATTGCAAACAAATGTCAAGCGGGGCTCACGCCGCGCCCGACTCAATCCACACTTTGGTAAAAACGCTACAATTCGCTTGAAAAAGCGAGCCGCACGCTTCAGAGGCATACGTCATTCATCCATTCGAGACCAGTACGAAATGAAGATCGCTTATTTGGAAGACGACGACATTCTCGCGGAACATATGGAGTCGATCTTGACTTCAAACGGTCACGAATGCGAGGTGTTCCGCGATGGCAGTCAACTCATCCGCCGATTAAAACGCGAGCGTTACGATTTGCTGCTGCTCGATTGGAGCGTTCCCGGGGTCACCGGACACCAGGTGACGATCTGGGCGCGCGCCAATTTGACCGAGCGCATTCCGATCTTGTTCATGACGAGCCGCTCGCTCGAAACCGACATCGTCACGGCGCTCTCGTCCGGCGCCGACGATTACATGGTCAAACCGATCGGCAACTCCGAACTGCTTGCGCGCATCGATGCGCTCGCCCGCCGCGCCTATCCCGGCGCGGGGGCAGCGCAAACCGTGATCGAGGTGGGCCGCTACCGAATCGATGCGGTCGGCCGCACGTGCTTCCTGCACGATGTGCCGATCGAATTGACCGGCCGCGAATTCGATCTCGTGCTGCTGTTGTTCCAACATGTGGGACGAATCCTATCGCGCGAACATATCGGCGGCACGCTTTGGGGGCAACCGCCCAATGCTATTTCCCGCACGCTCGACACGCACATGTCGCGCGTGCGGTCGAAGCTGCAACTGAAGCCCGAGCACGGGGTCAGATTGATGCCGGTTTATGGGCATGGTTATCGGCTCGAAGTGGTGTCGGATGCCTCGCAGGCTGCGCTGCCGGACGCCGAGCCGCGCACGAGCCACGCTTGAGTGCAAGTCCCCTGCTTCGAGCAGAAAAAGCGCTGCGATCGCTTAAATCCGGTCTAGCGCTCGCACTATGGGCGCCGGCCGACATCGCATGTTCGCTTCGACCGAGCTATCGGAGCGCTAAATCGCGGCCGGGCCCACCTGGAACCCGTGTCGATCGGATTCGATCGATACGGGCCGTTCCAATTCGTCGCCTCTCGCCCCTTGCACTTCCAAAAAACAAGTCTGAAGTTTCCGCGCCGCGCGCCGTAATAACGGTTATCCGCGCGATGACTGCGTCATTGCAGCTTCCCCGTTTTTTGCGAGTGTCGCATATGGATGCTCCCCCAGTTTCCGAAGAAGACACACCGCGCGTTTCGGCGCCTGGCCCGTCGCGCAAGTCGATGCTGCCCCGCTTCACGCGCGTGAAGCTGCAGACGCTGCTCTTGATTGCATCGCTGTGGTTCGCGCTCGGCGCGCTGACCATTTGGGACGCCAACGCAGAAATGCGCAGCGCGCGCTCCGGCGCGATGGCGCTCGCCGACGCCCTGACCGCCCACAC
This sequence comes from Trinickia sp. Z7, assembly GCF_056498045.1. NCBI lineage: Bacteria > Pseudomonadati > Pseudomonadota > Betaproteobacteria > Burkholderiales > Burkholderiaceae > Trinickia > Trinickia sp. Z7. The sequence goes on from NZ_JAUEQW010000005.1 coordinate 123,826, forward strand.
CGTGCGTGTCATGCGCGAAGCCGAACAAGTCGCCGCGCTCGTTTCCTGGCAGGTGCAAAACGACGGCGTATCGATCCCGCTCGCCTACTACGTCAGTTCCGGATTGCTCAAGCTCGATGTGTTCGTGCAGGTGGCCGTGCTCGATTCGCACGGGTACTTGCGCGCCTCCACCGTGCCCGGCTTCAAACCGATCGACTTGTCCGACCGAGAGCACTTTCGCATTCATTTGAACAACCCCAGCAACGCTTTGATGATCGGCCGGCCGGTGATCGGCCGCGCGAGCGGAAAGCCATCGCTGCAACTGTCGCAACGCATCAGTTCGCTCGACGGTCGCTTTCTCGGCGTCGTCGTCGTATCGGTCGATCCGAGCTACTTCACCGAGCTGTACAACGGTCTGCGCATAGGCGCGGACGGCGTCGTTGCGGTCGTCGGCACGCGCGACTATATCGTCCGCGCGCTGCGCTCCGGTCGCAATCAAGCGGTCGGCGCGACGCTGCCCCCACGCGACCCGCTGAGGGAGGCGCTCGCACGTTCGCCATCGGGCAATTTGCGCGCGGCGTCGTTCATCGACAGCCGCGACGCGGTCATCAGCTATCGCACGCTAAAAGACTATCCGCTCGCGGTCGTCGTCGGCTACTCGACCGACGAGTTCCTGGCGGCATGGCGCACGCGTAGCTTCCTGTTGCTGGCGGCCGCCGTCATGCTCACCGTTTTGATCGTCGCAGCGGAACGCCGCACGAAGGCGTTGCTCTCGAATTTGGCCGCCGCACATGATCGGGAAATCGCCAAGGGCGCGCAACTCGAGCAGGCGCGTTGCGATGCGGAAGCGGGGTCTCGGGCGAAAAGCGCTTTTCTCGCGACCATGAGCCACGAAATTCGCACGCCGATGAACGGCGTCGTCGGCATGACCGAGGTCTTGATGCGATCGTCGCTGTCGGCCGATCAGAAGGAAATGGTTTGCACGATTCGCGATTGCGCGTCGGCGCTGCTCAAGATCATCGACGACATCCTCGATTTCTCGAAGATCGAGGCGGGCAAGCTGCAAATCGATCGCGTGTCGACATCGATCGAAGAGGTAGTCGACGGGCTGTCGACCTCGCTCGTCACCGTGGCCGACGCACGCGGCGTCGCCCTGCGCACTTACGTTTCGACGCAACTGCCGCCGAGCGCGATGTTCGACGATACGCGTCTGCGCGAGATTCTCTACAACCTCGTCGGCAACGCGATCAAGTTTTCCGCAGGCCGCCACGGCGTGCAAGGCCAGGTGGCGCTGCGCGCGACGCTCGTCGAGGGCGCCGCTGCGCAAGTGCGCTTCGATGTCAGCGACAACGGGATCGGCATGACGGCCGACACCCTCGGAAAACTGTTCCAGCCGTTTAGCCAAGCCGAGGCATCGACCACTCGGCGCTTCGGCGGGACCGGCCTCGGACTTGCGATCTGCCGCCGTCTCGTTGCAATGATGGGCGGGGAAATGTCCGTGCAAAGCGAGCCGGGGCGCGGATCGACCTTCACCGTGGTGCTCCCGCTCGAGCTGGCTGACGGCGGCACGCAGCGCGCTGTCGCCGACCTATCCGGCTTGTCGTGCATCGTCGTCGCGTCGCCCGACTGGCACGGCGAAGATGCCGCCGAGTACTTGCGTCACGCAGGCGCGCAGGTCGAGATCGTGACGGGCCCGCACGATGCCGCGCAAGCCCTCGCACGCGCGAATGGCGCGCGGGTGCTGGTTCACGACGAACGCTGCGCCGCCGAGGCGGTTGCACCTCGCGGGTCGCATACGGCCTCGATGCTGCTCGGCGACGTGCAAATCGCGGCGTCGCGCAGCCTGGCCTTGATGACGCGAACCGGCGGCACGGTGACGCTCGGCGCTCAAGCGCTGCGCCGGCGGGTGCTGGTCGATGCGGTTGCCCTCGCGGCCGGCCGCGGCCATGGCGATGCCGTTGCCGTCGGCGGGCAAGAGGATGAAGCGAGCGTGCGCAGCGTCGCCGACGGCGTCATGCTGCTCGTCGCCGAAGACGACGAGATCAATCGGCGTGTGATATCGCGGCAACTGGCGCTGCTCGGCTATGCGGCCGATATGGCCGTGGACGGTGAGCAAGCGCTGGAGATGTGGCGCACCAAGCCCTATACGCTCGTATTGACCGATCTGCACATGCCCCGACGGGACGGCTATGAGCTCGCACAGGCCATCCGCGCCGAGGAAGCGCAAGAGGCCCGCGCACGTGTGCCGGTGGTGGCGCTCACTGCCAATGCGATCACCGGCGAAGCTAATCGCGCCAAGGCGCTCGGCATCGACGATTACCTGACGAAGCCGCTCAAGCTGCACTTGCTCGAGCAGGCCCTCATCCAATGGACCGCCGAGCGCCGCCAAGAAGCCCAAGCGCCGCACTCGCCTGGTGCCGCGGCGCCGGAGCCCGTCGCGCCCGCGCCCGGTCATGGCGGTCGCGATGCGGCTGCGGCAGTTGCCGAGGGGCCGAGCGAGCGCGGGCTCGACGAGCGGGACGAAGCTCGCCCCATCGGCGAACAAGCCGATGCAGTCGTGGATATAGGCGTGCTCAAGAGCATCGTCGGCGACGATCGTGAGACGGTGCAAGCGTTGCTGATGGAATACATCGAATGCTCGGCGGAACTGGCCGAACAGTTGCGCGAGCACTTGGCGAACGGCCGCGCTCGCGAAGCCGCGTCCGTTGCGCATAAATTGAAGTCCTCTTCGCGTTCGATCGGCGCCCTGCCGCTCGGCGAGCTTTGCGCGGAAATCGAAGCGGCGGCATCCAAAGGGGATGCCGCCGGTTTCGAGCAATTGGGCGTGCAATTCAACGCGTCTTACCGGCGTGCGATCGAAATCGCTCGCGATATCGCCATGACGATCGATATCGAGCGTTAGGCGCTGCCGGCCGCCGGAAGAATTTACGAGAAAGGACGCGCAGTTTTACCGTCGGCCGAAGGGCGAAGCACCGGTTCCCGGCACTCGTTTGCCGGCGCTGCGCATCAGCCCCGTTCGTGATTGAGCCGCCCCCCCTCAGTTGCCCACGCGAAATTGTTCGGGGTCTTTGCCCTTCAACCAGCGAGGACGGGGCCCGCGGCCACCCCACGTTTCGCCGGTTTCCGGGTGGCGAAAACGCGGAGCGGTATTGTGCGCGGCTCGCGATTTCCGGCGCGGACCAAATACGTCGTCCGGGGTAAATCCGAATGCGGCGATAGTCTCGCGAATCGTTGCGAGCGCCGCATCCGCTTCCTCTTTGCGCGCCTGCTCAATTTCTGCGTCGAGTGCTTGTTTTCTTGCTAGTAATTCCTTGTACGTCGTCACGGACTCATTCCTCCATACGGTTAATCGTAAGCGCTGGGGCTCCGCCGCTCGGACCTGGACCAGACGCCCTGGTCTTCGCAACAGCGCAATTGTGCGCACACTGCCGTGCTCATAGGCATTAGGCGGAACGGCAATGAGCAATGCGCGTGCCTGATCCGTTCGAGCTAAATGAAAATGGGCCGTTCAATAACGGTAAGGCAAAAGGCCATGCTATCTGCTGGGCATTATAGAGCCGGGATAAACGAGTCGATTCGACGCGCGCATTGCGTGGACGGCCCCGGCCGTAATCAGCATCAGTACCGCGATGACGGCAAGCCCCATCCGACCCAACTCGATGCGGTACCGCGGAACCGGTTGACGGTTTTATCCATGTCCCTCACCTCGAACTCCTATGCACGGCTCGCCTATACGTTACAAGATAGGCAATTGCGCTGAAGAGTCGAGCGACAATTCGTAGGCGGCATCAAGGCGCCTCAACGTGCTGTGGTGGAGCAATCGGCGTGCTCAGCGGCGGGCAGCCTTGGGCGGCCGATAGTCGGTCGGTCGAGCGCCGGTCCACTTGCGAAAAGCACGATGGAACGCGCTTGGCTCGGCGAAGCCGAGCGCGACGGCGATGTCGGCAATGGTTCGGTCACCGCCTTGTAAGGCGGAGATGGCCATGTCCCGCCGCAACGCGTCTTTGATCGATTGAAAGGTCTCCCCTTCGCGCTTGAGCCTGCGCCGCATCGTCGCTTCGGCGAGACCCAGTTCGACGGCCAGGGTATCGGCGCCGGGCCATGCCTCGATCGGGTGCGTCCGCAGCGCGCGCCGCACGCGCGCACCGAGCGAATCGGGGTTGCGGTACTTGACGATGAAACTCGCAGGCGCATTGCGCAGAAACGTTTTCAGCGAGTTCGCCGTTTGAATGACGGGCAATTCCAAGAACGCCGGCGCGAGGTCGACATAAGAGGCGAGTTCGCCGAAGCGCAGGTCGTCGCAAAACATCGAGCGGTATTCGTGCCCCGCAGCAGGCTCGGCGCAACTGAAGCGTGCTGCATGCACCGGAATGCGCCGCCCGACCAGCCAACAGACGACGCCATACACGAGGATGAAGTGGGTCGCGTAGGCGAACATTTCCTTCTCGCGCACGCCCTCGCGCAATCGGTACACCAGGCGTACGCGTTCATGCGTCGCGTCGACTTGGGCAGCGAGATCGTCCAGCACGAGCCGCATGAATCCCGTCGTGCGTGCGATTGCCTGTGCGCCGTTACGTGCGGTCAGCGCCGCTTGGCACATCGCGATGAAACTGCCGCTGCGCATCGGGTGCGAATCTTGACCGAAGAACTCGTCGTCGAGCCCACGGCCGATCGCATTCCACAACGCGCCGTATTGCGCCGAGGAGACGCGGGCGTGCGGGGCCGCCAGCAACTGCGGCGAGATGCCCGCTTGCTCGAGCATGGGCGCAGGATCGGCGCCGCGGCGCTTCACGCAACGAACGGCTTCTTCGACGAGCCTGACGGCGATGGTCCCTTTTTCTTTGTCCATGTCTTGTTGCTTTCGACCTGCCGGTGCACGCAGCCGCCCCGTGGCAAATGCGCTCACGACGAATGAGCGGCCTGAGCATCGAAAGCGGCCGCCGCTGTGCCTACACTTCGTCGCATGCCGGCCGCTCGCTGGCGGCGCCAGGATGCCAGCCTCAGCCGGCCGCGCTCTCGCGTGCATCGAGTCCGAGAGTGTAATGCCGGCGCAAGGTCTCGCCAAGACCGAGCCGCCCACGCCCATGGTCGCGATACGTCGCCGTTCGCTCGTTACCGATCCATGCGGTTGCAATGGCTGGACGCGGGCTGAATCGATTTCACCCTTCTCGAACAATTGACTGCCACTGCGATGGACGAGCTTTACACCGACGAACAAAGAATGATTCGCGACGCTGCGCACGAATTCGCGACACAGTGCTTGGCGCCGCATGCCGCCGAGTGGGACCGTGACGGCGCCCTGCCCGCGCAAATCGTTCGCCAGATGGGTGAGCTTGGACTGCTCGGTATGATGGTGCCGCCCGAACTTGGCGGCACTTATACCGACTACATTGCCTATGCGCTAGCCATCGAGGAAATCGCAGCCGGTTGCGCGGCCTGCGCGACACTCATGAGCGTCCACAATTCGGTCGGCTGCGGCCCGATCTTGAAGTTCGGCACGCCCGAGCAGCAGGCGCGCTGGCTGCAGGCGCTTGCGCTCGGCAAGACGATCGGCGCGTTCTGTCTCACGGAGCCGCACGCGGGCTCCGAAGCGCACAATTTGAGGACTCGCGCCGTCCTGACCGACGGGCGATGGGTTATCAACGGCAGCAAGCAATTCGTCACGAGCGGCGGGCGTGCCGGCGTGGCGATCGTGTTTGCCCTCACGGATCCGGACCTGGGAAAGCGCGGCTTGTCGGCCTTCATCGTGCCGACGGACACCCCTGGTTTCACGGTCGGGCGCCCTGAAAACAAGCTAGGGATTCGTGCCTCAGACACCTGCCCGATCACGCTCGAAGATTGCGCCGTGCCCGAGGAAAACTTGCTTGGCGCCCGCGGCGAAGGGCTCAAGATCGCTTTATCGAATCTGGAAGGCGGCCGGATCGGGATCGCGGCGCAGGCCGTCGGCATTGCACGCGCCGCTTTCGACGCGGCTAGGGAATATGCTGGCGACCGAATTCAATTCGGCAAGGCGATCAGGGAGCATCAAGCGATCGCCCATATGCTCGCCGATATGGCCACGCGCCTGAATGCGGCACGTCTGCTCGTCCATCACGCCGCACGGCTGCGCAGCGCGGGCAAACCTTGCTTGTCGGAAGCCTCTCAAGCGAAATTGTACGCCTCCGAAGTGGCGGAACAGGTGTGCTCGAAGGCGATTCAAATTCACGGGGGCTACGGCTACCTCGCCGACTACCCGGTCGAGCGCCACTACCGCGACGCGCGCATCACGCAGATCTACGAGGGGACGAGCGAGGTCCAGCGGATGGTGATCGCTCGGCATTTGTGACCGTGGATTTGTGACCGTGGTAATCACCGGGTCTGCCATCTGACGCAGCCACCCTTCACGGAGATCTTCCGCAAGCCGCGCCACGGCGCACGATCGTGCCCGGCGGGGTCACCGCCGCCTGGTTCGTCAGCATCTATATATCATGTTGTGATATAACATCGATATCTTGATCTACCGCAACCGCCTCCGGTTTTGCCGAGCTAATCTACGGAAAGCATAGGAGTGCAATCGCGACGGCCGGCTCGAGAAGGTGGCGCCCAGCAACGCGTTGCGTCGCCGGGTCGGACACGACCTTCGAATCGCTCAACGCCAACGCACCACGAGCGCTGCTCCACGAGGAGGAAACATCGTGAGTGAGACAAGAGTCTTCGAAATCTTTCGCTACGACCCGGACCGGGATCCGAAGCCGTACATGCAAACGTACGAGATCGAGGTGTCGCCGCATGACCGGATGTTGCTCGACGTTCTCATCCGGCTCAAGGCGCAAGACGAGACGCTAAGCTTTCGACGCTCGTGCCGCGAAGGCGTGTGCGGCTCGGATGCCATGAATATCAACCGCAAGAACGGACTCGCCTGCATCACCAACCTGAACGAGCTCCCCCGTCACACGGTGTTGCGCCCGCTGCCGGGATTGCCGGTCGTTCGCGACCTGATCGTGGACATGACTGCGTTCTTCAAGCAATACCATTCGATCAAGCCCTACTTGATCAACGACACGCCCCCACCCGAGCGGGAAAGGCGCCAGACGCCGGAGGAGCGCGATCAACTCGACGGCCTTTACGAGTGCATTCTGTGCGCGTGTTGTTCGAGCGCGTGCCCCTCCTTCTGGTGGAATCCGGACAAATACGTTGGCCCCGCGGGGCTGCTACAGGCCTATCGCTTTCTCGTCGACTCGCGCGACGAAGGTACGGGCGAGCGGCTCGACAATCTCGACGATCCATATCGCCTATTCCGCTGCCGCACAATTTTGAACTGCACGGACGTCTGTCCCAAGGGCCTGAATCCGGCAAAGGCAATCGGCGAAATTCGCAGCATGCTTGCGCGCAGGGCAATTTGAACGATGCGCCGAGCAAAACTAAAGTAGCGAGGCAGTGATGGCAATTCCACGGGCGACACAGGGCGAGTTGATCGACGTTAGACCACTCGGCGATGCATTGCACGATTCGAAGTCCCTCACGCTCATACGCACGGACCACCTGGAGGTCGTTCGGCTCGTACTTCCGGCCGGTAAGCACATTCCCGAGCACCGGGCGCCGGGAGAGATCACCGTGCAGTGCCTGGAAGGTGCGGTCAAATTCGGCACCGCCGCGGGAGTGCAACTGATGCGCAGCGGCGACATGTTGTTCCTGCCCAGCGAGGAAGCGCATTGGCTCGAGGCCGTGGAAAGCGCCTCTGTGCTCGTCACCCTCTATCTCCCGCATGATCGTTAGGCCGGCCGGGCCCGGTCGGCCAGAGGAATAGATGCCCATGAGCGAGCAGCGACGCATTGAGTTTCTCGTCGAACGCGAGGGCCTGCAGCAGGCCACCGAGTGGGTGCGTCGCACGATGCAGATCTACCGCCGGGCGGTCCTCAACAAGGGACATTTCGCGCACTCCTATCCCTACCGGCGCCGCTTCATCGTGGCGTATCTGGAGTTCAAGAGATGGTTGAGAGCGGGTTCCACGACAGGCCCGACGTAACGGCAGGCTTCGCGGCTCACGCAATTTCTCGCGGCGTCGGCACCGGCGCGTCGTGCGCGATTGGCGGCGACCATGTCGAGTGCGAACGTCCGCGTTTTTCGTAAGAGGTGAATGATGGAAAACTCGATGTATCCACAGTCAAGCCCGGACATTGCCCGGCAACGCAGGGAACTCGCACCCGATACGCTCGCCGCGTTCCGGGCTTTCAGTGCCAGTGTTTTTGCCGACGGTGCGTTGCCGGCAAGGACGAAACAACTCATCGCAGTGGCCGTCGCGCACGTCACGCAGTGCCCTTATTGCATACGGGGACATACGAAGGAGGCCTTGAAGGCCGGCGCATCGGAAAACGAGATCATGGAAGCAATCTGGGTCGCGGCTGAGATGCGAGCCGGTGCAGCGTACGCGCATTCGACACTTGCACTCGACGTCATGAGGCAAGAGGGGCTATCGCGCGAGGCTCAGCATGGCGAGCATCATTGACAACTTGATCGCCGAACACCGGCGTTTGGAGCAGCTCGTGCGACTGCTCGAACGCCGATCGATGCTACGCGATGCACAAGCCGCGGCCAACAGTGCGCTGCTCGTGGATGCCCTGTACTACTTGACGCGGTTTCCCGACGTGAATCACCACGCGTTGGAGGACCGCATTATCGATCGCCTGCTCGAGAAGAAAATGTTGCCCCCCGAAGTGGGAAGCGAACTGGCGGCGCAGCATGCGACGCTGGCTCGCCAAGGTCACGAGCTGATTCAGGATCTCGAATCCATGTTGCGCGACGAAAATATGTCCGGCGAGCTCCTCGAGTTTCGTGTCCGGCTGTACGCTGAGCGGCTGCGGCACAACATGGCGGTCGAAGAACTCACGATGTTTCCTATCGCGGCGCGCCACCTGGATTCCGTCGATTGGGCCTCGATTCTGCAGGCAAGCGTGCAACGGCCGGCCGACCCGCTCTTTCAAATGCCGGTGCATGAGCGGTTCGTGCAACTGCACCGCGTCATCGCTACCGAAGCCGATTGCGGATGCCAGGAGGGCAGCGAGTAGCGGCGCCGGCGCCACAAGGCGGGGCCGTCGACCGCGTCCGTGATCCCGCTCCGCTTGCGATCTATGACGGCGTTCTCCTCGATGCTATCCCAGTTGCGACGTCCGTTGCCACTGGCCGCGGTTCCGGATGGACCGCGGGAGGATCGCTTGCCGGGAAGCTCTCGGCCCCCGCCTCGTCGATCAGGGCTTCGAGGTGATCTGCGCGCTGACTGGCCGCGCGCTCGACTTCACGAAGAATTTGCATGATTGGCCTCACTGATGGCCTCGACCGAGATTAGTCCGAGGATGCCACTTTGGATGCCCGTCGCGGCGAGCTACAAAGCCGGACAACGAGATTATCGCCCAATGGCGTGACGAGCGGTTTGCCCCGGCACCTTCGGCACTTGTCGATTTTGATCAGATTGCAGCTCACTAACGGCTGTAGGTCGGGCCATTCGATGCCGACCTCGTCGGGGGTACGAGCGACCAGCATGAGGGTAGCGATTTCATGCGGCGTCAACATCGGGAAATTCGTGGCGCATTCGCGGGGGTCTTTCATCAATGTCCTCCTGGCCGGCTTTTTTGACAAGCGATGCTCGAGCACGTAACACGTACGCGTACTGCGTCCTACTGAACCAGGAAGGCAGAACTGCAAACGTCCGGCTCCTGATTGCGCAACCCATCGATATCGAGAATTCGCAGATCCCTGCCATGCACCTCGATCAAACGCCGCGCCTGCAATTTCGATAACATCCGGCTAACCGTCTCGAGCGTCAGTCCCAAATGACTACCGATTTCCTCACGCGTCATCTTCAGCGTGAACGCTTCGGCAGAGTAGCCACGTGCCTGCCAGCGCCGCGACAAGTCGGCCAGAAAGATGGCCACCCGCTCCTCTGCCGTCGCGACGCCGATCAGCATCATGAGCGCGGATGCTCGTACGATCTCGGCACTGAGCATCTGGTGGACATGGTGTTGGATCGCTTTCACTTCCCGGCATAACATCTCGAGCAGATCGAACGGCATCACGCACACGGAACTGTCTTCCAGTGCGATCGCCTCGCAACGATAGCTGCCACTGGCAATGCCATCGAAGCCGAGTGTTTCGCCCACTATCGCGAAACCCGTGACCTGCTCCCGCCCCTCGCGATGGGTGACCACCGTCTTGAACGACCCTGAGCGGACCGCATAAATGTTTCCGAATGTGTCGCCCGGGCGAAACAACGCATGCCCGCGCCTTACGGTGCGCACGCACTGCACGGCATCGTTGAGGCGCTCGTGTGCCAGGGGGTCGCTTGGGCGAGCGGCGCAAAGCGCTGCCATCGCGCACGTTTTGCAGCCGATGTCCCGCGTGCCTTGATTGCCCTGTTGCGCGATGAACTCACGATACGTGCTAGAAGGGCGGACTCTCCGAGGTTCGATTGGAGTCGACATATTTTCCTCTGGCCGTGAGCATCGAGGTGGCCGGACGTATGGGCAAGGCGGACCAAACGCGAGGTTGGTCATCCTCGACTCGCGTTTAACGTGTACCAACTATACATGTTTTGCAGTAGATTAACAATGTCAGTTGGCGGGCGACTCGATGCCGCATCGAGTTACCGGCTGAGCACCGCAGCACCAGCGACATCCCGCCAACCGGTGCTCTGGACGCCATCGCGTGGCGCATTCACCTCGCAAGCGAGAGATCTACTCGGAATCGGTCGGGGTCCGTCTGTCGCCGCTAAAAGATATGCAGCTTGTATATGTTATAAGCGAGACAGCGCCCCATGGGGTGTACCACCAATCGAGTCCGGTTCTCGTCTCCCCGCCCGTCCCGCCACGCCAAATTCGAGCACGTGAAGACGGGCCCCCATCGACGCGCCTCACTACCGCCTTAGCGGCCAGCCGCCGGCGAAGCTGCAAATGGCCCAAGCGCGATGCAGGCGCCAGGCCAATCCCCGATGAACCCGAGGCCAATTTTCGATGCGTCTGGCGTTTCCCGCCCAGCTACTCGATTACTCGTGAAATGTGTAACACCGTGATACGCGATGGCACCCGACGGCACGCAATCATCCTTTGTTTTCATGGTGTTATCGCCGTGGGTCGCACACGGAGCGACGCCAGAAACGTTCTCGTCTTAAGGATCGTTTAAGCCGGCTTGAGCAACATCGGCGCGCTGCTATTCGCGATGGAGGCCGGCCCGATGACTGACCCGCAACAACATGCCATGCCGCGCAAGCCGTCTACGATGCTGCGGCGCATCCTGAGCCATCACGAAATCGCCACGCTGCTGCTGTTGCTGCATTCGCCGATCGACGTGTCCGCCAAGCCCGAGATCCCGATGCTGCAAGAGGCGGGCCTCGTCGAGCCGATCACCTCCGAATCGGGCGACACCCGCTTTCAATTGACCGACGACGGCAACGCCGTCCTTCGCGGCCTGGGCGTGCGCTGATCAGCGCTTTGCATCGCATCGGCATTCGGCCTGCCCGGCTGCGTGTTCCCCGCTTTACGCGCACCCGGGTTTCTCGGCGCAACGCTCGGCCAATTTGCGATCGCGTCCTCATGCTTCGGAGCGGGCCACAGGTCTCTATGACTGCCGCGCTTGCGCGGGGTGGTAAATGCGCTCACGCAAAGTGAGCGGGTTGAGCATCGAAACCGGCCCGGCCGCTGCCTACACTTCGACGCGTAGCACATCGGCATAAGCGGCCGTAGGCGCGGCGCGACTACGCTGCCAGCATATCGGCGTCTATAAATAAGAATCGACCCGGCGCGCATCGAACGCGCGAGACATGGCCAAAGCGACACAGGAGACAAGCTATGACGCCAGCACAGCGCTTTCTGACGGCGCGCGACTTCCTATTGCGCCATCGCACCGACTATGAGCTCGCCTACCGCGAGTTCGCTTGGCCGGCTCTGGATGCGTTCAACTGGGCGCTCGACTACTTCGATCCAATGGCGCGCGGCAACGATAACCCGGCGCTCGCGCTCGTCGATGCGGGCACCGGCGAGGCGACCGTGTTTTCTTTCGCGCACATGTCGGAACGCTCGGCGCGCATCGCGAATTACCTGCGTGGGCTCGGCGTCGAACGCGGCGACCGGATCTTGCTCATGCTGCCCAATCGCGTCGAGCTGTGGGACGCCATGCTCGCTGCGATCAAGCTGGGCGCGGTGCTCATGCCCGCCACCACGCAGTTGTCGACCGACGATTTGCGCGACCGGATCGGCATCGGCCAGCCGCAGTTCGCGATCGTCGACGCCGCCGAATGCGGCAAGTTCGACGCGATCGATGCCCGCCTCGTCAAGATGGCCGTGGGGACGAGCGGCGCCGCGCCGGCCGGATGGCACTCCTTTGCCGAAGGCTACTCGGCGAGCGCCGCATTCGAGCCGCGCGGCGTGACGCAAGCGCGCGACCCGCTGCTGCTCTATTTCACCTCGGGCACGACGTCCAAACCGAAGCTCGTCGAACATACCCACGAGAGCTACCCCGTCGGCAGCTTATCGACGATGTATTGGATCGGCCTGCAGCCTGGCGACGTCCATTGGAACATCAGCTCGCCGGGCTGGGCAAAGCACGCGTGGAGTTGCTTTTTCGCACCATGGAACGCTCAAGCGTGCGTCTTCATCCTCAATTACGCACGCTTCGATGCGCAGGCCACGCTTGAAACGCTGGTGAGTCGCGGCGTCACGACGCTGTGCGCGCCGCCAACCGTCTGGCGCATGCTCGTGCAAGAGCCGCTCGCCTCGTACGCCGTTTCGTTGCGGGAAATCGTCGGCGCCGGCGAACCGCTCAATCCTGAAATCATCGAGCGCGTGAAAGCCGCGTGGGGCATCACGATTCGCGACGGGTACGGCCAGACCGAGACCACGTGCCAAATCGGCAACTCGCCAGGGCAACCGGTCGTCCCGGGTGCGATGGGGCGCCCGATGCCGGGGTACCGCGTCGTGCTGGTCGACCCCGACGGCCAGCCGGCCGAGGAAGGTGAGATCGCCCTGCCGCTCGATCCTGCCACCGGCCGCGGGCCGCTCGGGTTGATGACGCGCTACGCGAACAACGCGGATGCCACGGCGCACGTCCTGCGCGACGCGCGCTATCACACCTCCGACATCGCCATGCGCCGCCAGGACGGCTATTACGTATACGTGGGCCGGGCCGACGACGTCTTCAAATCGTCGGACTATCGTCTAAGCCCGTTCGAACTCGAAAGCGTGCTGATCGAGCACGAAGCGGTCGCCGAGGCCGCGGTCGTGCCCAGCCCAGACCCGTTACGGCTGTCGGTCCCGAAAGCGTACGTCATGCTGCGTCACGGCTATGAGTTCACCCCCGAACTGGCCAAGCGCATTTTCGCGTTCTCGCGCGAGCGGCTTTCGCCGTACAAGCGCATCCGGCGCCTCGAGGCCTACGACTTGCCGAAAACCATCTCAGGCAAGATCCGCCGCGTCGAACTGCGTCGCCGGGAAATCGACCGGGGGGACGCCGCCGAGCGCCTGCCCGGCGAGTATTGGGAAGAAGATTTCCCGGACCTTCGATGACGATCCCCGCGATGCGCCCTGCGCCCCACTCGCCTCACCCGCTGCAACGATCCTCGCAAGCCGCGCAATCGTGCGCGCGGGCTTGCCGTTTCGCGCCTGGCTCGCGCCAGGCGTGTTTTCCCATTCAATGAACCGGAGCCTATCGATGAGCGCATCTTCCGCCAACGGCGCCAGCATTCCGACCGTCAAGCTTCTGATCAACGGCGAATTCGTTCAATCCGTTTCCACCGAGTGGCGGGACATCGTCAACCCGGCCACCCAGGAGGTGCTCGCGCGGGTGCCCTTCGCAACCCGTGCCGAAATCGACGCCGCGGTGGGGGCCGCGCAGGCGGCCTTCGCTCAGTGGAAAGCCACCCCGATCGGGACGCGCGCGCGAATCATGTTGAAGTACCAGGCGCTCATTCGCGAACACATGCCGCGAATCGCCAAAATCCTGACGGCGGAACAAGGCAAAACGCTGCCCGACGCCGAAGGCGACATCTTTCGCGGCTTGGAGGTGGTCGAGCATGCCGCTTCGATCGGCACCTTGCAACTGGGCGAGTTCGCCGAGAACGTCGCCTCCGGCGTCGACACCTACACGCTGCGCCAGCCGATCGGCGTTTGCGCCGGCATCACGCCGTTCAACTTTCCGGCAATGATCCCGCTGTGGATGTTCCCGATGGCGATCGTCTGCGGCAACACGTTCGTGCTCAAGCCGTCGGAGCAGGACCCGCTTTCCACCATGGCGCTCGTCGAATTGGCGCTCGAAGCGGGCATTCCGCGCGGCGTGCTGAATGTCGTGCATGGTGGCAAAGAAGCGGTCGACGCGCTGTGCACGCACGAATCGATCAAAGCGGTTTCCTTCGTCGGATCGACGGCCGTGGGCACTCACGTGTACAACTTGGCGAGCCAGCACGGCAAACGCGTGCAATCGATGATGGGCGCGAAAAACCACGCCGTCGTTTTGCCCGACGCCAATCGCGAACAGACGCTCAACGCGCTCGTCGGCGCCGGCTTCGGCGCGGCGGGGCAGCGCTGCATGGCGACTTCGGCCGTCGTACTCGTTGGACAAGCACGCGAATGGCTCCCCGATCTCGTTGCGCGCGCGAAAACGCTGAAGGTCAATGCCGGCATCGAGCCGAATACCGACCTCGGCCCCGTCGTCTCCAATGTGGCCAAAGAGCGCATTTTGTCGCTGATCGCCAAAGGCGTCGACGAAGGCGCGACTTTGGCGCTCGATGGACGCGGCGTGACGGTGCCCGGCTACGAGTGTGGCAACTTCATCGGCCCGACCGTCTTCACGGGCGTGACGACCGATATGACGATCTATCGCACGGAAATCTTCGGTCCCGTGCTCGTCGTGCTCGAAGCCGCAACACTCGACGACGCGATCGCCCTCGTGAACCGCAATCCGTTCGGCAACGGCGTCGGGCTCTTCACACAAAGCGGCGCCGCGGCCCGCAAGTTCCAAAGCGAAATCGACATCGGCCAAGTCGGGATCAACATCCCGATTCCGGTGCCGGTACCGTTTTTCAGCTTCACGGGTTCGCGCGGCTCGAAGCTGGGCGATTTGGGACCCTACGGCAAGCAAGTCGTTCAGTTCTACACGCAGACGAAAACGGTCACCGCGCGCTGGTTCGACGATGCGGGTCCCGCGGCCGGCGCCGTCAACACGACGATCAGCCTGCGCTGAACCCGCGCCTTTACTTCGCGAAGGAGACTTGCCATGAAGGTTGGATTCGTCGGCTTGGGCAACATGGGCGCGCCGATGGCGCGCAATCTGCTGAAGCACGGCCACGCGCTGCAAGCATTCGATTTGAGCGAAGCGGCGCTGCGCGCTCTGGCCGATGCGGGGGCGGTGGTCTGCAGCTCGCCCCAGGCGGCCGCGACCGACGTCGAACTCGTGATCACGATGCTGCCGGCAGCGGCGCACGTGCGCGAGGTGCTCGCGGGCGAGCAAGGAGTGCTGGCCGGTATCCCGGCCGGCGTGACGATCGTCGATTCGAGCACGATCGATCCGGCCAGCGTTCAGGGCTTCGCCAAGCTCGCGGCGGCGCAGGGCAACGCCTTCGTCGATGCGCCGGTTTCGGGCGGCACGGGCGGCGCCGCAGCCGGAACGCTCACGTTCATGGTGGGCGCGAACGAGACGCTCTTCGCCGCCGTGAGCCCCGTGCTCGGCGCGATGGGCAAGAACATCGTCCGCTGCGGCGACACGGGCATGGGCCAAGTCGCGAAGATCTGCAATAACCTGCTGCTGGCGATCACGATGACGGGCGTGGCCGAAGCGATGTCGCTCGGCGCCGCGCTCGGCATCGATCCGAAGGTGCTGGCGGGCATCATCAACACGTCGACGGGCCGCAGTTGGAGCTCGGACACCTACAACCCGTTTCCCGGGATCGTCGAATCGGCGCCCGCATCGCGCGGCTATACAGGCGGGTTCGGTGCGGACCTCATGCTCAAAGACCTAGGCCTCGCTGCAGAAGCGGCGCGCTCGGCGAAGCAGCCGATCTTCATGGGCGCCCTTGCGCAGCAGCTTTACCAGGCGATGAGCGCGGCGGGGCGCGGGGGGCTCGACTTCTCGGCCATCATCTCGCTCTACGAACGACGCACCGGACAGTCATAAAGGTGCGGCGATGCGCCGCACGACATCCTTTCGTTCAAAACACCAAACCCCAACACCAACGGAGTCCCGCAATGAATGCACGTGTCGAACCTTCGCAGGCCGCTCGCGATGGCGCATCGGGCGCACCGGCCGAGGGGCGCGTGCTCCATCACGTCGTCAATGGCGTCGCGATCTTGACGCTCGATCGACCGCAAGCGCTCAACGCCCTCTCTCACGCGATGTTGCGCGAGCTTGCCGCGCACATCGAGCGCTGCCGCAACGACGAGCGCATCGTGGCCTTGGTGCTGCGAGGCAGCGGCGAAAAAGGCTTTTGCGCGGGTGGCGACGTCCGCGCGCTGTACCACGGGGCCCTCGCGGGACGCGTCGACGGCGCAGACGGTTGGCGCCAATTTTTCATCGACGAGTACCGGCTCGACTTCGCGCTGCACGCGTTTCCCAAACCGATCGTCGCGCTCGCGGACGGTATCGCGATGGGCGGCGGCATGGGTCTAGCGCAGGCGGCGGGGCTGCGCGTCGCCACCGAGCGCAGCAAGATCGCGATGCCAGAAACGCGGATCGGATTCGTTCCCGACGTCGGGGCGACGCGTTTCCTGAGCGTCATGCCGGTCGAACTGTCGTTATACGTTGGTCTGACTGGCGTGGTGCTATCTGGCGCCGACGCGGTTTACTGCGGCTTGGCCGATGTTTGCGTGCCAAGCGAATGGCTGTCCGGATTCGAGGAGCGCCTCGCGCGCCTGCCGCCGAATCAAGTGCTCGAGCGCCTGCGCGAAGCGTTCGTGCCGCCCGCCTCGCCTAGGGCGCCTGCGACGATCGAAGCGTTCGTCCCCGCCATTGAAAAGCATTTCAGCGCGCGTTTGGCCGTCGACGAAATGGCGGCATCGCTGGCGTCGGCGCTGATCGCGAACCCATCGACCGAAATGCGCCCTTGGCTGCAAGCCGCACTCGACGCGCTGCACGGCTACTCGCCGACGATGCTGCACGTCACGCGTGAGGCGCTCTTGCGCGGAAGGCAGGTCACGCTGGCCGACGCTTATCGCATGGAACTGGGCATCGTCTCGCGTGCGATCGAAGAAGGCGATTTTCGCGAGGGCGTGCGCGCGCACCTCGTCGACAAGGACCGCGCGCCGCGCTGGCAGCCGTCTTCGCTGGGCGAAGTACGTCTCGAGCGCGTTGCGCATTTCTTGAATTCGCCTTGGCCGAGCGACACTCATCCGCTCGCCGATCTCGGGGCGTTGCCGCCGCTGCGCTCCTCGTCGCGATTGCCGTCTTGATCTCCACGGGCGGCCTCACGCAGGTCGCCCGCGCATCGACGGCCGATTCGACGAGATCGATCAGCCAACGCGGCGCCGCTTCAGCAAGAAGCGATCAACCCCATCGCAATGGCTTTGACCACGGCTTGCACTTTGTTGGTGGCGTTCAGCTTCAGCAACACGTTATTGACGTGAAAGTTGACCGTGCGCTCGGAGATATTGAGGATCTGGCCGATTTCGTGGGCGGTCTTGCCCTCCCCGGTCCAGCACAGCACCTCGCACTCGCGCGGCGTAAGGACGACGCTGGCCTCCGGCGCGAGGCTCGGCACCAGAAATTCACTCATCAACGAGTGCGACAGATTGGCGAGCCAACTCGCTTGCAATGTCAATTCGTCGACCTCGGCGCTCGTCAGGGCATCGGCGGAGCGCGCCAGCGTCAGCAAACCATACACGCCATGAGCGGCCCAACTGGAATGGGCCACCCCCACCCGCAAGCCGAAATCGTGAGCGTCGCTCCATAACCGGGGGGCGTTGGACGACGCCTCGGGCCAGAGAATGAGCCGCGAACTGGACATGCCCTCGCGCACGGTGGGATCGATGTCGATGAAGCGATTTTCTTGATAGTGCTTCATCCATCCGGACGGATACGTGTCGTAGATGGCGACGGCCGGATTGGATACGGGCAGCGGCACGCGGATCCCATAGCAGCAGTACTCGAAGCCGAGCCGCTTGGCGAATTGTGCTATCCGATCGAACAACTGCCGCTCGTCGCTCGCCGCACGCAGCTCTTCGTAACTGTCCTGCCACCGCAAGGGCGCTTCCATGATTACCCCGAAACGTAACAAAAAGTGGGACACAACGCTGTCATAGTTGCCAGGTCCCACGGCCGCGCCGGACTGCTACAGTCCGGCGCATGAAACATTCTTCCGCCACGCAGTTCAGCCCGAGTGTCGACGGCTATGTCCGTCTCCCGGAGCAGGCCCTCGCCGATCTCCACCTCGTCCACATGGATTCGGCGTCGGACCCCGACTTGCTCGACGATCTTCGCGCCGAAGGCGTCGATGCGAGCAGCGCCGGATATACCGAATGGCAGCGTCCGCGCGGCCCTGGGGGCGCGCACGTCACGCTCGGATGGGATTGGTATGTCGATCGGGCATCCGGTGCGCTGGTCGTGGCGTGGGACGACATCCGCAGCAATGTCATGTGCGTCGACCCCCACGGCTTCGATCTCGGCCCGGCCCAAACCGCGCGAGCGCTGTTGCGACGCGTGGCCGACCTGAACTGGCCGAACGCCGTCGCACAAACCGCGCTTGCGCCGTGGGGACAACCGGCCTTGCGCGGCTCGACGCTCCAATAAGGCAAAGCGCGACCGCCGTTTCGGCCGGGCCGCGCTCGATTGATCTGCTAACCCATTCACAGTGCTCATTTATAAGCAAATCGCCGCCTAATTTCAATCTCATTATTAGAAACGACCGCCATGCCCTGAAGCGTCTCAAAGCTTCGGCAGGCTCGTTCGCACCTGCGCAGTCCTGTCAACGTTGACAGTTACCGACCCTCGGAGCGCGCGCTGTAATGCGCTCATCAAAAACATAAGCGAGGGATTTCATGCGCACATCCGTTCACGGCGACGGGAGCCTGCCCGACGAACTGGGTGCCGCGCTTGCGCATTATCGGCACCGGGTCTTCGTCGAGCAGTTGGGGTGGAAGTTGCCGTGTGCTGATCAACGGTTGGAGCGAGACCAATACGACCGCGACGACACCGTGTATG
Organism: Trinickia sp. Z7; assembly: GCF_056498045.1. Taxonomy (NCBI): domain Bacteria; kingdom Pseudomonadati; phylum Pseudomonadota; class Betaproteobacteria; order Burkholderiales; family Burkholderiaceae; genus Trinickia; species Trinickia sp. Z7. Next base: position 142,954 of record NZ_JAUEQW010000005.1, read on the forward strand.
TCGTCGCCCATGATGAATCGGGGGCCATTTGCGGCTGTGCAAGACTATTGCCCACTACGCATCCTTATCTATTGCAAGAGCTTTTTCCGTCTCTGTTGGCCGACGGGATGCAGTTGCCGAAGTCGCTGCATGTCTGGGAGCTCTCGCGCTTTGCCGCGAGCACGGCTGGCGACGAGGATGGCGCTTGGGCCGTGCGGCCGATGCTCGCAGCCGTCGTCGAGTGCGCACTGAAACTCGGCGCACGGCAATTGATCGGGGTCACGTTTCTGAGCATGGAGCGCCTATTTCGTCGAATCGGCGTGCACGCGCACCGGGCAGGGCCCGCGCAGCGCATCGACGGGCGAATGGTCGTCGCTTGCTGGATCGATTTGGACGAGCAAACGTTGCACGCCCTGGGGCTCGACCCGGCGCCGGCGGCGGAACGTCTCGGCGAACCGGCGCTGCAAGCCTGCGCGTGACCCGGCCGCGGCGCGCGGCCCGTCCCGCTCGAAGACTGATCCATGGGGGCATTGCCCCCGAGGCGCTCGTGAAGCGGCTCAGCACCATGACTTCGCCATCGCGCCCGCCCCCATCAGCCATCACTGGTATCGAAGCGCATGTTTTGCAATCGAGCGATCGTCTACGACGGCGTCTGCGCGCACGGCGAGGCGGTCGCCCCGCTGGGTCGCCCTGTTTTGCGCGTCGGTCGATCACATCAATGGCCGCTCGCACCGGGTCGCGGACGCCATCGAACCCGCGCCTTTTGAAGGAGAACTACTGTGTACACAGCCTGCGACGCGCCCCCCTTTGATTTCGATGAAGCGTTCGCCGCGTGGGCACGAATCGGGGTGAAGATCGTCGATCTCGACGAATCGATGCCGATCGTGCGGCTCGGTCGTAACGGGCTGACGGTCGCGGTCGGCGGCCGGGCGACGCTGCCGCCCATCGGCCTGCCGCGACGCGCTTTGATCATCGGCGAGGCGACCGAGCTCTGCGAGTTGCGTCTCGTTGCGCGCGCGGTGACGCGCATCGATGAACACGCGGCCGAACTCACGTTGCAGCCATCGCGTGCCGACGATCATGCCTTGCTATGGCAAGCGTTACGTGCGTACCACTTGCAGTCCGGTGCGGCTTCGTGGGACGAGGCTCCTGCCGTCTCCCGTCAGTTGAGCGACGCTGGCTCGACCGAGCATCTGACGCCCACGGCTAGACGCGAACGCCCCATGACGCGGGAGACGCCATTCGCCCCGGCTGGGGCCGAGGTTGCAGGCGCAGTCGTGGATGGGCGCGGCGATGCGCCGCATAAGCCGGTGCGGTGCGATACCGTCTTCACGCTGGCTAGCCCAGGAGATGCATGGTTCTTCGCGCATTGGCTCGAATACCATTTCGCCGAAGTATCGGCGCGAGCGCGAATGCGCGATGCGTCGGCGCTACTGCACGAAATCGCGATGCGAGTAGCCGATCACGAAGTGGAGGTGCGCTTCGTCTTTCTGTCGGCCGGACGCGTGGTTCGCGCGGCGACCGATGCATGCTGCCGCTGGATTGCCTCCGAAGCATCGCGCCAGTTGCATATGACGGTCGAGCATTGGCTTGCTGGGGTGTCGCCGGTTGAACACGGGACCGCCGGTTGGCCGCGGCACGAGATTCGTGTCCCGCGCTCGGTGGGCTGCCGCTCCTGACGAAAGCGGGTGTCGGCCGTTATTCGATGAGAAGCGAGCAGGGGCGGCACACCGCCTAATCCTCTCCACGCATACGTGCGACCGTTCCCGTCGAGAAACGGATGGCCCCAGGCGAAAGCGCCCATGACCATTCCCGGCGTCCCAGTCCGCCAGATCGCCCCACGTCGAAGAGGTTCGTTATATTTCAAACGCCTCTGGCGCAACACCCAAGCCCAGATGGGCTCTCCCCACCTGAGGTAAAACTACTCGTTCTCGTCGAAGTAATGCCCGAACTTCGCCTGCTTGGTCCGAATGTATCGCTCGTTCTCATCGCGCACTGGAATCGCGAGCGCAACACGCTCGCAAACGGGAATACCATGCTTGGCGAGCGTGTCGAACTTTTTCGGGTTGTTGCTCATGAGCCGCACTGACGCTACGTTGAGCTCGCGCAGAATGGCGACGGCGGAATCGTACTCGCGGGCGTCGTCGGGCAACCCGAGTTCGAGGTTCGCCTCCACGGTGTCGAGCCCCTGCTCTTGCAGCGCATAAGCGCGGATTTTGTTCGATAGCCCGATCCCCCGGCCTTCGTGGCCCCGAAGATACAACAGGACGCCCCGCCCTTCCGCGGCGATATAACGCAATGCGAGATCGAGTTGCTCCCCGCAGTCGCAGCGATACGAACCCAGCACATCTCCCGTCAAGCACTCCGAATGCAGACGCGTGAGCACCGAGGCCTGGCCGCTCACGTCGCCCATCACCAAAGCCAGATGTTCGGCTTCTCCCGCCGAAACGCGAAAGGCGTATGAGGTGAACGTTCCGTACCGGGTGGGCAAAGTGGCCTTGGCGGCGAGTGTGACGCACTGCGTGGCGCTATCGCCGCCGACGCGCGGCGGCTGGGAGGGCGTGGACATGACTTCTCGAGAATAACGTTATAACGGTTCGTCGGCACACCGACAGCCGGCGCGCGCACCGCGAGTTTAACCCCAATCGCCATCGGCGACCGCGGGCGCAAGCCGCCGCAGCCGCCGCCAGCGCCTATACTGGGAAACAAGCCCCCGCGTCGCAGATGCCGCGCACGCCGGCGCCGATCCCCGCCCACCGAACGAGAAGACGGAGACTCACATGCCCAACGTAGCGCAAATTCTGAAGTCGAAATTGGACGACCCAATAGCCGCCAAACGAACGGGCGAGCAGCCGGTCCTCACGATCGACGCCGAGGCGTCCGTCTTCGAGGCGGTGAAAATGATGGCGCAATACCAGATCGGCGCGCTGATCGTGACTCAGGGCAGCGAGAAGAAAATCGCGGGCATCGTCACCGAACGCGACTACGCGCGCAAGATCGTCCTCATGGATCGCTCGTCCAAATCGACGCCCGTGCGCGACATCATGACGGCGCAGGTGCTCCACGTGCGCATGTCGGACACCGACGAGACGTGCATGGCCTTGATGACACAGCACCGAATGCGTCACCTGCCCGTGATCGACGGCGGCAAGCTCGTCGGGATGGTTTCGATCGGCGATCTCGTGAAAAGCATCATCTCGGAGCAACAGTTCACGATCCGGCAGCTCGAGCACTACATCTCGGGCGTTCACATGTAACCACGACGGCGCGGCCGGAGCCGGCCGCGCCGAACCGCCGCTCGATCACATGCCGAAAAAGAGCGATCCGGGACCCTTCGGCTCGCGTGCGCCCGATTCGCTTCGCGGCCCCATTGGCCGACCGTAACCGGTACTATCGGCAAGTCGCGCGTGCCCCGCCGGGCTTCGCCCGGCGCGTTGCACAACCGCTTCAACGTTCCCTGGGTAGGCCGTTTCATCGCCGGTGGCGCGGTAGCCCACATCGGCCAGCTCGCGCATTTGCGCCGCGACTGCCGCACGGCTGACGGGCAGTGTCTCCTGCGCGAAGACGGCCGAAGGCGTGACCGATGCCCCGCCCATCAGTATCCCTGCAATTGCGAACAAAATCGATTTCACCGGTTCTCCTTCACGTTTGAGTGCGCAACTCCGTAAACTGCGACGAAGTTGAAGCCCAAGTCTACGATTCGGACCCGTAGCCGAGAAGCCCTCTTTCTGTTAATCACCGTTGCACGAATCGAAAATATCGAAATCCAGTTTACGCGAAATACTCCTACCATCTCGCGAAGCCGCAGGCAAATGGAATCGGTTTTTATCAATGCTCGCCATGAAGGAGCGCTAGCATCGTCCCGATAGACATTTTAACGAACGCCATCGATCTGAAATCGATCCCGCGCGCGCCATGATCGAAGTTCTATTCAAAAGCACCGGGTTTTCAAAGATATTCAGCCATCACATCTGAAAAACCAGCGGATGGTAGAGGATGTGTCTGATATGATTTCGCAAAAAAAGACGCCCCGAAATAAATAAGCTAGAAATTCCTTTCGCTGTTTCGGGCAAGTAATATTTTCGATATGTGAGGGTATATGCCGCGCCAGTTCATTGAACCGATGTCATCGCTTTGGCGTGCGGTCGACGAAAAATCGTGGTTCGAGGCTCTTGCTTCGCTCGGAAGAAAATATGGTTTCGACCATACGCTCTTCGCGGTCATCCCGAGGCCGGGCTTGCGGTTCAGCGACGCCTATTTGCGCAGCACCTATGACGCGAGCTGGCGCCAAACCTACGACGAGCGTGCGCTCTTTCGCATCGACCCCACCGTGGCACATTGTTTGACGCAAACTTCGCCGCTTATTTGGACCTCGGCTCATTTCGCCGAGCGCAACCAGCAGGCAATGTACGAAGAAGCCTGCCAACACGGCCTTTGCACCGGCATCTCGTTGCCGATTCACGGTCCCAAGCAAGAGGTCGGGATGCTGTGCTTCGTGCAAAGCAACCGCACCGAGTGCGCGCTCGATGCCGACGTGGAAGACAAGCTGCCGATGCTGACGCTTTTGCGCGACGTCGCGTTCGATACGAGCCAGCGCTTTCTGGACGGATACACTGAACGGCTCGTGCCGAAGCTGACGCCACGCGAATACGAATGCTTGAAGTGGACCGCCCAGGGTAAATCGACCTGGGAGATCGCAAGAATCTTCGGCTGTTCCGAGGCGACCGTGAACTTCCATATGACGAACATTCGCAGTAAGTTCGGGGTCAACTCGCGAAGCGCCGCCGCGGTCAAGGCGACCCGTATGGGGTTGATCGATCCTGATTGATCAGCGAGGGGCGAAGCGCGGGCGGCCGCTTTTGCGAGACGCTGCGAATATCGTCGTCGGATATCAGCGCTTCGAAATACAACCGGAGCAAGATCATGACCGGCTTCGGAATATTGGCGCCTAGCTCGAAGCGGCTTCCTCGCGATTGGGTAACACCGAAGCGAGCCCAAAAAGTCTTTTGACTTTCTCTTACTTGCTTTCGATAAGCTTGGATGAATGCGCTGTCTACTTCGGTCCGAACCGGCCGAACTGAGGCCTCGGGCTCCGGTTGACGAATATCGGCTATGGACATGGCTCTCTCACCTGATCGGGAACGTACTCGATATCCGAATCATCCCAAGGGTTACCGGCGATTTGTACCTATCTTGCTTGACAGTTACGCGCGGCACGCAAACTGCATATGGTCTATGCCCCGCAGGTCACAAGCAATCACAATCAACGATCCCGGAGAGCGAGATGAATGCGAAGATCACCATCGATAAGCAGCACGGCTTCGATCTCGACGCACTTGCGCAGATGTATCGCTTGCGCGCGAAAATATTCGGCGAACGCATGGGATGGGAAGTCGCCGTTTTATCGGGAATGGAAATCGACCATTACGATGCGCAGTCGCCATACTACATGCTCGTACGGGACGGTTCCGGCGCCGTTTGCGGCTGCTGGCGGCTACTGCCGACCCAAGGGCCCTACATGCTGCGCGACACATTTCCTCAACTGCTGCACGGGCAGCGCGCACCGGCCTGCGCGCACGTGTGGGAATTGAGCCGCTTTGCGATCGTCTCGCCCGAACGAGCGGGCTACGGCTTCGGTGAACTCGCGCTCGATGCCATGCGCGCTGTCGTCGATTTCGCCGATCGCCTGGGCATCACGCGCTATGTAACCGTCACGACCACCGCGGTCGAGCGGCTACTCGCGCGCACGCGCATCGAAATGCATCGTTTCGGGCCGCCCGTGAGGATTGGGTGCGCTCACGCGGTCGCCTTGACGATCGACCTCGGCAAGCAAACCCACGAGGCCCTGTTTGATCACACGCATCCATGCGGCTCAGCGCAGCGGCGGCTCGAGCAACCGCTTCGGGCCGCTGACGAACGCGCTGCCCGGCTCGTAAAAACGCAGGAGCGCATGCATCTCGCGCGACAGCCCGATTCGCTTGGTTGCCGCAACGCGGGCGACGGGCGGCTCGCAACCACTTAAGCGCCCAAGCCAAAGCGCACCGCGTGCGCACAGGTCCGCCCCGTCGGCTTCAGAGCCGATACCGAAAGCGGCGCACAGGCGCCCCGGCCCACGCGCTAGATCGACGAGTTTCGCGCCAGGGCGCTTCGCCTGCATGAGTGGAACGCCATCGAGCGGTTCCACGGCGCGAAGCAGCACGGCGGCGCCTTCGCCTTCCGGCTCGGCCGATAAATTGATCATGTAACACGCGCCGTAGACGAGCCGCACGTAAGCATGCCCCGGTGCGCGAAACAGCGCGCGGTTGTATGGACGCAGGCCGCGATAAGCGTGGTTGGTCGTATCTCCGAGCGGATATGCCTCGGTCTCCACGATCCGCCCGCTCAGGCGGCCGGGCGCGGAATCGTGCACGAGACATTTGCCCACCATGAAACGCGCGAGTTCCACGGTATCGACGGGCAATTCGTCGCGAGAGAGCGGCACGATGGGATGGCACACGTCGCTCATGCCGCTCATGCCGCTCATGCCGCTCATGCCGCTCATGCCGCTCATGTCGTTCGCGCCGACCATGCGGTCGAGCCCCCTCCCCAGGCCGCTAACCCAGCACCTGCCGTGCAACTCGGCACGCGGCCAAATCCCACGCGGCACAACCGACGCTTTTGAAAACGACCGGTTCGGCGTCCGCGCCGGCGCTGGGCGCCGCCGTCGATTCGAGGGGCAGCGCGTCGGCAAGCGCACCGACGCGCGCCCAATCGATGCGCGCCTGGATGAAATCGCCGGCCTCGTGCGCGGCCCCAGGCAAGTCGTCCACGTACAGCCGGCTGCCTTCGAGCGTGCGCGCGCCGATTTCCGCCATCTCGGGCGTGAACGCCCCGACGCCGATCACGAGCCGCCCACGGCGCGCGGGTTCATCATATACAGGCTTACGGCTGGTCGTCAGCGTAATGACCGTGTCGCAGGCGTCGAACGTCTCCGCGTCCGTCAAGGGGCTGAGCGCCATCAAGTGACCATGTTCCTCGCAGAACGCCTTGGCACGCGCCAACGAACTGCCGCGCACCCGCACCTGCGCGCCGGGATAGACCGCCGCCAGCGCATGCACATGGTGGGCAGCTTGCGTCCCAGTCCCGACGAGCAGAATGTTCCCCGGCGCCGAGCGCGAGAAGGTGCGCATGGCGAGCAGCGTCACCGCGGCCGTGCGCCGCCCCGTCACCGTGGGACCATCCAGCGCCAGCAGCGCCTCGCCCGTATCGGGATCGCAAACGCTGACATGACCGTGGATCGTGGGCAACGAGCGTTCGCGGTTCACTGGGCACACCGTGACCAGCTTATGGATGGCGAGGTCGCGCGCCGCGGCAGGCATGGACAGCATCGTTCCACCCTGGTTGAGCGGCACGACGAGCCGCGCGGGGCTCGCGATTTCACCGCGCGACGCCTCGACGCATGCCTGGGCGAGCGCATCGACGAGCGCGGGAAACGGTGTCAACCGCGCCGTTGCCGCGGCGTCGAAAAACTGCATCCTCATAGGGTTTTCTCCAATGCGACGGCGCCCGACGGCGCGTCGAACGTGCATTGTCGCGGTCGAGCGCGCTCGCGGCAATGTTTCGGGCGAATTGTCGCCGGCCGCGCCATTGACTACCAGTAACGAACGTAACCTGTCGATACATATTTGACGGCCGTGCGCAGGTGCGTTGCCCGTTAAAATACGCCGCGCCTACTCACTTTTGAATGCGGTGCGCGACGCACGGGTTGCTTATCGCGCATCCCTTACTCCGCAGCATCGATGCATCCTGAAGTATGACCACTGAAGCCACCCTAGCGGACTCTCTGACCGTTGCCGACCGCGTGCGCGCGCTGATGGTTCGCCATGGCATAGGCAAACGACAGCAGACGACCGAGCTGTGCCGGATCCTCGATTTGAGCTTTTCTCAAGGGCACCGCAAGTTGCGCGGCAGCAGCCCTTGGACGCTTGCGCAAATCCGCAAGGTGGCCGAAGCATTCGGCGAACCGCCCACGCAACTGTTCGGTGCGCAAGAAAATGGCATCGGCGGTGCAGGCGTGCAGCCGCGCGAGGCCGTGATCAACGTCGGCGCTTTCGAAGGGCCGTGCATCGCGTGGATCGGCGAACAACTCGGTCCGTATGAGCGCGCGGAATTCGTCGCCTATGGCGAGGGCGATCGCTGGCGCATCGTTTGGTGCGACGGCGTACCGGGCGAGCGCGCGCATGAAGTCCTCAAGATCGAGATTCACCCGCGGCGCACGGAGGCGCAGCGTGCGAGCGTCGCCGTGGTCGACGCCGACCCCGCCGCTGCCGAGGCGCTGTGCGACTATCTCGAGCAAAACGGCTTTGCGGCCACGGCGTACGACGATCTCACGACATTCACCGATGCCTTGCGGACGAAAACGTTCGATGCCGTGATCACCGATTGGCTCTTCGGCGAGCGCACGGCCGCATTCGCCGTCGAAGCCGTGCGCCGGTCGCCGCGGCCCGATGCCGCGATCTTTCTACTAACGGGCGATCTGCTGACCGGTAAAGCCAGCGAATCGGACATCAGCGAAGTCATTCGCCGGTTCGACGTTGCCTGCTATGAAAAGCCGGCGCGCCTGGCGATTCTCGTCGCCGATCTTTCCAAACGCCTCGGTCGCGCGTGACGCGAGGCCCCGGCTCGAGCCGAGGCCGGCCGCGACGCGACGCTCGCCCTCAGACGTCGAACTTCACCCCCTGTGCAAGCGGCAACTCACGGCTGTAGTTGATCGTGTTCGTCGCCCGGCGCATGTAGTTCTTCCACGAGTCGGAGCCCGATTCGCGTCCACCACCCGTTTCTTTCTCCCCGCCGAACGCACCGCCGATCTCGGCGCCGCTCGTGCCGATGTTCACGTTGACGATGCCGCAATCGCTGCCGGCGGCCGACATGAATTGCTCGGCCTCGCGCACGTCGTTCGTGAAAATGGCCGACGAAAGTCCTTGCGGCACGGCGTTGTGCACGGCGAGCGCTTGCTCGAAATCGTCGTATACGAGCACGTAAAGGATCGGCGCGAACGTTTCGCGCTCGACGACGCCCGTCTGCGCCGGCATGCGCACGATCGCGGGACGCACATAGTAGGCGTTGTCGTGACCGACATCGACGCGCTCGCCGCCCGCCACTTGGCCGCCGTCCTTGCGCGCCTCGGCCAGCGCCGTTTGCATCGCGTCGAACGAACCGCGATCGATCAGCGGCCCCACGAGCGTATCGGCGTCGAGAGGATCGCCCACTTTCACCGAAGCGAAGGCTTTTTCGAGGCGGGGCAGCAACGTCTCGACGACACTGCGATGCACGATCAGGCGGCGCAGCGTGGTGCAACGCTGACCGGCGGTGCCCACGGCCGCGAACGTGACGGCGCGCACGACCAGATCGAGATCGGCGCTCGGGGCGACGATCATGCCGTTGTTGCCGCCCAATTCGAGAATGCTGCGCGCGAGCCGTTTGCTCAGCGTTTGCGCTACCTCGATGCCCATGCGCACGCTGCCGGTCGCGCTAACGAGCGGCACTTTGTGCGAACGCGTCAACGCTTCGCCCACTTCACGGCCGCCGATGACGAGCTGCGTCAGCCCTTCGGGCGCAACGCCGGGATGGGCTTGATCGAACTCCCGAACGGCTTGGGCGAAGAGCGCCTGACAAGCGATCGCGGTGAGCGGTGTCTTTTCCGACGGCTTCCAGACGATGGGATCGCCGCAGACGAGCGCAAGCGCCGCATTCCAAGCCCATACGGCTACGGGGAAGTTGAACGCCGAGATCACGCCGCATACGCCGAGCGGATGCCATGTCTCCATCATGCGGTGGCCCGGGCGTTCCGATGCGATCGTCAAACCGTAAAGTTGGCGCGACAGCCCGACCGCAAAGTCGCAGATGTCGATCATTTCCTGCACTTCGCCGAGGCCCTCGGAGCGGATCTTGCCCGCCTCGAGCGTCACCAAGCGGCCAAGCGGCTCCTTGTGCTTGCGCAGTACGTTGCCGAACACGCGCACGAGTTCCCCGCGCAGCGGCGCGGGCACGGTACGCCACTTCGAGAATGCGGCGTGGGCGGCGTCGATCTTGCGCTCGGCGTCCGTCGCCGAATCGACGGCGAGCGTCGCAAGCGTTGCACCGTCGCGCGGCGAACGGGACGTCAACGCGTCGCCCTTCCAGGTCGAAAGGTCGACGCCCAGCGTTGCAAGAATGTCGTTGACTACCATCACGTCCTCTTTAGGTCGAATCGAAACAATGTTGCGCGGAATGACCAGGATGCTCAGCTTGCCCGATCATACGGCGAGAGGCACCCTGCTTCAGCAATTCAAACGCGTTCGCGCCGCCTGCGCAAGCCGATGCATGCGGGCGCGAGCGCAGCCTATGCTTGCGCCAGCGCGACAGCGAGGCGGCGAGCGCCTTCGAACGCTTCTGCCTCGCTCGGCGCGGCGAACGATAACCGCAAGCTGCTTGCGTCCGGCGTGCGGACGAAAAACGCCGCGCCGGGAACGAACATCACGTTCTGTTCGATGGCGCGCTTGAGAACCTCGGCGGCATCTCGGCCGGCCGCCAGCCTTGCCCATACGAACATGCCGCCCTGCGGCACAGTGAACGCGATGTCGTGCGGCGCAAAATGCTCGAGCGCCTTGAGCAATGCCTCGCAGCGCGAGCGATAGGCGCCGACGATCGAACGTAGATGCAACGCCAAGCTGCCGCTGTCGAGGTAGTGTCGCGCCGTTTCTTGCGAAAGCGGCGCCGTGCACAAGTCGCTGGTCTGCTTGGCGACGATCATACGCCGCGCGATCGGTGCCGGCGCGATGGTCCAACCGATACGCAGCCCCGGCGCGACGATCTTGGACAGGCTGCCGAAATAGACGACCCAATCCCTCGCACCCGGGCACGCGTCCGCGAGCGCCAGCATAGGTGGCACCGCCGTACCGGAGAATCGCAGTTCGCCGTAAGGATCGTCTTCGACCAGCACGATGCGCCGCGCCGCGGCCAGCTCGATCAACGCTTCGCGCCTTTCCCGCGGCAACGTCGCACCGGTGGGATTCGCAAAGGTGGGCACGGTATAGAGCAGCTTGGGCCGGCTCGCCGCGGGCAACGCATCGAGTTGCGCGGCGAGCGCCTCGACATCGATTCCGTCGGCATCGGTGCGCACCGGCACGATGTTCGCGCCCGCCAGGCGCAGGGCTTGGATCGCGGCCGGATAAGCGGGCTCTTCGATGAGCGCCGTATCGCCAGGGGCGATCAGCGTGCGCAGCAGCAAATCGAAGCCTTGTTGCGAACCGGTCGTGACGACCACATCGTCGGCACTGCAGCGCACGCCGCGCGCCATCATGAGTTGGGCCAGCGATGCGCGCAGCAACGGCGCACCCGCGGTCTCGCCGTATTGCAAACACGCGATGGGATCGCTCCGATACGCGGCCTCGAGCGCGCGCGCGACACCGTCGCGATCGAACAAATCCTTCGACGGATAGCCGCCCGCGAACGAAATCATGCCGGGTCGGCCGACGTACTTGAACAGCTCCCGGATCGGCGAGCCTTGCGGCGCGCGAAAAGGCGCCGCGAACGCGTAGGCTTGATCTTTCTGCGCCGGAGGCGCCGTGGTGCATGACGTGGTCAAGGTTACCTCCGCCTCGAGATTGGCTGCGCGATCGTCTCGTTCATGCGGCCGCGGTCATTTTGAAAATGCCCGTCGCATTCCCGGCGTCGAAACCGAGATCGAGTGCCTCGCGGCCCGATTCCTCGTCGGCATACATCTCGCGCGTGATGAATTCGTAGAAGGAGCCCGGCACTTCCCGGCGCACCTTGCCGCCCTGCTCATCGATAAAGTCTCGCACGACGCGATCGGCTTGGAACGCCGTCTGCTTCACGCGGCCCGACTTCGACACTTCGACGCGTTCCTTGATCGGCCGGCCCAAAGCCCGCTGCGCCTCGGCCACCGCGAATACGTCGGCGACGCGATCCGTGGCGTGGTTGAACGCGTTGCCCTCCGTGGCGATCCACGCCATTTCCGCCGATTCTTCGAGCAATGTCAGGTAATCGGCCAAACGCGGCGTCCCGTGCTGACGATCGAAGCAGCGCACGAGGACGGGCAGCAACGCGCACGCTTCGGCGATCGGCAAGGCGGCATCGCGCTCGAGCTCCGCGAGCCATGCGACGGCCTGCGGCGTGAGCGGATCGGCCGACGCGCCGACGACGTCCGTCACGGCTTGCTGAAACTTGGGCGAGAACCGTTCAGGATGCAATTCGCTGACGAAGAATTGAGCGATGTGTTCGGGCGCATCGAGATGGGCGTAGGAGCGCCCGGTCATCTTGATGCGCTCGAGCGGATACGTACCGTTCAAGCGATAGCCGAGCGGCCTCAGAATGCGCGTGAATGCCGCTTCGCCCGGCGGCAGCGCCCCGCAATGCGGCCATCGTACCGTGCGCAGCGCGCCATGATCGAATTGCACGCGCGCGCCGTGGCGAACGACGTCGTCCGTGTAGGCGCGCCCTGTCGGCGCACGTTCGAGCAGCCCCGCGAAGAGCGCCATGGTCAGCGCCTGTGCGAGCTCCGCGCGCGTCGCAAGGCCCGCCTCCCAGCGTGCCATCGAAGGCGGTACGTTCATCAATTGCACCAACCGCTGGGCAGCGCCGGAGCCGCAGGCCGCTTCGAGCAGCGCGTCGAGATTGCCGTTCATCGAATCATCCCCTGTTTTACGAGTTAAAGCCGTGCCTTCTAGAGCGAGGCTCGTGGCGCTTCTCGCGAGCACGTGGGAGCCCTGCCGACGAAGGCGATTGTCGCCGCCGCGACGGTTCGTCACAATTGATTTAAACTCACGACTTCATTCATAAAACTCACTAAGTCGCCGCCGGGGCCGCTCGACGCGCGCTCCAACGATGAGAAAGGGCATCCCCAATTTGGCTGCGCTGCAGATATTCGAAGCCTCGGCGCGGCACGAGAGCTTTACCCGAGCGGCCGACGAGCTCGCCCTCACGCAGAGCGCCGTATGCCGCCAGATCGCGGCGCTCGAGAGCCGGCTCGGCGTCGCCTTGTTCCTGCGCATCAAGAAGCGCGTCGTGTTGACGCCGCACGGCAGGCACTATGCCGCGCAGATCCGCAAGAGCCTCGAGCGCATCGAACGCGACACCCTCGAATTGATGGCGCAGCGCGGTGTGGGCCGCGTGCTCGAGCTGGCCGTCGTGCCGACCTTCGCCAGCCAATGGCTGATTCCGCGTCTGCCGCAATTCCAGGCGCTGCGTCCCGATATCACGGTCAATCTTTCCATCCGAACCGAACCGTTTCTCTTCAGCGATTCGCCGTTCGACGCCGCCGTCTATTTCGGCCGCTCCGTTTGGCCGGGCACGCAGGGCGCGCTCCTGTTTCGCGAAGGCAACGCGGTGCCGGTCTGCAGTCCGGCTCTCGCGGCTCGCGCCGCGCCGCTCACGGAGGAGCGCCTGATCGATATGCCTCTCTTGCATCTTTCGACGCGGCCGGACGCCTGGCGCGAGTGGTTTCGCGCGCATGGCTTCGGCGATGACGCACGCGCCGTGCGCGGTCCGCGCTACGAGCTGTTCACGATGCTTTCGAGCGCCGCGCTAGCCGGTATGGGCGTCGCGCTGATGCCCGAAATCCTGATAGCGGACGAGTTGGCATCGGGGCGTTTGACCGCCCCGCTCGACCTGCCGCTCGCCAGCGATGCCGGCTACTATCTGGTCGCGCCCGACGCGGTCGCGAACGACGAGCCGTTCGTTGCGCTCACGCAATGGCTCTCCTCGTTGGTGCCGCGGGCCGATTGACCGGCCGCGACAGGGTGCGCTCCACAAGGTCGATTGCAGCGGCGCCTCATGATCGAGGCCGACGGTGTCGACCTGCGCGTGCGCGGTAGCGGGGCTATAGCGCCGCCTCGGCCACGATCCACGTATGAAATGCCTGCATGGCCGGCGTCATCCGTTTGGATTTGAGCCAGATCAGCCAATAGCTACCGGTGTCGACCTCGAGTTCGAACGCGCGCACGAGGCGCCCGGCTCGAATCTCGCGCTCGAACATCCGCGCCGGCGCGAGCGCAACGCCCGCGCCTTGCATCGCGGCCTCGACCATCAAGCGCGACGAATCGAACACCGGCCCGCGAATCGCCCCGCCGGGCAGTCCCGCCCGAGCAAGCCAGAGCGCCCACTCATCGCTGCGATACGAGCGCAGCAGCGTTTGCCCGGCAAGGTCGCGCGGCGTGCGCAGGCGTGCCGCCAATTCGGGCGCGCACAGGACGGTCAGCGGCGCATCGAGCAATGCCGCGGCCTGCGTCCCCGGCCAATTGCCATCACCGAAGCGAATGGCGAAATCGAACCCTTCCGCCGCGAAATCGACCAGGTTGTTGTGCGTCAGTAGCCGCAGTTCGACGAATGGATGGGCCGCACGGAAGCGGTTCAATCGCGGCATGAGCCAGCCGACGGCAAATGTGCCGACGACGCCCACGGTCAGCACTTCGTGAAAATGTCCGCCCTCGAACTGCCGCAGCACCGCCTCGATCCGTCCGAATGCGTCGGATAGGACCGGCAGCAACGCAAGCCCCTCGTCGGTCATCCCGAGACCGCGGGGCAAACGCGTGAATAGCCGAGCGCCGAGCTTCTCCTCGAGCGCCCGCACTTGCTGGCTGACGGCGGCCTGCGTCACGTTCAGCTCGCGCGCCGCACGCGTGAAGCTCAAATGGCGAGCCGACGATTCGAACGCGCGCAGCGCATTGAGCGGCAGGTGTTTGGCCATGCTCACGCACCCAAAAGAAATGGTTATGTGTCTGAAAAGTTATCATCGATTGTCACTAACCGCTGGAAACGCGATATTCATTGCCTTTTCCAATGGAGCGAACGAGATGCAAAGAAGAAAATTTCTGGGAACTGCAGTGGGCGGAATCATAGCTGGCCTATCGACTCAGGTGTTGGCCTGTCCTACCTCGAAAGCGCGGGCAGGCTCCCATGGGCTCGCGGCGAAGCAATCGCCGCGGCTCGCCGCCCGAGCGAAAGCAATCGAATCCGACCTGGCTGTCATCGAGCGAAACGTCGACGGGCGGCTCGGCGTAGCGGTACTCGATCTCGAAACGGGGATGCGCGCCGGCCATCGAACCGGCGAACGATTTCCGACTTGCAGCACGTTCAAGCTGTTGCTTGCCGCCCAAGTGCTAGCGCGCGTCGATCGCGGTCAAGAGGATCTCGAGCGGCGCATCGTGTTCGGCGCGGACCGTATCGAACGATATGCGCCGGTCGCCAGCAAGCATATCGGCGCGCCGGGCATGAGCATCGGCGAACTGTGCGATGCGATCGTCACGATGAGCGACAACACCGCGGCGAACCTGCTGCTCGACACCGTGAACGGTCCGCCCGGGTTCACTGCCTTCCTGAGGCAGTTGGGCGATACTGTCACGCGCCTCGATCGGAACGAGCCGTCGCTGAACGAGGCGATCCCCGGCGACCGACGCGACACCACGACGCCGCTGGCCATGCTCGGCAACGTGCAAGCGGTGTTGCTCGGCGATGCCTTATCGGCGCCTTCGCGGGCACGACTGCTCGCCTGGGGGGCGGGCAATCGCACTGGCGACGCGCGGCTGCGCAAAGGTGTGCCGCGAGCGTGGCGCGTTGCCGACAAAACGGGCACCGGGGAGCGCGGCACGACGAACGATATCGGGCTTCTTTGGCCGCAAGATCGGGCCCCGATCGTCGTAACTGCTTATCTGACACAAACGGATGCGCCTGCACGCGCGCGCGACGCGGCAATAGCAGACGTCGCCCGGGCGATCTGGACACACCTGGCGTAACCTTCGACATAGGGCGCATGAATGCGAACAGCCGCATCGAGTTACTACGAAGCTACGGTCGAACGCCCCGTTTATCCGTCGTCGAGCACGTCGCGCGAAGAAGCGCGAGTGTGCATCGTGGGCGGCGGTTTTGCGGGACTGGCCACGGCGCTCGGCCTCGTCGAACGCGGGATGCGCGGCGTCGTCTTGCTGGAAGCCGAACGCATCGGCTTCGGCGCATCGGGGCGCAACGGGGGGTTCGTTTTTGGCGGCTATAGTCTCGAGTGCGCGGATTTGCTGCGCTCGCTGGGGCCGCACGACGCTCGTTCGCTCTACAGGCTCACGCTCGACGCCGTCGAACTCATCGGCAAGCGCATTGCGCGTCACGGCATCGAGTGCGACGTCGTACAGGCCGGCATCATTCTCGCCGATTGGTTTGGGCGTGCAGACGCGCTGGCCGCCCAGCGCGAATTGATGCGCACCGCTTTCGGCGTCGAATGGGAGCCGATTTCGAGAAGCGCCTTGCGCGAACGCCTGAAGACCGATCGTTACCGCGGCGGTCTGCTGGAGCGGCATGGCTTCCATTTCCATCCGCTCAAGTACGCGCTCGGTATAGCGAAAGTGCTGGCGGATGCGGGTGTGCGCATCTATGAACACAGCCCCGCCCTCGCCTTCGATGCTGAGCGCGATCGCCATTTGGTTAGGACGCCTAATGGTTCGATCGCGGCGCAGCACGTCGTGATGGCGGCAGGCGGATACGCGCGCGGCGTTTATCGCGCCGTCGAGCGTGCAGTCCTGCCGATCGCCACCTACGTCGTGGCAACCGAGCCGCTCGGCAACCGGTTGAAGGATGTCATGGACTGCGCGGCCGCGGTCTACGATACGCGGTTCTCGTTCGACTACTACCGGCCCTTGAGCGACACGCGCATCCTTTGGGGCGGCCGCATCTCCATCTTCGAGCGTGACCCGCGCACGATCGCGAAGCTGCTCATGCGCGATATGTTGCGCGTCTACCCGCAGCTACGAGGCGTGAAGCTCGAGCATGCATGGAGCGGCCTCATGAGCTACGGGCGACGCAAGATGCCTCAAATCGGCCGCTGCCGCGACGGCGTTTGGCATGCGGTCGGCTTCGGCGGTCACGGCGTGGCGCCGACGACCGCGGCCGGCGAACTGCTCGCTGCGGCTATCGCCGAAGAACGGCCGATTCCCGCGCCTTTTGCTCGCTTCGGGTTGGAGTCGATGCACGGGGTGTTGGGACTGGCCGCCGCCGAAGCGACGTATTTGGCGAAGATCGCAGCCGATGCAATTGCGGATTTCCGGCAGCGATGAACCTCACTGCACCATCGGCACCTGAACGTTGTCCGGTCCCGGGCCCGCCGGGGCAGTCGCCGCGCCCGACTCGATGATCGCACGGTCCACGAGCGCTTTCGCCTCCGTGCTGCTCGCATCCACCGAGAGCGCTGCGCCGGCGTTGTGCCACACGCAGTGCCAGCGCGACTGGACCACGCAAGCGCGCGCGGCGTTCAACGACGCATCGCGCGCTTGCTCCCGAGAGGCCAATTGGTCGCGCAACGAGAGCGCGTAACCATTATGCGGATCGGCCGCTAATACCCCTGCAAGCGAAGCCCGGGCCCCGCTCAAATCGTTTTTCGTCAGGCGCGCTTGGACGCTGTCCAACGTGCGTGTCACCGAGCCGCTACCCGAGCGCGCCGCTTTCTCCTGGAAGCGCGGTTGCGGCTGAGCATCGGATGGCGACGGCACGCTGGTATGCAGGTACGTCGTATCGCCGGGTCGCACACGAGGGTCGTTGCCATGCCCGTGCCCGCGCGTTCGCGCATGCGCTTTGCCGCGTCCCACACCCCTTTCCGGAACGTCCGCGTCGTTCGGCTGCGCTTGCACGACGCCTTCGGTTACCGCAGGCTGCGCCGGCGCGCCGGGTGCGGCCATCGACTGACTTTGCACCGGCGCCGCGGTTGACGGATTGGGCGCCGGGGCGCTGGGCGCTTGGCTTTGCGCCGGAGCAGCAGGCGCAACGGACGCCACGGGCGGTGCGACGGACGCGACCGGCGGCGGCAAGTTCGCGATGGACAAGTCGGGCGAGACCGAGTCGTCGAGCTTTCCGCCCGGCGGCGCGTTACCCGCATCGTTCGTCCCATTAGGGCCGATCGATCCTTCGACCGCTTTGGCCGGGTTGTCACTCGACACTCGCGACACGGCAGGTTGGTCGTATCCGTACTTGTGCATCAGCACCGCGCCGCCGTAGAGCACCACGAATGCGGCAAGAATCAATCCCATCCCGCCCTTGACGTTCCACTGACGCCCGCCGCGAAATGCAGGCGCGCGCCCTCGCCCGCGCGCACTGCCGCCTGCCGAAGCGAATAGCGGAGTGGGAGGGCCGGGCCACGGTGTGTCCAGATCGCCTTCGAAATCGGCGGGTTCGAACGCGCGCATGGACGGCTCGACGCGGGCGGGACCCGCCGGGCGAACGCTCTCCTGCGCAGCGGGCGACGGCGAGGCGGCCGCAGCCAAGGCAAAGCGCGCGTGTGCGCCGCAGTGGGGACAGAAAGCAACCGGCTCCGAAATACGGCCGCCGCAACGCGCGCAGGCGACGGGAAACTTCGGACCGCGAGCGGTTTGATCACGCATGTCCGTGCTCCCAGCGCACGAACGAAGACGAAGCGCAGATAACGCCTCGCTTCGAATAGGCGCTCGTTGGTGGGAGTGGGGAGAGGAGCGCGACTAACCGCTCGATTCGATGAAGAAACTTGACCATGAGACTGACCACTCGAATCGAACTAGTAGCCCACTATGGTGGAGCGGCTTGCAAGCGTCAAGAATGCCGCGGCGTATTCGCCACGGCCAAATGCGCCACATCGCCCGCGATTTGCGCCAATCGCGTACGACCCGATTTGTTTCGCGGCCGCGTAGTTGCATCCCACGCTCATTTCAGCGAAGCGTCGTCCCGTGCAGCATCGCGCGATATTCGCTTGGCGTGACGCCTACCGTGGCCTTGAATTGGCGCGTGAACGCGCTGTGATCCGTGTAACCGCACAGGGCGGCGACGTCGGTCACCTTGTCATCCGATGCAAGCAGCGCGGTAGCCGCGTCCAGGCGCGTTTTGAGCAGGACCTGCCGCGGGGTCAAATGAAAGACTTTGTGAAAATATCTTTCCAATTGTGCGACCGACATTCCGGCCATGCGCGCGAGATGCGTCAAATTGAGGGGCTGTACGTAATTCTCTTGAATGTATTGCACGACTTCCGCAAGCTTCGTATAGGCCGGATGGGTGCGCTCGTTGGCCTTCAGATCGCGCGACGCGCCCGCGATGCCGACAATCTGCCCCGCACTATTTCGCAGCGGCACCTTCGACGTCAAGCACCAACCGGGCTGGCGCCCCGGATACAGATGCAACTCGAGCTGGTCGATCATCTGCGCGCCGCCGTTCAGGATCGATTGGTCTTGCTCCAAATAAGCCGCGCCGAAACGGGACGGGAACACCTCCTCCGTCGTCTTGCCCACGATCCCGCGTTTATCCTTGCAGCCGCACCGAGTCGCCAAGGTGCGATTGACGAGCGCATAGCGCGCCTCGCGATCTTTCACGAAGAACACCAAATCGGGCAAGGCATCGAGCACCGGCTCGATCTGCGCGTAGTACGGCAGCATGTCATCGAGCGTTTCAGCGGCAGGCATTTGCGGCAAGGGTATCGTCGGAGGCATCGTCACAAGGCGCAGGAAACGGCGCGGCCGGCATGCGCCCGCGCAAAGCGCCTCGATTATAGGCGAGCAGTGTTCTCGAACCGCACTTGTGGCTCGTGCGGCTCGTGCGGCTCTTGTGGCTCTTGCTCGAGCGCTGCCTCCAACAAAGCGCCGATGGGCGCGGGGGCGAACGGCGGCCGCGGCGTCGCCGCATTCCAACCGAAATAGGTCTGTGCCGCCGCGCCGCAAATCCGCCCCTGGCAGGGACCCATGCCGCACCGCGTATGCAGTTTCGCGTCACGCCAATTTCCATGAGCGGCAACCTCGCCGTACGTGACGTCCTCGCAGCGGCAAAAAATCGTTTCGGCGGGAGGGCGCGTGCGCGCGAGCTCGCAGAGTTCGAATGCGGTCGCTACGCGCTGCGCAAAACGCCTCCATCGTGCGCGCGTGTGCAGGAGCGGCAAACCGATCGGACGGCCACTCGCGCCAAGGCCCGCGATCTCCCCCTCCGCCCGTGCGAGTTCCATGCCACCGATGCCCGTGCATTCGCCCGCGGCCCAAACGCTGGGCACGGATGTGCGCTGCGCGTCATCCACTTCGATGGCGCCATCGGCGAGACTGCATCCGAGTGCTTGGGCAAGCGACACGTTCGGCACGAGGCCATAGCCGCACGCGAGCCGGTCGCATTCGAGGGTCGTTTCGCGTTCGCCGCGCCGAACGACGACGGCTTCGACGCGCTCGTCGCCAAGCGCCTCGCGCACCACGCTGCCGGGCCAATAGCGGGTTGCTGCGAACCCATACGTCAGTTCGATCGCTTGCAGTGCTTTGGACGGTGTGGCGCCTAGGGAAAGGCCGAAGCGCAGCAGCGCCCGCCACGGCGCCTGCTCGAGCACGGCGACGATGTGTGCCCCCGCCGCCCGCGCCGTGGCCAACGCAGCAATCAACAAGGGGCCGCTGCCCGCAAGCACCACCCGCTCGCCTTGCAACGGCATGCCGCCTTTGATGAGCGCTTGCAGCGCGCCCGCGCCGGTCACTCCCGGCAGGGTCCATCCGGCGAACGGCAACAAACGCTCGCGTGCCCCCGTCGCCAAAATCAGTTGGCCAAAGGAAAGCACGACGCCCCTTGCGCATGCCGTCGAAACGATCATCTCGTGTTCGCCGGAAAACAAAGACACGCGTGCCCCTGCGTAGTGCGTTACTTTAGGATTCCTAAGCAAATCGCACAGCATCTCGCGCATTGCCACCGGCGAGCTGGCATGGGGTCCTTGACGCCACACTTGCCCGCCCGCTCGAGGATTATCGTCGACGAGCGCGATACGCATGCCGCTAGCAGCTGCGGCACGCGCGGCCGCGAGGCCGGCCGGTCCGGCGCCGACGACGACTAGATCGAATGCCGTCTTCATGACGACGCGGCCTCGGTTGAAATCGTCATTCCGTTCCTGCAAACCGTTTGACAAGCGAGAACATGGGCACGCCCATCGATCGTCATTCGACACTCCTGACATATGCCCATCGCACAGAACGCAGCGCGCGGCTGCCCGCTCACCGAGACGCGTGTGCCGCGCACGCCGTAGCGGCTGAAAACGGCAGCGACCACCGTCGTCTGCGCCGGCACCTGCAAGGGGACACCGTCGATCGTCACGACAACGCACGCATCATCGGCCGCCACCGCTTGCCTCCATGCAGAAACGATCGACTCGATACGGCGCCGCATCGATGGCCGTATCCGCGCCCGCGATTTGCGCCGCCAACAGCTTCGCCGTCGCCAGCGAAGTCGTGACGCCCAAGCCTTCGTGCCCGGCGGCAACCCAAACCCCGGGCGACGACTCGCCCGCCGGCCCGATGAGCGGCAACCCATCGGGCGTCGCAGCGCGAAATCCGGTCCATGCCCGCATTGCATTGAGCGACGGTAAAGCCGGCAAATAGCGCGCCGCGCGTTCGACCATCCGCGCCAGCACGGGCCATTGCACGGCGGCATCGAGCGTATCGAACTGACGCGACGAGCCGAGCAAGACCTGTCCAGTCGGGCGTGGCTGCGCGTTGAACGCGACCGAGGCGCCCTGTGTCTGATGCGCGCTTTTGATGTAGCCGAGCTCGAGCACTTGATGTCTGAGGTAGCCGCGATAGCGGTCCGTAATCAACAGATGCCCCTTCTTGGCCTCGATCGGCAGCGTTGGCACGAGTTCGCGCGCGGTCAATCCATTTGCGACGACGATGTGGCCGCCCGCGATCCGGTCGCCGTTCGCGAGGCGAACCTCGCCGGGCGTGACCGCGGCGGCCGCGCAACCGAGGCGCACGCGAATATTTCGGTGTCCTGAAGAATGTTCGAGTAGCCACTGCGCGGCGCGTGGCGCATAAACGATTGCATCGTCTGAAACGAGCAAGCCGCCCGTGAGCGACGGCGCCAGCGACGGCTCGCATTCGCGCAACGCAGACGCATCGAGCATATCGGCCTTCACGCGCGCGCCGGTCAACGCATGATGGAGCGCCTGTGCGGCTTGCCATTCATCCTCATCGGCCGCCACCCAGAGCGTGCCGCAGCGGGCGAACGCATCGGTCGCGCGTAACGATGGCGCAAGCGCTAGCCACAAGTCGCGCGAGAAGCTCGACAGGGCCAATTCCGCAGGCGAGTCGTTCATCACGACGATATGACCCATGCCCGCCGCGGTGGCGCCGCCTCCGATACCCGGCGCGGCATCGAGCACTTCGACCGTCATGCCCTGCGCGGCCAACTCGGCTGCGCAGGCGGCCCCCACTATGCCTGCGCCGATCACGACGGCATCGGCCGTCATACCGGACGTGTACCGGGAATGCCAAGGGCGAATGGATCGTCCGCTTCGAACAGCAATCGACCTTCGGCCATGATGTTCGCGCGGCCAGTGATCGTCGGTTCGATCGCCTCGATGTCGGGCGATATCCCATCGACGGGCCCGAGCGTCGTATAGCTCGCCTCGAAGACGCTGCCGATGATGCTCTGCTGGCGCCAGCGAGCGCCCGGCGCGAGCTTGCCGTCGGCGGCAAGGCACGCGAGCTTGGCGCTCGTGCCGGTGCCGCACGGCGAGCGGTCGTATGCGTCGCCCGGGCACAACACGAAGCTGCGGCTATCGATGCCGGCGCCCTGGCCGGGCGCGAACAACTCGATGTGATCGATGAGCGCACCGTCGGCGCCCATCACGCCCTGCGCGATCAAGGCCTCGCGGATGTCGTGGGTGAAGGCCGTGAGCGCGCCGATGTTCGACGGCTCGAGCGTGCGTCCATGGTCAGCCACCAGAAAGAACCAATTGCCGCCCCAAGCGATGTCGCCGACGAGCATTCCCGCGCCCGGCACCTCGACTGCAACGTCGCGCCGGTACCGGTACGCCGGCACGTTGCGCACGGAAACGCTGCGGTCTACGTTCAGGGTCGCTTCGACGATGCCGACCGGCGTCTCGATGCGATGCGCCCCCGGCGAGAGCCGGCCCATAAAAGCGAGCGACGCCACGAGGCCGATCGTGCCGTGTCCGCACATGCCCAGATAGCCGACATTGTTGAAGAAGATGACCCCCGCCGCGCAACTCGCATCGAAGGGTTCGCACAGCAATGCGCCGACCATCACATCGGAACCGCGCGGCTCCGTGACTACACTTGCGCGCCAATCGTCGTGGCGCGTGCGTAAGATCTCAAGCCGCTCCGCGAGCGGGCCGTTGCCCAAGTCGGGGCCGCCCGCGATCACGAGACGCGTCGGCTCGCCGCCTGTATGGGAATCGATGATATGGATGGTTTTCATGCGGCAATGGTAGAAACGCAAAGCCCACGCGTCTTGGTGCGTGTGCGCGTTCCGCATGACGATTTCGGCATAATCGGCGCAAGCCTGCGCTCTGTGCCGAAATCGGCATCGCAAATGCGTGAACGACGCAAGACGCGATCCTTACCGCGGCCTACACTGCTCTCGCAATTTGCTCATCGACCGTATTTGGAGAACCGAAATGGCACCAGTCTGGCAAGGCGTCATGCCCGCCGTCACGACGAAGTTTCACGAAGATTTCAGCATAGACAGCGCGTGGACGAAGAAGAATATCGAAGCGCAAATCGACGCCGGCGTGGACGGCATCATCGTCTGCGGATCGCTCGGCGAAGCGTCCACGCTTTCGCTCGACGAAAAGCTCGACGTGCTCGATATCGCAGTGGACGCCGCAAGCGGCCGGGTTCCGGTATTGCTGACGATCGCCGAAGACAGCACGCTGGAAGGATGCCGTCAGGCCGAGCGCGCCGCGCAGCACGGCGCAGCCGGCTACATGGTTCTGCCCGGGCTGCGCTATCTGTCGGACCGGCGCGAAACGATCAATCACTTCCGCATGGTGGCCAAGGCGAGCCCGCTGCCGCTGATGATCTACAACAACCCGCTCGCCTACGGCGTCGACATGACGCCCGACATGTTCAAGGAAATCGCGGACGAACCGAAAATCGTGGCGATCAAGGAGTCTTGCGGCGACGTGCGCCGCGTGACCGATTTGATCAATGCGGTCGGCGAGCGTTATGCGATTTTCTGCGGGGTCGATAACCTCGCGATGGAAGCGATATTGATGGGCGCGCATGGTTGGGTTGCCGGGCTTGTCTGTGCGTTTCCGCACGAAACGGTGGCGATATATCGGCTCCTGCAGGCGGGGCGTATCGGAGAAGCACGCAACCTGTACCGCTGGTTCGCGCCCCTGCTTGCGCTCGATGTTTCGTCCAAGCTCGTGCAGAACATCAAGCTCGCCGAAGCGATCGTCGGGCTCGGCACCGAACCGGTACGCCCGCCTCGGTTGCCGCTCGTCGGCGAAGAACGGAAAGCGGTCGAGCAACTGATCCGCCAGTCGATCGAATCGCGCCCCGCATTGCCCTCGCTTTGACCCTCCTCGAAGCGGCAATTTCTGCCGCTTTGATGCGCCTACGCGACGCCCATCAGGTGTCGATCCCCCTTCGAAGCAACCGTTCGCTGCGCTCGGACCGCCGGCGAACGGTTGTGTGCGCAACCTTTTTCGTGCCGATCCCTCACACGAATATCGAGCCTATCGTCGGATAATTAGTATTTATTTCCATGTAACATCGCGCTTCTTTCAACTGGCCCCGAGGAAGAGACGTGACGTTCAGACGATTTAAAATCTTCTCCAAACTTGCAGCCAGCGCACTCGTAACGTGCGCGATGTCCTTGCCTTTGGCGCAAACGGCGCATGCGCAAGTGGAAACGCCGAAAGCGCCCATCTACGGCGTGACGCTCGACGACTTGAGCAAATTCAACGCGATCATTGCCTCCCTGCAAAATCTGCCCTACCGGCCCACCGTTCGCGTGGTGTTCGACCCCGGTACGTCGGCAGCGGACTACTACCCCTATATCGTCAAGCTGCATCAGTACGCTTACGTGATGGGCGAAATTTATGACTCGTATTATTTCCCGACCGATTTGACGACGTACACCGCACGAACCAAGGAACTTGTTTCGACCTTGGGCGCAAACGTTGACGTGTGGGAAATTGCGAACGAAATCAACGGCGAATGGCTGCGCGCGGATTCGAATGGACCGACTTCCACGGCAACGACGGAAGAGCAGCAAATCGGTCAGATGGTTCAGTCGGCCTACACCGTCGTGAAAGGCGCCGGGGGCAAAGTGGCGGTGACCCTGTACTACAACCAAGATCCTTCGGGCAACAACTGCTGGCAGTTGCCGATGGACAACTGGCGCACGTGGCCGACGCAATTCCTTTCGTCGACCGTGCGTAACGGGGCAGACTATGCGCTGTTCAGCTACTACCCGTATCAGGATTGCTCGGGGCTGACCCCGTCGTGGAAGAACGACTTCGCGGCGCTCGAGAGCCTATTCCCGAACGCGAAGGTCGGTTTCGGCGAAATCGGGACCTCCAGTACGGGGGCCCCTTGGTCGGTCCAATCGAACTTGATCAAGACGTACTACCCGATGGTGAACACGATGAACGATCCGAAGTTCATCGGGGGTTTCTTCTGGTGGTACTACGCTGAAGAAATGCTGCCCTATTCGACCAGCCAGTACTTTCAGTTGCTTCGCAACACGATCATCAACCTGAAAGCGCCGTCCTGATCGACGGTTCGTCAGCGAGCCGCAGCGCGTCGACGCGCTGCGCGCGGCGCCAAGGCTTTAGTCAGGTCGTTCGACACGTAATGCGGCCCGTCGAATAGGTACACGGCATAGCCGCGATACGCCGCCAGTTGCTGCTGCAACTCGTCGGCGGTCGCGGCGCGAAAACCGCCTTGTTGATTGGGGCGGAACGCTTCCGCGATGACACGGACGCGATCGCTGCCGAGCTTGGCCGACAACGCATCGAGATATTCGCGCGTGACCGTCGGCACCCGGGCATAGACGCCGCAGCCGTCCTGAAAGAAAACGCCGATATCGGACGGCAGCCACGACGCAAGCCAATCGGCGAGCGTCTTGCCGCCGACATTGGAGCGGTCGTACACGGAAATCCATAGGGGGCGCGGCAAGTCGCGCAGCAGCAACGCGAGCTTGCGGGCGTCGGTCCAACTCGGATCGACCTCGACAGGGAAGTAATAGCCCGTGACATGCAAGGGCAGCGACACGCCCGCGATTTGCGCCGACAGCTTCGCCAAATGCTCGACATTCGCTCGGGCCCGGTTCTCGTCCGCATAACCCGCAAGACCGAGCACCACATCCTTCGCCCAAGGCTCACGGCCGATACGAGCCCAATCGGGCATGTTCGCCGCCGCCGGCAATCCGAGGTTCGGCGCGAACGCCGTATCGTCGACGACGATCCATTGAATCAACAACTGGCGCACGCCCAGCAAATCCCAATCGCCGACGGGACGCGCCGTAGCATTGTCGATTTGCCAAACGATGCCCTGCACTCGGCTATCGCTTGCCATGTTCGCACACGAAGCCGTAAGCGTGACGGAGGCGCATAACAGGCTGAGGGCCGCCAGACGACGCGTCGAGCGGGCGCCCAAGCAGGCCCCGGGTGAGCGCAGCCTTCGCCCTCGCATGAAGCGCAACATGATGGCCTCCGCTCAGTACCACAGCGTCAATTGCGCGGCGAGCCCGCGAGCCCGGGCCGCCGATGTCAGCGGGATATGGTACTGCACCGTCAGGTCGGCGTAGCTTGCGGGCGCGCTGTAGTGGTGCTCGCGGAACCAGAAACGGAACTGCACGCCCGGCCCCACGCTGATCGCCGTTCGATTTTGCGCCTTGCTGTCGTGGTCGAAAATGAGCGCGAGGTGGGGATACACCGTCAGATGATCGCTGACGGCGGGCACCGCCCACGTGTGTCCATATCGTAACTGAGAATACAAAATGTAACGGCCTTGATGCAGGAAGTAGTCCGCTTCCGCATACACTTGCCACGCGCGCCAACTCGGTTCCGTCACGCGCAGATCGTTGCCCGCTTCCGAGGAATACCCCATGCGCAAGAGCCAATCGTTTTGCGAAAGGCTGCCCAATTTGACGAGGCGTTCGGCGCTCAATACGAGGTTCTGATCGACGAGCGGCTTATAGCGCGCGCCGACCGATCCTTGCAGCGTAGGCAGTCCCGTGACGTTTCCCGATCCATCGTATGCCGTGCCGTAGCCGCGCACGAAGAACTGCAAGATGCGGCCATTTCGATAGCCGATTTTCGGCGGCTGCCAATATGCTTCGATACCCGGCTGCAAGACGCTGACGGTGCCTTGATACGAAAACGCCGAGACTTGATACGGCAAGCTGAGAACGAAGCCCCACGTCCGCTCGAGTTGCTGCACTTCGCGGCGATACCCGAAGCGCCTTTGTTCGTCGAACGCGTGCTCGTGATCGTCCGCGTCGAGGCTCGCCTCGAATAGCTTCACGGCGGCGTCGTTCTCTCCCGCACGTTTGGCTGCATAGCCCGCGTCTGCGTAGTTGCCGGCGTTGCCTCCGCCCAGCGCGAAGCCCTTCTGGAATTCGACGAGCGCTTCGCTGTCCTTGTTTTCCCGCAGCAAGTCGTAGGCGCTTTGCAGCGTCTTTTGCGCTTGCTCGTTGCGCGGATCGGGCTCGGGTTGCTCGGCGTAGGCGATCAGCGCAGCAGCGCTTTTCTTGTCGTCGTCGGAAACCGCATGCGCTTGCGCGAGTTGCGCTGCCGCGAGCGCGCCTTTGCGGTCCCCATTGCGCAAGCGCAGTTGTGCAACACGCAACTGTATCGCGACGTCGGGATCGTGTTCGAGCGGCGCCAATGCCTGCGCCGCTTGCTCCGGGCGATGCGCCATCAGCGCGCTGTCGGCCCAGGCGAGTCGGAGATTGCGCTGCTGCGTGTCGTCCCACTGCCCCTTGACGAGCGCGGCCGCGAAATCGTCGGCGGCCAAGTCGTACCGCTGTTGTTTTTGTTGCAGGAAACCATGTTGTGCGAGGACGTTGCCATCGTCCGGATAGCGCTTGAGCATCGCGTCGGCCTGCACCTGCGCCGCGTCGATCTTGCCTTCTCGAACGTAGACGTCGAGCAGCAATAAACCCAACTGCAAACTCGACGGCTGCGCGCGCAGCGCCTTGGACGCATAGTCTTCCGCCCGCGGCAAATCCCCCGCCGCGATCGCTTTATAGGCGGCGTCGGCCAGACGATATGCGCGCGGCGTCAAGGGCTGCGCCCACGAACAATTTGCGTGAAGGGCGAGCGCGGCAAAGGCCGCAAGCCCCCCCGTGCGAACGAATGCGCGCAGGCGCTTCGCTCGCTTGGATGCGGCGCGTTTCATTAACATTCCCCCGGATGAATCGACGACGCGACGCGACGCGCGGCTTCGCTGCCGCGATCGCCATCCGAGAAACGCGCACGACGCGCGAGCTCGGATGCGATCTCGGCGTCGCTCGCCACGAAGTACGCGACGTTGCAGCCCGCGGCTCGTTTGACGGTCTCTCGCTCGTCTTCCGTGAGGGGACTGCCGACAGCGACGTTCAAGGTCCCATCGTCCGCCGTCGAAAATGGTATGGCTCGATAAGTCTGCTGCAGCTCCGTTGCAAGCGTGGCTTTGAACCGCCCCGCCACCACGTTGGCCAAACTCACACGCGGCAGTTCGGCTTGCTCGGCCAGCGCGTCGGCAAGCGACTCGGGGCTTATCGCCTCGCTTTCGAGCAACAGCTCGCCAAGCCGCCTGCCGCACGTCGCTTGGCGCTCCAAGCAAGCATCGACCAGCGCCGGGGTGACGACACCCCAGTCGACGAGAATCTCACCGAGCTTGCGCCGCTCTTTGCCCAACTGATCGTTGGACAGATACGTGTGGCTCGTCTTATCCCACGCGATCGGCTTGCCTGTGATGAGGTGATGGATGAAGATCCGCCAGGCTCGACAGACGGCCAGGAAGTTGATGACGTTGTTGACGAAGAGTCTCGGCAGCGACAGCGCGCCTTGCAGCACGCCGTTCAGCTTGGCCACGAAGTAGAAACGCTCTGTGAGCCGTAAAGCGAGCATGACGCTGTTGAGCGCCAATAGCGGCGCGAGCGATCCGCCCACCAGTGCTTGACGTGCGGCGCCTGGGGGCGCGATGCCGGTCGCGCGCAAAAGCGCAACCGATACGTAATTGATCAAGACCGCATAGGCAACGACGGAGATTAGCGAGGTCACCATGCCTTTGCGGTCGCGGAAAAACATATAGCGGTCGCGCCAGCTGCCCCTCCACCCGAGCTGCTGCCAGCCTTGAAATGAAATGCCTAGGATCCAGCGTGTACGTTGCCGATAAGCCGTGCGTAACGTGCTCGGGAAGTACTCGCGGGTCGCGAGCAGGTTGCGCGCCGTCGCGAAGCGCTGCCGGTGCCGGCGCACTTGATCGAGCACGACTTCGGTGATCGGGAAACGCGCGAACGTCTCCTTCATCCCCAGTGCGCGCAACCGGAAGCTGAAGTCGTAATCCTCGGTCAGCGTCGTCGTATTGAACGGCTTGCCGTCACGCTCGACCGAAGCCGCCTCGATCGCGCGCCGGCTATAGCACGAGGCAACGCCGGCGCCCGGCACGATACCGGTGAGCAGCTGACGCGATGGAATATCCTTTTGATGCGTCTCGCTGAAGTCGTCCATATATGTGCCGGCCACGAATTCATTCCATTTCCGAGGCAGAGACAGCACGGGTAACTGAACCAAATCGTAATCGCCGATCGCGTAATTGAAGTACTTCAGCTCGATCGGATGAATAACATCTTCGCAATCGTGCATGATCACGCCGGCAAATTCGATGTGATGGGCCGTCTCATAGCGGCGAATGGCCGCAACGATCCAATTGAGGCAATCGGCCTTGCAGGTGGGCCCGTCGTTCAGAACGGCCGCGCGTACGACTCGCCCAGGGTGCCTGCGCACCATGCGGTCTACTTCGGCCGTGGTCTCGGCGTCATTGTGATAGGTACCTGCGAAGATGATGTAACGCTCGTACTCCATCGTTGCGAGCGTGTTCTCGATCATCTTTGCTATGACGTCGTACTCCTTCCATGCCGGCACCATGATCGCCAAGTAGCGTTCGTCCAGCGCACGCAACGCATGCGCATCCACGCTCGTCTTCGGCTCGCGGCGCAACATTCGTTTGATTTCGAACAGCCAATAATAGCCATCCATGAACAAATCGTCGATTGTGCTGACGAATATGATGATCGCCGTTGCCATAGCAACGGCATTCAGTCCGCCTAGATACCAACCCCACATCGAAATTGCGTGCATTTTTCACCAGCCGCTTTTAACATTCGCGCATTTATCGTATGGCGAATGCCTTTGATTGACTGTTCGTCGTCACACACAGAAATCCGGTCAATGACGAATAAACAAGGCGAATAAGACCGGCTCGTTCGATAGGAAAATCCAACGAGTCGATTTTGCGAGCTTTATGAAATAGCGGTTGAAAATTCACCGCATGGCGAATTCGATGAGACGCTGCGAGGCAGCGCAATTGCCGCCTACTGCCTCGCGTGCATCGATCAAGCCGAACGCAGAGCTTGGAGTCCGGATGCGATCGCGTTGTGCAACAGCACCGGCTGCGGTGCAACGTGAGCCATCGCGGGGATCTCCGCGGGAATGGACATCATCGCATCGACTATCCTCTCGCTTGCATGTCCGTCGCCGTAGGGATTGTTGGCGTGCGCCATGGCCACGTACTGACTGCGGTCCTCCAGCAGAGAGCTCACCTCCGATACGATGCGCTCGGTTTGCGTGCCGACGAGCCGCGCCGTACCGGCGCGAACGGCCTCGGGCCGCTCCGTCGTCTCGCGCGTGACCAGCACCGGCTTGCCGAGCGCCGGCGCCTCTTCCTGAATACCGCCCGAATCGGTGATGATCAAATACGCCTTGGACATCAGGTAAACAAATGGCAGATAGTCCTGAGGATCGATCAGATGCACATTCGGCACATCGCTGAGAACGGCGTTGACGGGCGTTCGCACATTTGGATTCAAATGAACCGGATAGACCAGTTGCACGTCGTCGTACTTGAGTGCGATTTGCCGCAGGGCTTCACAAAAGTGCTTGAACGGTTCGCCGAAGCTTTCGCGCCGGTGCCCTGTGACGAGAATCAAGCGGCGCGAAGGATCGAGAAACCGATAGCGGGCAGCGACCGAATCGTTCAATCGCTCGTCGACGTCGAGCTTGCGTTTGACGTGGACCAACGCGTCGATCACCGTATTGCCGGTCAGCACGACGTGCGCGGCGGGCGCGCCTTCGCTGAACAGGTTGTGCTTGGCCTGTTCGGTGGGCGCGAAGAGCCACGACGAAACGGCATCGGTGACGCGCCGGTTCAACTCTTCTGGCCACGGCGACCAAACATTGCCGGTGCGCAGTCCCGCTTCCACGTGCCCCACCGGAATGTAGCGATAGAACGCTGCCAGGCTCGCGGCCAGCGTGGTGGTCGTGTCGCCGTGAACGAGCACCGCGTCCGGCTGCCACTTGTCGTACACCGTGCCGATCGACTGCAAGATGCCCGAGGTCAAATCGCCGAGCGTTTGGCCTTCGCGCATCAAATCGAGATCGAAGTCGGGAACGATCTCGAACAACTCCAATACCTGATCGAGCATTTGGCGGTGTTGTGCGGTTACGCACACTTTGGCGTCGATGCCATCTTCATCTGCGAGCGCTTTCACCAACGGCGCCATCTTGATCGCTTCGGGTCGCGTACCGAATACCGTTAAGACCTTCTTCATTTTTTCCCCGCTGCCTGGGCCGACGCCCGCAATATGAGAACGTGTAGGTGCAGCACGCGCACCCATCACGCACCTCGTCAGTCGAAACCTTTCAAAAACGCAAGGTTACGTTACGGTATCGGCGATTACTGCGTCTGTGGCCCTTCGCTCACACGGCTCGCACGGGCGCAGCGACGAAGCGCTGCAATCAGGCCGGCGAACGACGCCATTGCGATGAGCCCCCTCGTTCGTGCGCATCGCCGGCAACGGCGACGCGCACGATGCACTCGATGCTCTCCTGCAATGCGCGCTCATCACTTGGCGGTGGTGCCGTCGACCCATGTGAAGCCCAGCTTCGAAACACCCGAAACGAGGCTCTTGAAGTCAGACATCGCCGGCACGCCCAAACCGGGCTCGAGCCAATATGGATGGAAGAAGAACGAAGCGAAGCCGTCTCGCACGACGAGTGCGTATTGCGCGTTCGTCAGCACTTGCTGCCATGTGTAGGCAACGCACGAGAAAGGATCGATGTTGCAAATGTTGTATTGGATACTGCCAAGATTCTCGGGAACGATGCGCTCCCCGTAATAGTCCCGATTGATGATGTATGGAAAGAATTGCCCTGCGGAGAAGTCCTGATTGGCCGCGCCCGTGCCGATCTGCGGGTCGGTGGCGGTGTAATAGACGGCTCGCTGGAACGAGGTGCCGAATTGAGCCGCCGCTGCCTGCGACGCAAGCGGCGACATCTGATACTGAGGCGCGCCCCAGCCTGCCACCTTGTAGCCGTTGCTCGTGAACTCGGCTAAGCCATCTTGCATCCTGCCCTGCGCCCATTGCTGAGAATCCTCGTCGACAGGCCGGTTCTGCACCATGAACCAAAACTCATAGTCATTGCCCGATACGGCGTTCTGCACGTTAGGCGTCGAATCGTATTGGTGGGTGTAGCCGTGCATCACGATCTTGCCGCCGCGAGGCAGCGCATAGTTGAGTGCGGACTTCAATCCGGTGGCTTGCGCGAGGTGAATCGTCTCCGGCACACCGCCGTTGTAGTAGCCGTTGGGGTCCGTATAGAGCGGGATCGTCGCCATCGTGAAGGGGATTCTCAAGCTGTAGAGGTAATCCGACAGCTGCCTCATCGAGGAAGTCGTCGTAAACGCATCGAGGTCCTCCAATCGCACGAGTGCCCGATGGTTGACCGGCGCGCCCGTATTGAGAATGTCGTGCAGCATGTCGCAGATCACGAGATAGCGGTCCGTCGGGCCGATATAGGTAAAGGGCATGTCGGCGAAATACCAAAGGTTGCCGGAACGCATCACGTACGGTGCGGTGGCTTTGGTTTGGCTGTTCGTGATCGTGACCAGCGACTGCGCCTTCGTCGCATCGGCGACCTGGGTGAGACCGATGTCTGGATCGGCGTTGACGACGCCTGTCGCGGCGTTGTACGCGTAGTACTTCACCATCGACATGTTCTTGTACGTGACCGTATCGTAGAAGCCGGGGTTCGGATTGCTCGAGGAAGGCTGCGCATTGAGCCCCGCCAAGCCCAGGAAATTGATACCGTAGGTCTGCGTAAACGTATAGGCCGAATTCCACGCGATTTGCCAGAGGTTGTACTTGAACCAGACGACCGTTTTGGTCGCCGTCATCACGTCGCTCATGAAGGCGGCCGGCAATGGGTTGTTGTAGTAATCGCCGATGTAGAACGTGGCGGTGTTGGCGCCGATCTGCCCCGCCGTATAGTTCTGCACGGGTTCGATTGCAACCGTCGTATTGAAATGCCCGAGCAAGTTGCGCAGCATGATCGCGTACATGAGCCCGAGCTTCGAGTACGGATCGTTGGCCGGGTTGTCGTAAAGGATCAACGTGCTCGCAGTCGTTGCTTGCGCGCGCGCGGTGCTGGGCAGCATTAGCTGCGCGAACCCGGCCAATAGCGCAAGGATCAGAATGAGCTTTTTCATGTCGGTCTCCCTAATCGCGTTCAACGGTGCCGCCGACGTGCTTGACGGTATGACGTTCGAACTTGGGACGACCGGTTTCCTTGTATGCGTCGTGCCAATCCTTGTCCGACATGCCGGGTCGAAGCTGGACGTGCGCCGAGCCGAGCGGCAGCGGCGGCACTTTGAAGCTCTTCGTGGGATCGAGGGATTTCACTCCGTTCGCGGTCGCGCTTTGTGCATTGGCGCTGCTCGGCGCAACGCCGCTCGACAAGACGATCGTCAAAAGCGCAGCCGTCACCGATGAGAGAAGCTGGGTGCGTGCTGACATATCTCGGACAGGCATAGCGGACTCCTTCTTCTGCGCCCGTTCGCGCGCTCTGCGGCAACGGGCTTTTGGACGTGCAGCGGCCCGTCGGGATGCTCGGGGGAACATCTCGATGGAGGCGTCTCAGATTTGAAAAGCACGGGGCGAACAGATCGAAGGGGGTTCGAACGCCGTTCGTTGCCCTGCGTTATCAGCATGCACGCTCGCGCGCGCTTGCGCGCTATCTATCCGACCGACTATGTCTGAAGCCGCACACTGATTTAGCCGGTGCCGTGATAGCGCAGTTGATATGTTGATAATTTCTTATTCCGAATGGCGGGAATAAATGCCGTTATTAAATGCCGCCTGCACGTGGCCTACCACAGCGCTTTCCAATGCGCGAATTCGACGATTCATCAGACCGCGAAACATCTCTGCGACGACGCTGCTAGCATCCCCCGGCATGAACGCTCGTCACTCCACCCCCATCGTCGGCCCGACGGTCGCGCGCGTGCTTGCGACCGTCAGCGTCGCATTCGTCGTCACACAGCTCGACGTGACGATCGTCAACATCGCATTACCGAGCATCGGCTCGCAATTGCACGCGCCGGTGTCGACGCTGCAGTGGATCGTCGACGCTTACACGCTCGCGTTTGCCGTGCTCATGCTATCGGCCGGCGTGCTGGGCGATCGGTTCGGAGCCCGGCGCATGTTCGCCTCGGGCCTGTTGCTGTTCGCCGTATCGTCGCTCGCCTGCGGCCTCGCGCCGAATGCCGCCTCGCTGGTCGCGGCGCGAGCGGCGCAGGGCGTGAGCGCGGCGGCGATGTTGCCCAATTCGCTCGCGCTGCTCAATCGCGCCTGCAGTCACGATCCCCGCCTTCGTGCGCGGGCGGTCGGCCTATGGACCGCGTCGGGTTCGATCTCGATCGCAGCCGGTCCCGTGCTTGGCGGCATCCTCATCGCCGCCTGGGGTTGGCGTGGCATTTTTCTCGTCAACGTCCCGCTCTGCCTCGCCGGCCTAGCGGCCGCGCTCGCCTGGATACCGCACCGGGAGCGCACGAGCACGGAGCACGCGCATCGGCCGGCCGGCATCGATCTGCCCGGACAATGCATCGCCATCGTTGCGCTGACCGCGTTCACGGGCGCCGTCATCGAAATGCGGCCGCTCGGCGGGAGCCACCCGCTCGTCGTCTTCGCGCTTGCCGTGTCGGTGCTTGCGGCCCTTGCGTTCGTCGTCGTCGAGGCTAACAGCCGCGCGCCGATGGTGCCGTTGACGTTGCTGCGCGATGCGACGTTCAGCGCCGCCGTGGTTTTCGGCATCTGCGTCAATATGGCGTACTACGGCGCCATCTTCGTCATCAGCCTATACCTGCAGCGCGTGCACGGCGACACGCCGTTACAGGCCGGGCTCGCGTTCTTGCCGCTAACGGGCGGATTTCTCGTATCGAACATCGCAAGCGGCTGGGTCGTCGCCCGCTGGGGGCCGCGCCGGCCCATGATCATCGGCGCCGCCGTGGGCGCGCTCGGCTACGCGCTGCTGCACATGGCACACGCCGGCACGCCCGTCGTTGCACTGCTGGCGCCGTTTCTACTCATTCCCGCCGGGATGGGACTGGCCGTGCCCGCGATGACAACCGCAGTGCTCGCGTCGGTCGATCGCAGCCGTGCCGGCACCGCTTCCGCGTTGTTGAACACGGCGCGACAAGCTGGCGGCGCGGTGGGCGTCGCCGCGTTCGGCGCGCTTACCGACACGGGCGCCGCCTCGTCGGTCGTCTGGGGGTTGCAAACCTCGGCAGCAATCGCGACCGGCCTACTGCTGGCGGCAATGGCGTTGGCCACCCGCGTCCATCCTGACTCCCATGCCCGGGCGAGCGCAGAAAACGAAAGCGCAGCGCGTTAAAGACGGCCTACCGCCTTCTCGCTACTCGCAGGTTTGCGTGAAGCGCCAGCGCTACAGGGTAGCGTTCTGAATGGCTCCCGTATCGAGCGCGCGTTGGATCAGCCCTTCGTCGCACGCTTTGCGGATGGCGTCGGCGAGGAGTCTATCGGGCGCGGCCATTTCTGCCTTCAAGGTCCCGATCAGCCCGGACGCATCGAATACCACTAGAGTCTCGGCGGAGTCGTCGCGGCTGATGATGACGCGATGCGTCGACTCTCCCTCGCCGAGGCTGGCGCAAAAATGCATGGTGCGTCCGTCGATTTGCTGCTCGAAGCTTTGAATCATTCGCAGGCCCTCCCTCTCGCGCACGGATCGAATATGAAAGCGCAAGCAAACTCCGTGCGCGCCGCGGCTCAAAATGCGGCTAGAGCGATGGGCGTCTCGGCGCACGAGCAGCATCGATGCTCGCGCCGCCCGCGCCAGTGACGAAGAGCAGCAGAAAGCCGCCCGCCAACCCGACGTTTTTCCAGAAGTGAATGACCATATCGTGCTGAAGCGCCGCATCGGCCACGTTCCAAAAGTCATGGCCCACCACCGCCGTCGCAAGCGTATACACGGCCATGACCAGCCCGAGCGGACGAATCAAGAAACCGACGACGAGCAAGACTCCGCCGAGCACCTCGACCGCCGTGGCGAGAGCAGCGGCAATTTGGACGAACGGTACCCCCTTCGAATGCAAGTAGGCTACGAAGGCGCCGTAGGCCAAGACCTTCATCACGCCCGACCATAAAAACAGCACCGATAGCGCCAAACGTGCAATGAGAATGAATACCGAA
This sequence comes from Trinickia sp. Z7, assembly GCF_056498045.1. Taxonomy (NCBI): domain Bacteria; kingdom Pseudomonadati; phylum Pseudomonadota; class Betaproteobacteria; order Burkholderiales; family Burkholderiaceae; genus Trinickia; species Trinickia sp. Z7. Next base: position 179,431 of record NZ_JAUEQW010000005.1, read on the forward strand.
TCGACGGCTCGCGTCATGAACCTTGTCCTCCAAGTCCGCAAAAAGGAACCGCGCGCCTCGCGGGCGCGCGGACGGTGAAGGTCAGGATATGCGGTGCGGGCGGGTTTTCCAAGCGCGTCGCACGAGACGCGCCGCTTCGACCGTCAGGCGAAGGCGCGCCTCACGGCGCCGTGTGCTCGATGCTGCGTTGCGCCGGCTCGACCGCGCAGGCGTGAGCTTCCGCGGGTGCGCGCGAGGGACGTTGACTCGATCCTTCATCACGGAGCCCGACCGCATTGAGCAAGCGATACAGCGTAGCGCGCGAAATGCCAAGTTCGGCCGCGGCGTTGGAAAGGCTATAGGCGTGGCGCGCGAGCGCTTCTCGCACGGCCGCGCGCTCGGCGTCGCACCGAATTTCCGCCAAAGTGCGGCCCACTTTGATTTCTACACCCGGCAAGCCAAGATCGACCGCCGTGATGAAGCGCCCCTCCGCCATCACGAGCGCCCGCCGCACGCAGTTGATGAGCTCGCGCACGTTCCCCGGCCAGCCATAGTTGTACATCGCCGCAATGGCGTCGCTCGAGAACCCGCGGATCTTGCGCGCGCCATCGCCGCGATGAAGATCGAGCGCGTACAGCGCGAGCAGCTTGATGTCTTCTCCGCGTTCGCGCAGCGGCGGCTCGTCCAGGCGCAGCACGCACAAACGATGATATAGGTCCAACCGGAACCGCCCCGCTTGAATCGCGCTCATGAGATCGACGTGGGTGGCCGAAATGACACGCACGTCGACCTTGATCGGGGCCGTGCCGCCTAGCCGCTCGATCGTACCTTCCTGCAGGAAGCGCAGCAGCACGGCTTGGCATTCTTGCGGCATGTCGCCGATTTCATCGAGAAACAGCGTGCCGCCCGCGGCGGCTTCGATGCGGCCGATTTTTCTTTGCAGCGCACCGGTAAATGCGCCGCGTTCGTGGCCGAACAATTCCGATTGCAACAATGCGGGCGGGATCGCCGCGCAATTGATTGCAACAAACGGCTGCTTGGCGCGGGCGGAACGGTCGTGGATTGCGCGAGCCGTCAACTCCTTGCCGGTTCCTGACTCGCCGGCGATGAAAACCGGCGCTTCATTGCGCGCGCATTTATCGACGCCGCGATTCAGTTGCTGCATCCCATCGGACTGGCCGATCATCGTACTGTCGGCATGGTCCGGCTCTGCATGGCCCTCCGAAGCGCGCAACGTCCATAGGCCGTCGGCATGCCCGATCAGGATCGTCAGCCGGGCGTCGTTACAAGGCTGGGTGACGAAGTCGAAGCAATAATCGAGGATGAACCGGCGAATAGCCTGCTCCTCGGCTTGACCGGGTTGCACCTCTGCAATCCATGCGACTTCGGTGTCCGAAATGCACGCTTCCAACTCGGCCAGGTGCTGCGCCGTGCAGGGGTGGGGCAATTGCACGAGACCGACGTGAATCGCGCCGCGCGCGGCCGCCCGTTGCACTTGTTGCGGCGTCTGGGCGTGAACGATGTGCCACCCAGCTGCCATCAGCGCATCGATGCCCGCTGTGTCGGGTTTGAGCGAAACGAGAAGAACGCTACGGTCTTCCGGCATCGGACTGAAAGCGGTGCTCATGTACTGCCCCCCGTGTCGAAAACCGAGTCTTGCCCGAGAACAGGGTAACTCGCCAATTCGACGTTATTTTGATCTCGGTCAGCGCGCCCATGCATCATTGCACCAGCGCAACTGCCCGATTTCCCGTAGGCACGCCGTCTAATGCGGCGTTGCCTCCCATCGCGCTTCGGTGCGCGTCGTCCGCGACGTCTGCATGACTACCGCTAAATCGTCACGCCGATATGCACACCACCACCTCGGAATCTCTCGTTAAAGCTCCGGCAATCTGCCCGCCGTGCTTTTCTTGCTTTCATGCATTGCAACATAGGCTCGTACCTTACGAAATACTATAGGAAAAAACGCCATCAGGCTGAATACGGAGTCGCAGTATTTTTTACCTATTTTTGTTGGCGACGGCACACAAAGCTTGATTGTTTTCCATGAGGAGGCGGCGCAGTCTCCAATGGGGGCCGCGTCTCCGCGATGCGACAACCTCGAACCGGCGCTTTTCCAGAACTCCGCGTTTCGGCCCTACTGGAATGACGAATGCGGTCACAGTTACGCGTAGATGCGCTGACGCACTGCAGCAATGGCGTCGAAAGGGCAATCCGAGCGCTCGTTCCTCCCCGCGCAAAGCGCCTGTCAATCGTCGGCTTCAATCAATTGCGCAACCTCGCGGCGACACGGCGGTTATTGCTTCGAAGCCGTGGCGAATGCGCCCCCGATTTGCCGTGCTCGCCCGGTTGCGCCGCTCGCTGCTTATGCCGGCAGACGATCAGGACAAGGAGCAACGCCAGAACCGCTGGCGTCCAATGCCCCATCCCTTGAATCAGCCTAGCGGCAACGGACTGCAAGGGCATGGCCCACGCAACGACGAGCAAGAGCCATTCGAAGGTGCGCGCGGCGTGCCGATACAGATCCACTCCCATGAAAGCAATGGGGATCGCGAGCCAAGCGAGATCGTAATAAAGCAGATAGGGCTGAACGAGCAGCGTGCAGCAACACAATGCCGCAGCTTTCAGTTCGTATCTTGCAGCCTCCCGCCATAGCCATGCCGTCACTGCGCAAGCAGGTACCGCAACCACCATCTGTAGAAAATAAGCCAATCGAGCAGACGCGCCCACTCTTCGCGCAGTTGCATAAATCGTCGGCATACAGCGCCACATCTCAGGATTGTGCTCGACCCAAGTGTCTTTAAACCAGGACACGGTATGAACCCAAGCCGACAGCATTTCACCGCCCAGCGCCAGCGTACTAACACCCCATAGCAGGACCGAGCATACCGCCGCCGATGCGAAACAACGCCACTGCCGCGCGCAGATCAGTGCCAGTGGAAAGACCAGCCCTAGTTGAGGCTTCACGCTAAGAAGCCCGACGAAGGTACCGGCCAATATCGGTCGCGTAGGCATCAATACGAGGGCGGCTGCGGCCGCGGCTGCCGTGAGAAGCGAGTTCTGCCCGTAACAAAGCGCAAGCCAAAACCCGGGGAATGCCGCCACCGGAACAAGCACCAGAAATCCGGCACGGTGCACTATTCCCCACATCGAGCGAAGATAAGCGACTGCCCCAACGATGCTGAACGCGGTCAGCGCGACGCCCAAAGGCACCATCCCGAGCGGCAAGAGAAAAATGAGAAATGTAGGGGGATAGAGCCACGGCGCACCCGCGCCCGCCAAGAGCGGGCCCGATCGGACCGCACGCTCAACGGTCATCATAAGATCTTGATCGAATACGGCTAGCGGGCCGTGCGTAAGTGCCACCGCTGCCGCGCTCCAGTACACGGAAAAGTCGATCCCGAATCCCCCTTGCAGCGGCCCGAAACGTGTAAATGTGCTCCAAGCTAAACTTGACGCGAAGCCGAGCTCGATTGCGAGAACAACGCCTGAGCATAACGCAACCCGAAATAGCCACGGCGCATTGAGTTGTCTCATGGTTTTCCTTCGGAGGTCGCAGTTGGTCTTTGCCCGAAGCTTCAGATCTTCGGCCGGCAAGACAGCAGGTGGTTGCTCGGAAATACGAAATACCGTGCCCCGATGTAGGCAACCAAGGTGTAGGTCAGCATCCCATCAATCTGAACGAACAGGCTGCCTTGACTCAGCCACCGCTCTAGTAGTATCACCACGAGCAGGTTCATCCCGTAGGCCACTAGCATCACTAGCACGTAACGCAGCAAGGCAGATCTCACATCGCCTTTGTGATAAAACGTCCACTTCCGGTTGAGTGCAAAGCTCCATAAGATCGCAACCAAGTAGCCAGCGGCATTGGCCGCGACATTGCTGAAGCCAAAGCAGCGCAGCGCGACCCAGATTACCGAGAAGCCCACTGCCGTATTTGAAAGCCCGACCAACAAGTACCGCACCGATGAATGAGCGAACGGTCTCATGAGCGTCTTAGCCGGACGAGTATGGCCGGGGTCCCACGCGATATTCGAAGCGTGGCCCGGCGAGCATTTCGGGCCGGTCATCACGAGTCAGCCTTCAATACGGCAAGCAGTGAGACACCAAAGGGGAATCCATGACGCGCGAGCCATGACGATTCACTCTTGAAAATGCCGTATAGCGCGGCATTCAACGGCTCAGCCGGCACCGCATCTCCGCTCGATTTTCCGCGCCGAAGCAGCCGATCGCACAATCGGGCCGCCACCGCAAGCGGAAAGAGTAGCGTGTTGAAATAGGTGATGCGCTCGATGCGATAACCTGCCGCCTGCGCACACCTCGTCAATGACGCACGATCGTAGCGCCGACGATGATGCAGAAACTCGTCGTGTGCACTCCACAACCATTGATAAGCCGGTACCGTCAGCACGATTGATCCGCCCGGTGCTAGCAGCCCATGCATGCGCTTGAGCGTGCCGACGTCGTCCGAAATGTGCTCCAGACAGTCCAAGAAGCAAATCAGATCGAAGGTCCCATCATGGAATGGAATCTCGTCAGGACAGCACCCTGAACGTATGTCGAAGCGCCCCCTGGTCCGCTCGACACTGATTGCAAGCGCATTCGCATCCATCTCCAATCCGCTCACGGCGCCGAATTCAGCCAGGAGATCGAGATTTCCGCCCGTGCCGGACCCGACTTCGAGCACACGCGTTTGAGGCGCCAATGCGAGCTGGCGAAGAATCGAACCAAGAACATCGCGTCGGCCGCGGAACCACCAGTGCTCGATCTCGGTCTCCGCCATCTCCAAATAGGCTTCCGGTGACATAACACTCTCCTCCCAGATTAGCGACCCATCCGCGCATGGGTCGTCGCGCGCCTGCGCGGGACCTGCAGCGCAGCGACGTTGCGCGCGCCAGCTTCGCCGCGCCGCAGGGGCAGCGCGCTCACGTTGCTGTTCATCTGATAGCGCCGCCGCACGATGTAAATCGGGCGTTCCTTTGTCTCGTGATAGATGCGTCCGACATATTCGCCGATCACGCCGATGCCGATCAGTTCAATCCCGCCCATGAAAAGTACGATCGAGATCAGCGACGCATATCCAGGCACGGGGTTCCCGAACAGCATCGTGCGCCCGACAATCGTCCCGCCGTAGCAAAAAGCGAGCGCCGCCATCGCGAGGCCGATATATGTCCAACTGCGCAGCGGTACCGTGCTGAAGCTCGTGATCCCTTCAAGGGCGAAATTCCAGAGCCGCCATCCCGAGAACTTCGACTTCCCCGCTGTGCGCGGCTCGCGCTGATATTCGACTATGACCGTCCGAAAGCCGACCCATGCGAAAAGCCCTTTCATAAAGCGATGGCGTTCCGGCAGACGCCGCAACGCATTGACGACTGACCGGTCCATCAGGCGGAAATCCCCGACGTTTTCGGGCAGCTTGACATCGGAAAGCGCGTTATGGACGCGATAGTAAAGCGCGGCTGTCGTGCGTTTCAAAAACGTATCGCAAGCCCGATCGCTTCTTTTCGCTGCGACGACCTCTGCCCCTTGCAGCCAGTGCTCGATCATGACCGGAATCAGACTAGGCGGATCCTGCAAGTCGGCATCGATGGGAATTACGGCATCACCCGAAGCTTCCTCGATACCTGCGGTCAGCGCAGCCTCCTTGCCGAAATTGCGGGTGAAATCGAGCACACGCACGCGCGTGTCGCTCGTAGCAAACCGCACCAGCTTATCGAGTGTGCCATCGGTGCTGCCATCATTGATGCAGACGATCTCGAACCTTATCGTTTCGATCGTCTCTAGCAACGGCACAATGTGGGCAAAGAATCCGTCAACCGCTTCAACCTCGTTATAAAACGGCACTACTAGCGAAATCAATGGTTTGCCGATAGGCGTATCCATGTTATCCCCCGTTATTTCCACTCTGCGCCGCATTGAGACCACATGGGCAATCACCAGCCACCCTTTTTGCAGCGATCACATTTTCCGCCCGTGAAAACGTCCCCTCGGCCGTTGCACGCATACGCCGCGGTATGAGCAGCAACGCGGCAAGTAAGATGATCGGGCCGATCTGGGGTAGATCCAAATACGGATTGACGTATTCATAGAGCGGCAACAGCCACGCAAACCCCAGGACCTCCTGCTCCCCCCACAGCCATCCCTCCTTTGACCCCAGCGACGCCAGGCATGCCAGCGCGAGGCCAAGCCAAGTCAGCTCGTAATGCCATACGTAAGGATTTGCGACCATCGTCGAAATGAGCAGAACCGAACCACGCAGTCTGGTGTCTCTCGTTCTCCTCCAGACATGGCACGCGGCCGCGATCGCGGCGATCGCTACCCACGCCTGCCCAGCCTGTGCCAGCGCGAGTCCGACGCCGTTGATGCGCAGCGCAGCGAAGGTAGTTGGTGATGCGCGCCAGAAGTGGAAATAATGCTGGATGACTACGCTGCGCTGAATGTCCGCGTTGAGAAGGAACAGGTGCACTGTCTCCATGCCGCCCGCAAACACGCCAAGCGCAGTGATCGACAACGCGCTGATAGCAGCAACCACAAAAGCCCGCCAAGCCCCCGCGGCGATCAAAACAAAAGGAAACACAATCGCCATCTGCGGCTTGATCGCGAGCAAGCCTATGCAAATGCCGGCGAGCACGGGCTTGCGATCAACCCAGTGCACGGCGAGCGCGGCGAATGCCGCGGTAAGCAATGAGTTCTGACCCGCGAGAGCGGCCACGAACACGCTCGGGGAGCCTGCCACGAACAGTGCAGCCACGCGCGATCTTCCGATCGCCTGGCCGAGCCCCGAAACACGCAACGTTGCGAAGGTGAACAGCAGGACACCGATGCCAACAAACAAGAGGTACGAGACTGCGAGCGAAAGCAACGCAAGCGGGGCGACTACGAAAAGGAACGCCGGCGGATACAGCCAAGGCAGAAAGTGGCTCGATTGAATGCTAGGCAAGAGCATCGCTTCGGCCTTGGCGAACGCGAGGTGGTTATACACTTGCCACGGCGAACCATGGAGCACGACGTGCGAAGCCACCCAGAACACGGCGAAGTCAATGCCCGGACGAGCGACATCCGATCTGCTAAAACCATGTGTGGTCCACGCCCACGCGCCCAGCACTATCGCGTATACCACGATCATCGCGCAGCTGTAGAGCAGTAACCGGCTAGGCGTCAACCAGCCGTGCACGCAGCGCTCGGCGCCGCGCTCCCCCCGACTCAAACCGTACATATCTTTCGCCTTATGTGGCCATCACTCGAAATGCGATGACCCGGTTCGTATTGATTTTTTTCTCTTGTTTCTATCGAGTGATTTCGACCGGGATACCCATGTGCGAATCACGTGACTCATTGTTGGCAGAAAACGATCTGGCTTTCAAGAGCGTCTTCCCCCTGGGACGCAACGCTTGCCTTGGATACGTGCGGTAGCGCACGCAAGCAAGTGCGTGCGGTAATTGGTGACTTATAGGGACGAGTTTCAATATCGATACACTTCGGTCAATCGCGCCGCCGGGCAGTTCGATATGTGTTTCTTCGAGCGTGCACTAGAACAAATGCGAATCCGCGCGCTGCGCAGTAGGGTGCCATGGTCTCTAAATCACCTCGAGGTTGTCGCAAACCTGAGACAGTTAATCCACAAATCGTGCGAGGCACGGCATCCGGCTCTTCCGGAAACCTTGTAGATCAAGGGATTTGCTGGCGTTGGTCCAGACCTTGCATTGGAAGCCGCGCAGTCGACGACGAGACGACCCCAGTGATTTGAACCGCTCGACAAAGATCGAGCTGAAGAACACGAATGGGCGTCACCCGCGGGGAGGGTCCTTCCCGTTCCCGCCACCCATCCGGATGGCGGGAACGAGGCGGGGACCTCGGGGGAATCGCCGACTGACAAGTTGGCATCGGTCTGGACCAGATGCCGGAGAAAGGCGCTGAACGCCCGGGGGGGGATCAGCATGAGCACAACGAATCGACGCGGTGTATCTCCTGTCGCAACGGCGAGAGGAGTCACATGCATCGGGCCCATCGTCCGCGATGCCTTCGCCGCTGCCCGCCCCCGCGTCCCACGCCTGCCGCTTCAACGTTTCATGCTCGGCACCGCGCGGCATAGATACGTGTTCGCGACGTTAGACCGTCTCTCTCTGCACACACGTATTGCGATCCCGATACGCGCACGCGTCCGCCGACAGGCAAATTGCCCAAGTTTTTTCCGCAGCACCTTCAGCAGTGCCTTCCCGAAGCCAATCCCGGCAAGGGCCTTGTAACTCTGTATCTCATGGAGAGTCAGAAAATGCAAACCATCCTTAACCAAGCAAAGCGTTTCCTTCGCGACGAAGACGGCGCCACGATGGTCGAGTACGCGCTCATGCTCGCCCTCATTGCAGTCGTATGTATCGTGGCCGTGACGGCGATCGGTACCGGCGCAAACGGCATGTTCAACAAAATCGCGAACGATCTTTGACGAGCTTGGGCGGACGGAATCGTTTCATCGCCTCGTCCGCCGTTTCTCCAATTTAGCGGTCTTTCCTCAATTAACCGAGACCCGAGGTCTCTTCAGAAGGAGAGTACGAATGCAACGCTTTCTCATTCAGGCAAAGCGCTTCATGCGCGACGAGGACGGCGCCACCATGGTCGAGTACGCACTGATGCTCGCCCTGATTGCGGTGGTTTGTATCGTAGCCGTTACAGCGATCGGCACCGGCGCAAACGGCATGTTCAACACAATCGCGAATGACCTTTGAACGGCGGTCATGCAAAGAAAATTCAAGGTGATTGCGAATGGACTTTGGTGAAACGAACGAACTCGCTCCAGAGCGTTTGTTTCACCGCTCGACAAACATGAACTCGATGGCAACCTGCCGAAGGAGTTGATCGTGAATGCAAATGTCTTCTTTGGACGTCCCGTTATGCATGACCTCGTGAGCTCTGTACGACGCTTGCGCGCCGTTGCAGAGGCGAAGGCCTTTCTCCATGACGACGGCGCCGCAACGATGGTCGAGTACGCGTTCATGGTCATGCTCATCGCCATCGTATGCGTTGCGACTGTTTCAACCATCGGTTCAAAACTGAGTACCGTCTATAACACCGTCGCGAATGATTTCTGAGTGGGTCTTGCTGCGCAGCTAACGCGCGCGATCGCCGCTCCCACTGCAAGCCAACCAACCGGACCGAGGCTCTTGATGTTGACCGTACCCCTTCCACCTCAACCGATTCCGCTGCTCGTAGTCGGACTGGTCGTTCTGACCGCAAGCACGGATATCGTGTGCCGTCGCATCCCGAACCCGGTAATTGCGATGGGCCTTATTGCCGCATTCGGGGTTCAGGCTTGTCTCCTCGGCCCTGTGACGGGTATCGGCAATGCGCTCGCGGGCACGCTTACCGGTTTCGCCTTGCTGATTCCGTTGTATCTGCTGCGCGCAACCGGGGCGGGAGACGTCAAGCTGCTCGCGATGATCGGCGCATGGGTCGGCCCAACGATGATTCTGTACGTTGCGCTCGCGGCCTTCGTCATTGGCGGCGTTTGGTCGATCGCCTTGACGCTGTTCCGAGGCCGCATGCAGCAGTTTCTCTTGAATCTTTGGTCGATCACGCACGGAGGCTGGCGTCTGCAACAAGATGGGCCGAGAGATCAGTCAGGCATCAAATCGGTCGGGACCTTGCCGTACGGCGTCGCCATCGCCGCCGGGACTTTGGTCACGCTCTCTATGTCCGTGGCCTAGGGATCGGAAGCAACGGGAATTGCGGACAAGAGCTTGAGTAATCGACGTTTCTCGCGGTTGCATGCCAGCTAAAAACTATCCGGGGGTTTGGACATGGACGAACACAACATCGAACAGGGCGGCTCGGCGCAAATCACGCGCCTGCCTGAGCCGCAGCTCTTGCGCGCGCGCAATGCGGATGTTTCGCCCGTCGCGCTGCGCGCACCGCGCACGTTGGCGGACACGGGCTTGCCACACACGTTCGTCGGCCGTCTCGTGTTGAAGTCCACGTTGCTGAACGGCAAGTCGACATTCTCCGATTTGTCCGAGCGCCATCGGCTACCTATCGCCGTGCTCGAAGATGTGCTGTCGTTCCTGGTGCGCGAGCATCTCGCGGAGATCACTCACCGCGGCGCGACCGATATCGATGTCACGCTTCGCCTCACCGAGGCGGGCCGCACGCTGGCCGCCGACGAGTTGGCACGCTGCAGCTATTGCGGCCCCGCTCCCATCGCATTCGAGCAATACGCGGAAATCGTACGCGAGCATTCAGTTCGTCGGCAGCGCATCACGCATGCCGACGTGGATGCTGCGTTTGGAGATGTGCGTGTCAACCACGCGTTGCTCGATAGTGCTGCCGCGTCATTGAATGCCGGACGGCCCCTTTTGATGTACGGGCCAGCCGGCAGCGGCAAGACGTACATCGCCGAACGGCTCGGCAACCTGCTGCGCGGCGATGTGCCGATCCCCTACGCGCTTTATATCGGCGGGGAGATTGTGCAGCTATATGACCCCCTCGTTCATCGCGACGCGCCCGCGGCAGCCCAGAGCGCCGTCGGCGACAAGCGATGGCGGCTATGTCGCCGGCCTGTGATCATCTCCGGGGGCGAACTGACGCTCGAGGGCCTCGACCTTCGCTATGACGTCAACGCAGGCTTCTACCAGGCGCCGCCGCACCTGAAGGCGAACATGGGACTTTACATCGTCGACGACCTTGGGCGTCAGCGCGTAGCGGCTCACGAACTGCTCAATCGCTGGATCATGCCGCTCGATCGCGGTATCGACCTCTTCACACTGCAGTCGGGAACGCGCTTCACGGCACCGTTCGACGTATGGCCAGTGTTCTCGAGCAACCTCGATCCGGCTCAGATCGGAGATGAGGCATTCCTGCGCCGTCTTGGCTCGAAACTGCAAATCGGCCCGCTTTCACTCGACGACTATCGCGCCGTTTTCGATGCATGTTGTGCATCGATCGGCTTCAGGATGTCGCCGCCGGCGTTCGAATTCTTGTTACACGACCTGCATATGGCGACGAACAAGCCATTCCTTGCGTGCTACCCGCGCGACTTGCTCCACCTGCTTGCTGCTTCTGCGGAATATCGCGGGGCAGCGCGCGAAGTCACCGAGGACGGGCTTCTCGAAGCATGGCAGAGCTATTTCGGCGAAGTCGGAAGTCGCACCGGGCCTCATCCGCCCGCCATGAAGCAGCCCGATAAACGATTGGCGGCGCGTTGAACGACGCTCGTCCCTTGATCCACGAGGAGTCTTGTCATGAAAAACAGTCGCGCTCTCATCATGTTTGCGATGGCCATGATCGCCGGCCTTGCAGCTGTCGTCTTTGCGTCTCGGTGGCTGATCCACACCTCGTCGAGCGGCGTCACACAGGTCGCCGTCGCGAGGGATGACATCAATCTCGGCCAGCCGCTCAACGTAAACATGATCCGCGTCGTCAGCTGGCCGACCGGCAGTGTGCCGCCGGGCGCGTACACGGATATCAAAGCGCTCGACGGACGCGTGCTCCGCACGAGTCTTGCTCGAGGGGAGCCCGTCCTCGAATCGAAGCTCGCGCCGATCGGCACGAAAGGCGGCCTATCCGCGGTGATCGAAAAAGGCGATCGGGCCATTACGGTTCGAGTGAATGACGTCGTAGGCGTGGCGGGCTTCGCCTTGCCGGGAAACTATGTCGACGTCATCGTGAACACTCAAGAGCCCGGTAAAGGCGACCAGCAGAGCATTTCGAAAATCGTGCTCGAAAAGATTTTGGTCTTGGCCGTTGCGCAGCAAGTGAGTCGAGACGATACCCAGCCGAAGGTGGTTAACGCGGTCACCCTCCAAGTTTCGCCCGATCAAGCGGAAAAACTCGATCTCGCACGCAGCGTCGGCACCTTGTCGCTCGTATTGCGCAACCAGGTTGACAAGGACGCGCTCGCGACGAAAGGGGCAACCAAGGTCACACTGCTCGGTGCGCCTGTCGCCGCGTCGGCGCCAGCACCCGCGCCCGTCAAGACGACGCAGGTGCGCTACGTCGCCGTGCGCCCTGCCCCGCAAGCGAAGCGCAATTGCATCGGGGTGCTTTCCGGCGTGACGGGCAGTCAAGAATGCTTCTAGCGGTACACGCGGTACGCATGCGAGGACCGATACGCATGCGGGAAAAGCAAACGCGTGAATAGCAAAAAACACGGCAAGACCAATCAACGAAGTACAGGGTTCACAGATATCAGTAACCGGGGGGCATCATCAAATGGATACGAGAACGGAGTTGATTTCGGGCCGGAGCCCGCGGCGCTGCAAGACCGGCAGCGCGGTATTCGCGGCCCTTGTTGCAGCGGGGGTCATAAGCATGCAGCCCGTTATCGCCAAAGAGGCACCCAAGGGCAACCCGGATCCCAAAGCGGTAGCGCCGGCCGCCGCGCAGCCGCTGCGTGGTCCGAGTTGCAGGGGCGAAGTGCGCGAAGGAACGAGCGTCGTCGTGCCTGTCGGCAAATCGACACTCGTTTCGCTCGACGAACCTACGATCGCCCGCACGATCGGTAATCCAGTCGTTGCACAAGCAACGCTGGTATCGCCACGGACGCTGTATGTCGTCGGCATGTCTATTGGCACGACCAATATGATCATTCAAGGGCACAGCGGCGCCTGCCAGATGATTGACGTCATGGTAGGTATCGACGCCGATGGCGTGCAGCACACCTTGAGGCAGCTGATGCCTGCCGAACGAGGCATCCGCGTCACGACCGCAGCGGGCAACCTGGTGCTTTCGGGAAATGTATCGAGCGCACCGGCCGCAGCGCAGGCGGTACAAATCGCCACGGTCTACGCTGCGTCGCAACCCACCCAGCAATCGCAATCGAACTCATCGAACGCCGGGGGCGTCAGTTCGAGTCAGCAATTTTCGAGTTCTGGCGGCTCGACAGGCGTGCTCAATATGATGACGGTCGATGCGCCCCAGCAAGTGATGCTCGAGGTCAAGGTTGCGGAAGTCGCAAAGACGGTCGTCAATCAGATGGGTTCGGCGCTCAACCTTCAAGGTGGCTTTGGAAGCTGGACCGGCGCCTTGGTAAGCAGCTTGCTGACCGGCGCACAGACGGCCATTGCGGGCAGCAAAGCGAACCGCCTGCCGTTTTCGGCGGCAATCGATGCACAGAAGACCGACCAACTCACGAAGATCCTTGCCGAACCGAATCTCGTCACCATCAGCGGTCAGGAAGCCTCGTTCCTTGCGGGCGGCCGTGTGTTCATTCCGGTACCTCAAAGCAATTCGAACGGCGGTACCACTATCACGCTGCAGGAAGAGGAGTTCGGCGTGGGACTCAAGTTCACGCCGACGGTGCTGGCCAACGGCCGCATCAATCTGAAGGTGTCTCCTGAGGTATCGGAGCTATCGCCGACGGGTGTCGCCGTCAGCGCGGCGGGCACGAGTTCGACGGCCATCCTCCCGCTCATCAATACGCGCCGGGCTGCGACAACCGTACAGATGAACGACGGTGAGTCCTTCGCGATCGGTGGCCTTATCGGTAACAACATCACTGGCGCGTTGAAGGCGTTTCCCGGGTTAGGCGAAGTCCCCGTTATCGGTGCTTTGCTGCGTAGCACGAACTTCCAGCAGGACCGCACGGAGCTCGTGTTCATCATCACGCCGCATCTCGTGAAGCCGCTGGCGAACCCGAACCTACCGTTGCCGACCGATACCTTCACGCAACCGAACGAGGCGGACATCTACGCGACCGGCAACATGGAAGGTCGAGGCGCCAAGCCGCGCACGGCCCCAGCTGCCGCGCCGGCCGCGTCGAACGCGCCGGCCACCCCTGCGACGCCCATGCTTGCGGCGCCGACGGGCACCTCCACGCCGCCGAGCGTTCCACCATCGAGTTCGACGACGCAACCGCCTGCAGCAGTCGCGCCCAGTGAAACCGGGTCGACGTCGTCCGCGCGGTTCCCATCACCGGCCGTATCGCAGCCTGTACCGACCGTCGATATCACTGCCACAGCCCTGCCCCACTCGGAATCGGGCAGGCCGGCCACGCCGCGCACATCGCCGTCTACGCCTGCGACACAGTCACCGAGTGCGGACGCGGCAGCGATCGTCGGCGACGCGGCGCGCATCGAACACATCGAACGCACGGCGGCGCGACTTGACTCAACTCAAAAGCGCAACCAGCTGGCGATGTCGAAGGAATCGAACGGTTCAGCCAAGCAGTAACGCTTGGGGATCAAGGGGAATCTCATGAAAGTCAAACACAATCTCATCGCACGCCGGGCCTTCCTGTTGGTCGCAGCCCCGGCTTGCGCCGCGCTCGGCGGTTGCATGTCGAGTACGCCTATCTGGGACGCGCACTTCGGCGAAGCAGTCAAAACGGTAACGCAAGCGCAAGTCATCGATCCGGATGCGGGCGCACGCAACCCCTCGACACCGGGCATCGACGGCAAGGCGGCCAATTCGGCGATGGGCCAATACCAGAAGTCTTTCGATGCGCCGCCGCCGACCTTTACGCCATTCGTACTCGGTGTCGGCAACGGCGGCGGGGGGGGCGGTGGCGGTAGCGGAGGAGGTCAGTAAACAAATATATCGAGGGGGAAGTCATCATGCGTCGCCAATGGCAATCAGGAAAACGAAGCAGGACTCGTCGCACTCAGGGCGGCGCCGTGGCGGTCATCGTCGCCCTGTCGCTCGCGGTGCTGATCGGGGTCGTCGGGCTCGCGCTCGATCTCGGCAAGCTCTACATCGTGAGAAGCGAGTTGCAGAACAGCGCGGACGCCTGCGCGCTCGCCGCAGTGCGCGACCTCACCGGCGCGACGATCAACCTCTCGGTATCGGAGGCGGCCGGCATCACGGCCGGCAGCCTCAACCGCGTGTTCTTCCAGAGCGCGGGGGTACAGTTGGCGACCGACAGCAACGTGACGTTCAGCGATTCGCTGGCCAATCCGTTCCTGACTAAGGGCTCGGTCGCGAACCCAGCCACTATGAAGTTTGTGAAATGCACGGCCTCCCTATCGAACGTTTCGAACTGGTTCGCCCAAGTGCTCAATGTATTGCCCGGCAACTCGGTCGCCAATGCGTCGGTAGCGACCGCAGCCGTCGCTACGATCAGCCCCGCTCAAACTACCTGCGCTATTCCCGTGTTCGTCTGCCAGGCCGGGACTCAGGTGAGTCCGCCGATCGCGGGACAAAGCTACACGCGCGGCCAGTGGATCGCGTCCAAGACCGGTTCACCGCCCACTTACGGCCCAGGCAATTTTGGCTGGGCCGCCCTCGACGGCAGCAACAACGCGAATTCCATCAGGGATGAACTGACTGGCAACTACTGCGCGTTGCCGGCCGTCGGCTCGAATGTCGGCTCGCCGGGGAACAAGATCACGGACACCGGCGCATGGAACTCCCGCTTCGGTATTTATGCGAATCCGTATTCGCAATCCGCCGACACGCCCGATTTCACTGGATTTGCCTACACGACCACGAGTTGGCTTGCCGGCAGCAACGCGTATAGCGATTTCGTCGGCAAGCGCTCGACGTTCACGCCGTATCAGGGGGACGCGAATGCTTTTGGAGGAACCGCCACCACGAAAGGATCGTATTCGACGACGACCTATTCGGCTGGCGCCGATCGGCGGCTTGCTCTCGCCCCCGAAGTCGACTGCACCCAGTTGCTGAGCGGCCATAAGGCGAACATCCTTTGGTGGGACTGCGTACTGATGCTCGATCCGATGGACAAGGCCGGAGACGCAGTCCACCTGGAATACGAAGGAAAGTCGACTGACGCAAGTGTTCCGTGTGCCACGGCAGGTATTCCCGGCGACGGCAGTTCGGTCGGTCCGCTCGTTCCCGTGTTGGTGCAATAAGCGAGACGATCATGAAAAATCACCGCCCCACTCCCAAACGCATGCGCGGCGCAGCGATGGTGGAATTCGCCATCGTGGTGGTCCCGCTCCTGCTGCTCGCCATGGGCGTTGCCGAATTCGGCCGGGCGATCTACCAGTACGAAGCACTCACCAAGTCGACGCGAGACGCGGCGCGCTTTCTGTCGTCGTACCTGTCGACCGATCCCGCTTACCCGATAGCTAGCGCCCAATGTCTCGCCGTCTATGGCACCTCGACCTGCCCGAGTGGCACGGCAACGCCGCTCGTCGACGGTTTGACGACCTCGATGATCGTCGTCTGTGACTCCTCGCATACGACGGGTTGCCAGGATGCCTCCGACCCTCCGCAATTCGCGAGCGTCGCGACTTACGACACGAACAACGGCGCCTCGAACGGATCCCCCACGGGTAGCGTGAATCTCGTCGAGGTCAAGATCACAGGCTACCAGTACACCCCGATCGAAACCTTCTTCAATTTGCAGGGACTCACCTTCGGCAACATCTTCACTGTGATGAGGCAAGCATCATGAAGCCGCAGACGCGATCTTCGATCCCCAGGCGGCGCAAAGAGCGTGGCGCAGCCCTCGTAGAGTTTGCGATCGTTGCCGCACTGTTTTGTACGGTGCTGGTCGGTATCCTCGAGTTCGGTCGCGTGCTGTTCTACTGGAACACAGCAAGCGAAGCGGTGCGACTCGGCGCGCGCACCGCCGCCGTGTGCGATGCCGATGCCTCTGTCGTCAAGTCCAGGATCACCGGGTTGCTCCCCTTGCTAGCCTCGTCGAACGTGAACTTGAGTTATACCCCGTCCGGCTGCGACTCCGATCCGGCCACGGCGCGCTCCACTTGCACGTTCGTAACGGTCAGCATCACCAACGTAAGCGTGAAGACGATGATCCCGTTCGTTCCAGTCACGCTCACCATGCCGCCACTCACTACCACGTTGCCCCGCGAAAGTCTCGCGACGTCAACGGGCGGCACCGTGTGCCAATAATCTCGATAGCTCGGGCAGAAACATCATGATCGATATCCTCAGCATCTCAAGCGACGCCTCGCGCCTTTCCCAGATCTCGCGCCATATCGGCGAATGCGGCAGCTACCGGACGACGCGCATCGTTGGAACGCCGGCGCAGCTCGCAGAACGCGGCGACAGTCTGGAGTCATTCGATGTGCTGATCGTCGATGCATTTACGCTGCAAGACGCGCAGCTACCCGTCATCGCGAATCTATGCCAGCGCCTGGCGCGGCTCACCTGCATCTTGTTAACCCCCGATACATCGCAGCAGACGCTGATCGAAGCGATGCGTGCCGGTGTGCGCGACGTCCTCCCCTGGCCGCTCGAGAAGCATTCGCTTTGCGAGGCGCTGCACCGCGTCGAACAAAATCGCATGCTGCAGGGCGGACATGTGACTCGCGTCTTGTCCTTCATGTCATGCAAGGGCGGCGTGGGGACCACGTTTATTGCCTGCAATGTGGCGCACGCACTATCCGAGTTTCAGAAGAAGCGCGTACTTTTGATCGACCTCAATCAACTTTATGGCGACGCGTCGTTTCTCCTCACGAGCGAAACCGCCCCTTCAACCCTGCCGCAGGTGTGCGGAAACATCGAGCGCATGGACTCGGCGTTCCTCGACGCGAGCCTCATGCATGTGAGCGACACGTTTCATCTGCTCGCCGGCGCGGGCGATCCGGTCAAGGCGGCCGAAGTCCAAAGCGACCGGCTCGAATGGCTGCTCGGCGTCGCAGCTCCGCGATATGACTTCGTCATCTTCGATCTCGGGCAATCGATCAATCAGCTTTCGATCGTCGCACTCGATCGCAGCGATGAGATTCATGTCGTGCTGCAGCCCGGCATGCTGTATGCCCGCGCGGGACGTCGTCTCCAGGAAATTCTGACTTCGCTCGGATATCCACACACGCACCTGAGATTCCTGGTCAACCGATATACGCGACACGCAGAACGTGAAAAGGCGGCGCTCGAGGAGGTCCTCGACATGTCGCCTCACCTCGTGCTACCCGAAGACGACGAAGCCGTCACAGCGGCGTTGAACCACGGCCTGCCCGTCTTCGAAGTCAACCGCAAGAGCGGCGTGTCACGCGGTCTGCAGCAATTTGCGGAGGATATCGCCAATGGGACCCCCGCGCTTTCGCAAGTGCACAAGGGATCCACCTCGCAGCGGCCGGGTTGGTTCAACCGCCTTGCAGCGCCCAAGCTCAAGACCTCGATGTAACCGACACAGGACGAGGAGAACAACATGTCGCTACGTGAACAGATTTCCAGTCAATTCCTGCAGCCGCTCAGCGAACGCAATCCAGCGGGGAGCATGCACAATGGCATGGCCCGCGGCCCATACCAGAAACTCAAGCGCGAGGTCCACCAATTGGTGCTCGAACGGGTCGAACTCGAACGCATCTCGCGTCTATCGCCCGATCTCGTTCGTCAGGAACTGACTACGCTCATCATGCGTATCCTCGACGAGGAAAAAGCGCCCGCCAACGATCTCGAGCGCAAGCAACTCGTCGTCGACGTCTATGATGAAATGTTCGGCTTCGGTCCGCTCGAGGTACTACTGCGCGACCCGGGCGTGTCCGACATACTCGTCAATACGTTTCAACAAACGTATGTCGAGCGCAAGGGCCGCCTCGAACTGACCGATGTCACGTTTTACGACGATGCGCACTTGATGAAGGTGATCGAGAAGATCGTGTCGCGCGTAGGGCGGCGCATCGACGAGTCAAGCCCGATGGTCGATGCGCGCCTGCCCGACGGATCACGCGTCAACGCCATCATCCCGCCCTCCGCGGTAGATGGGCCGCTCGTGTCGATCAGGCGCTTTGCCGTCAATCCGTTGCAGGTGTCGGATCTGATCGAATTGCAGACGCTCACGCCGCCCATGGCCGACCTGCTTGACGCTCTGTCTCGAGCCAAGGTCAACATCCTCATTTCCGGCGGCACGGGCAGCGGCAAGACGACGCTGCTCAATATTCTCTCGGGCTTCATCCCTGCCGATGAGCGCATCATCACGATCGAGGACGCGGCAGAACTTCAGCTTCGCCAGCCTCATGTGGCGAGGCTCGAGACACGTCCTCCCAATATCGAGGGCCGCGGCGAGATCACGCAGCGCACACTAGTGCGCAACGCCTTGCGGATGCGCCCGGACCGAATCATTCTGGGCGAAGTGCGCGGCGCCGAGGCCATGGACATGCTCGCCGCAATGAACACCGGCCATGAAGGGTCGCTTGCGACGATCCACGCGAACACTCCGCGCGACGCCCTCACCCGCCTCGAAAACATGATCAACATGGCCGGCATGTCGCTTCCGCCGAAGACGATGCGTCAACAAATTGCGTCGGCGATTCACGTCGTCATTCAGGCTACGCGGCTCAACGACGGCCGACGCAAGATCGTCAGCATTCAGGAACTGACCGGAATGGAAGGCGAAGTCATCAACATGCAGGAGATTTTTGCCTTCAAGCGCACCGGCGTCGATCCGAACGGAAACGTGCGTGGCTATTTCTGCGCGACCGGCGTGCGGCCGAAATTCGTCGAGCGCTTGCAGGCGTTCGGGATCAATCTTCCAGATCAGCTCTACGATCCGGCGCGCCGATTTGAAACCAATTAGCAAGACGGCCGGGGGCGCTGTCTGAGCTACGGAACCCAGGAGACTCGCATGGATTCGATCTTCTACGCATTTATCGTCTTGATGTTCGTCGCCGTCGTGCTAGCGTTCGAAGCCATTTACATATGGTGGAACAGCCGCCATGGCGCCGCGGCACGCCGCATCGACTCTCGCATCCGCGCGTTGTCCGCCGGCGGACACGTGAACAAGGAACGCCTGTCGATTCTCAAAGACAACATGCGGAAAGAGGGCAGCTTCTTTGAAAAATTGATGCTGCAGATGCCGCGTGTGAAGTCGCTCGAACTTCTGCTGCAGCAATCTGGGGCGCGAACGAGCGTCGCGCGGTTGTGCGCCACGAGCCTGATCATGGCGTTCTGCGCCTTCGTCGTAACCGCACTCTTGCCTGTGCCGGTGGCAGTTGAGCCGATTGCCGCAGGGCTCGCGGGCGCCCTTCCGTACCTCAATATCATCCGCCTGCGCAACAAGCGACTGCACAAGCTTGAAAAGCAACTGCCCGACGTTGCCGATACGATGAGCCGTGCCCTGCGCGCCGGGCACTCGTTCGCGAGCGCCATCGGCATGGTGAGCACGGAGTTCCCTGAGCCGATGGGCGGCGAATTCCGGATTACCTTCGATGAAATCAACTACGGTGTGCCCCTCAACGAGGCCTTGCTGAATCTCGCGAATCGAGTGCCGATCCGTGATTTACGGTATTTCGTCATCGCCGTTCTGATTCAGCGAGAAACGGGCGGCAACCTTGCGGAGGTGCTCGACGGAATTGGTTTTCTGATCCGTGAGCGGTTCAAGCTCTTCGATAAGGTCCGGGTGCTGGCTGCAGAAGGCAAATTGTCCGCATGGGTGCTGTGTCTGCTTCCGTTCGTGACGGGCGCGGCGGTCATGATCTTCAACCCGAAGTTCCTTCCGGTGCTTTGGGAGGATCCGCT
This sequence comes from Trinickia sp. Z7, assembly GCF_056498045.1. Lineage (NCBI taxonomy): Bacteria > Pseudomonadati > Pseudomonadota > Betaproteobacteria > Burkholderiales > Burkholderiaceae > Trinickia > Trinickia sp. Z7. The sequence continues at coordinate 199,786 of NZ_JAUEQW010000005.1, forward strand.
CGGCCAGAAAATGCTCGCGGGGATGGCGGTCATCATGGTGACGGGCGTGATGTGGATGCGCAACATCATTAAAATCCGCGTGTGAGTGCGCGAGCACTCGTCGCGATGCTGCTATACGGGGGTGTCATGGAATCGCCCAATACGGTAAACATGGTTTTGCTGGCCGGTCTGTTCGTCATCGTGTTCGCGGGAGCATTCGGCGCGATGGTCTTGTTCGCACCGCGCGACATGCGCCGGCGCATCGAGCAGGCTGGCGGGGGGCCACAAGTCAAACTGCCGTCCGAACCCGAATCGATCGGCTCTGCCTGGCTTGAAAGGATTGCGGATATATCACAGCCGATCGCGAAGCTGTCAATTCCCAAAGAGAACTGGGAGAAGTCAGCCTTGCGGCTGCAACTCATGAATGCGGGCTGGCGGTCGCCTCACGCTGCCGCCGTCTATTTCGCGGCCAAGACCGCGCTTGCTCTGGCGCTGCCGCTCATCGCGTTGCCGTGGCTTGCCACGAGCTCTGTCTCGACCAATCCGACCGAACTGAGCGGAATCTTGATCTTGATGGGCGCATTCGGCTACTACCTGCCGAACGGCGTGCTCAAGCGCCGCGTGGCTGCGCGCAAGCGCACGATCTTCGAGGATTTTCCCGATGCGATCGACCTGCTGACCGTCTGCGTCGAGGCCGGCCTGGGCCTGGACGCCGCATTGGTGAAGGTGGCCGAGGAAATCAAGCTACGCAGCCCTGTGGTGGCCAGTGAGCTCCAATTGATGCTGCTCGAATTGCGCTCTGGCTTTTCGAAAGAACAGGCGCTGCGGAACCTCTCTTTGCGCACGGGCGTCGAAGACATCGAATCGTTCAGCACGATGCTCATCCAGGCTGAACGCTTTGGCACGAGTATCGGCGACTCGCTGCGCGTGCTTTCCGAAACGCTGCGCACGCGCCGACGGATGCGCGCCGAGGAACAGGCGGCGAAAATTGCCTTGAAATTGCTGCTTCCGCTCTGTTTCTGCATCTTTCCCGCGATGTTCATCGTGTTGCTGGGACCTGCGGTCATTCAGGTCTACAGGGTTCTCTTGCCGATCATGAACAGCGGGAGCATTTGAGCATGTTCCCATGGATACGGCGCGGGAGCGCCGCGTCCATCATCCCGAGCGGGGCGGCGTATCGTAGACTGTCGTGCAACTTTAACGAGGAACTCGACATGACCCGCAAAATGCGCAACGCTTCGCAGTTGCAAGAGAAAGTGAGCCGCCGCATCCATCGCGCTCATGAAATCGTCGAGGACGGCGTTAAGATTCGCGTGCCGCGTCCGCAAAAACAGCAGCCAGACACAACCGGCTGCAATTGGACGATGAAGCACTTCGGCAATGCGGTTGGGTATGAGCGATTCGTCGACGAAGTGCTGACGGCCGTGCGAGCGGAATACAACTTGTCCGACGCCGACGAGGGGAAGGATATCCGGAGCCTCTTCGGTGAATAGGTTTTAATCCTGGGCGGCTGCCCGGGAGGGCGGCAAGACATTCGTGCGGCATGCGCTGTCGCCTCATCCCGCTGCTCTCCCCAGGCCCGGCGCCGGCCGTCAGCTCGGCCGCTTGCCGCCGCCTGCAACGCGGGCGGCAAGCGGGTTTCGCACCGCGTCGCAGCGTCCTTCTCAGCCCGCTTTGACCTCGATGCGGCGCGGCAGTGCCGCATCGCGGCGCGGGATGCGCAGGGTTAGCACACCATCTTGCAGGCTCGCATCGACCCGGCCGGTATCCAAGTCCGAACTGATCGAGAACGCCCGCTCGTAGCGCGGCGCGCGTACCTCGACATGGGTCACGCTCAGGCCGGCCGGCGTCGGCACGACGGCCTCCGCCTCGATCGACAAGTGTCCGTCATGGACTTTGACTTCGAGCTTGTCCTTCGGCACGCCGGGCAAGTCCGCCCAAACCGTCACACCGGTCTCGTCCTCGACAATGTCGACGGCCGGAAGGAGCGCGGCGCGCCGGGCCGGCGTATCGCGCTGGGCCAATGTCCCCGCTTCGCGGGGTGCCAGATCGGTTTCGCTGCTCATGGAAGACTCCTTCGCCTAGTCGTTAGGATGACTGATTAATGGTTACTGAACCGTGATGCTGCGCGGCTTCGAAGATTCGTGCTTGCCGATGCGAATCGACAGACAACCGTCACTGTACTTCGCCTGCACGTCGTCCGGGTTCGCGGTCGGCGGTAGCTCGACCACGCGCCGGAACGCACCGGCGAAGCGTTCTCTCGCGTACGAACGCGCATCGTCGAGAGTCGCGGCCTCAGGCCGTTTGCGCTCTCCGGCGATCGTCAGCAAACCCTTATCGATGGAAACATCCAGCCCAGCGGGATCGATGCCGGGCACAAAGACCACGATCTCGATCGACTCGTCCGTAGCGCCGATATTGATCGCTGGAAACACGCCTTGGCTTGCGCGCAGGCTCGCCGGTAGGCCGGCAGTGAGCGTGGACATTTGCTGCTGCAGCCGGTTGAATTCGCGAAACAGATCCGGTCCCAAATTTCCGAAGAAAAAATCGCTCATGATGGGTTCCTCCAAGTTGTTCGGCGCGTCCGCATGAAGTCCCGCGCTGTCCGTCTACGCATCCAAAATAGCGTCGCCTCGCACGATTTCAAGAGGGTGGCTCGTCAGTGGTGCGGCAGTGGCAGAGGGGCCCCGGGTGAGGCCTAGCGCGCCCACCGCTTCGTGGGTTATTCCGGTGGCGATCGATCGCTAGCGTCCCCACTTGCGCGACAATCTCGGCATTCACCTTTCCGTAGAAGAAAACCATGCCACTGCCTTCGTTGCAACCCGGCACGCTATGGGCCGCCCTGACCGCGCGCACCGAGCGCGCCCTCGCCCGCGGCGCGTTGCTGCCAGTCGAAACCGTACAAACGGCGATCGACGATAGCGGCTTGCGGTTCGTCGTGCGGCAGGTCTCGAGTTTGATCTTCAAGCCGCGCGTCGATACGGCCGCCCCCACGCCATTCGTCGACCCTTTTCTCCCGTACGACCCCGATCTGTTCGTCGCCGATATTTCCGCCACCCATGTGGCCTTGCTAAACAAATACAATGTCCTACCGCACCATCTCCTGATCGTCACACGCGCGTTCGAGCCGCAGCAGGCGCTCGTCGATCTCGACGATTTCGTCGCATGGTTTACCTGCCTCAATGAGTTCGACGGCTTGGGCTTTTACAACGGCGGGCTCGAAGCCGGCGCAAGTCAGCCGCACAAGCATATGCAAGTCGTGCCGTTGCCGCTCGGCGAATGCGGGCAGTCATTGCCGCTTGCCCCGCTTCTCGAAGCCGCGACGTTCGACGGCCCGATCGGCGCCTTGCCCGGTTTTCCGTTCGAACATGCATTGGCGCGATTGACGCCGGGTCCGGTCGAGCAAGCTGCGGCGCAGGCGCTCGATCGTTATCGGATGCTGCTCGATGTCGTCGGAGTAGGCGCCATGGCTGTCGACGGGCGTGCGCATCACCGCACTCCGTACAACCTGCTGCTAACGCCGCAGTGGATGCTCCTCGTGCCGCGCTCGTCCGAGGCTGCGGCAGGCATCTCGATCAATTCCCTAGGTTTCGCGGGGTCGTTTTTCGTCAAGGATGCGGAGCAACTCGCTGCGCTGCGGCGAATCGGGCCGATGACGCTGCTTCTCCGCGTCGGCCTGCCGCGGCGAAGAAGCGCGTAGCGGCGCAGCCGGTAATAGGCCGTATCATGTTGGCCTCACGCTTTCTTCGTCGAGTGCCTTGCCCCATGTCCGTCCATCCCGCGCCTACTCGATCCGCACTCCCCGTGCGCGCCGCTCTGGCCGCGCTCGTGCTGGCGCTTGCCGCCTGCTCCACGAACCCGCCGAGCACCGGCCGCGCCGAGGTCGATCCGATCGGGCTGTTCCCGATGGCGCACTACGATCAGAACGTCGACCACTGGATCGATCCCGCCAGCCCGAGCTACGACACGCCCTTCTTGAGCCCCGCCGAGCAACACGCCCACTGGAACGCGTTCCTCGCGAGATACTTCGGCACGAACGAGCGCGATCCTTCGCCGTGGAATCCGGCCTTCATCGCCAGGCGGCTTTACGGCGGGGGCGGGGCCGATATCGTGGATCTCCAATTGCGGCGCATCGGCAGTTACGACAACGAAGGCAAGCCGAACCGCGCGGTCGGCTACGGTCAGAACTTTCGGCCGCATACACAAGAGTGGCTCGACGATATCGAACGCAACATGAACCTGCAGCAGTTCGCGGCGGCGCCTCGCTACACCCCCGCCGCGCGCGCCATCGCAACCGATGCGCTGCTCGTGCGCGAATTGCCGACGATGGACCCGTCGTTCTATTCGCACCGGCTGGCCGGACAAGGCTACCCGTTCGACAATCTGCAGATCTCGTCCGTGCGCCCCGGCACGCCGCTGTATGTGCTCGGACAGAGCGCCGACGGCGCGTGGGACTACGTGCAAACGCCGGACGTTCAAGGGTGGGTGCTGTCTAGCGGCGTCGGCTTTGTCGACGATGCGTTCATATCGACATGGTCGCATCGCGGCTCCGGTGGTTGGGTGGTGGTTACCGCGGCGAGCTCGCCGGTACGAGACGATAGCGCCACCTTCCGATTCAACGCGACCGCGGGCACGTTGCTGCCGCTCGCGCAACCACGAAGCGCCGCGTCGAACCAGCAGCTTGCCGCACTCGTCCCCGCGCGAGGTATCGACGGTCGTGCGGTAATACGCGAAGCTCGGTTGCCCGATACGATGGCCGCACAGGCGCCGATCGCCGCTACGCCGCGGCATTTGGCCCTGCTGATGAAGTCGCTGATCGGCCGCCCCTACGGCTGGGGCAACATGAACTTCTACAACGACTGCTCATCGGAATTGCAGAGCATCTTTGCCGCGTTCGGCGTCTGGCTGCCGCGGCATTCGTCGGCGCAGATGTCGGCGGGCGACATGACCGATCTTTCATTGAATTCACCCGCTCAGCGGCTAGAGTATTTGGTTCGCAACGGCAAGCCCATGCGTACGCTGATCTATATCGGCGGGCATGTCATGTTGTATTTGGGGAATACGACGCGAGACGGTCATACCGTCCCCGTCGTCTATCAGGACATTTGGGGCTTGCGTCCGGCGGACAACAGCCGTCGCGCCGTGATCGGCGGATCGGTCATCTTCCCGCTGCTGCTGACGATCCCTGAAGACCTCAGCCTCGAATCGCTTGCGGCAACGCGCATCTTTCAAGTGAGCGTGCTCGGCATGCCAAGCGGCGCAGCGCCGCCGGCAACCGACGAAAACCCGGCGAGCTGAGGCTTCGCCAGGCTACTGCGGCAACACGTCTCCCTTGGTCTCGGGCGCGAACGGAATAATGAACAGCCCGACCACGAACGCGCCGGCAGTCAACGCAACCGGCAATCCAAGCGTATGCGTATGCAGCACGGCCGCGCCCAAAACGAAGTTCACCCCCGCCCCGATGAAGCGGCCGAAGGAGGTGCAAAACGCGAATGCGGTCGCACGCACGCGTGTTTCGAACTGCTCGGGCAGCCACAAACTGAATAGCGCGAAGTTGCCGCCGAAGAATCCGAGCGCGAACAGCCAAGCGATGAACGGCGCCAACCCGTTCGGCAAGTAGAACGCCCAACCGAAGCTGCCGATGATGGAAGCCGCCATGCCGGCGAAATACACCGCGAGCGTCTTCTTTCGGCCGATGCGTTCCGCGAGCGGCGGCAGCGCCAAACACCCGAGAATCGTGCCGATCGAAAGCAAACCCGTCGCCAGCGATGCGGTCTTGATCGCGCCGGCTTTATCCATGCCCGACTTCATCGCGAGCTGAATCACGGCCGACGGTTCGTACACCGCGCCTGCCCACAAACCGACGATTGCGATGGTCAACAACGCACACGCCACCCAGGTGCGCCGACGATAGCCGGGACCGAGGATTTGCGCGAGCGGCTTCACGTGCACCACGCGCGCCTCCGATTGCTTCCACTTCTCGGGTTCCTTCACGCGCAACAGGATGAGAATCGCGATCACGACAGGTACCGCTCCCGTCAAAAACATCGCGCGCCAGCCGAAGTGAACGCCGATCGTATAGTTCAGCGCAGCAGCCAAGAAAAAGCCTGCGTAATAGCCCGTCTGCAAGTAACCGGCCCCCATCTTCCGGCGATCTTCGGGCCACGCTTCGGCCACATAGGTGCCGGCCAGCGCCCATTCGCCGCCGATGCCCACACCGGCGAGAAAGCGGTAAATGCCAAGCTCGTAGACACTGTGCGAAGTCGCGGAAAGACCCGTGAAAATCGCGAACGTGAAGATCGTGCCGGCCAATACTTTGGTGCGCCCGAAGCGATCGGCTAGCGGCCCCCAGATGAAGGACAAGCCCCATCCCACGAGAAACAGCGCGAACAGGATCGAACCGGCAAGCCCGATGTTCGCGGCGCTCGCCTCGAACCCCGAACGCGGCAACAGTTCGGTCAGCGCCGGCGTGAGCACGAGCGCGTAAATGAACGAATCCATGCCGTCGAGCGTCCAGCCCGCCCAAGCACCCCAAAATCCCGCTATTTGCGAGCGGTTCAGCGGCGTGCGCTGTCGCGCCGAACGCGCGCTGTCTGTCATTGAACTCATCGACTCCTCCGGTGAAACGGTTTTAACTACCCACGATGACGGCGCAAGCGCGCGACACCTTTGCCGCGCCTGGCTCCAGGTCTGCATCTAGGGCCCGATGTACCCCGGGTTTGCCCCATTTCCTATCGAATATTTTGTATATAATATCTAGCACCATGGATGATGCAACGAATCGTTTTCCCCTAGAGATCGAGGTTCCCGAAGGCCTGCCGCTTGCGGCGGTAGCCGTCGCCCCTCGCACCAGCGCCTCGCGCATGGTGGCCGACGCCTTGCGCGCGGCTATCGTCGACGGCCGGCTGCCTCCCGGCGCGCCGTTGCGCCAGGACGCCTTGGCGCGGCATTTCTCGGTCAGTGCGATCCCGGTGCGCGAAGCGCTGCGGCTGCTCGAAAGCGAAGGCTGGACGAAGGCCGAGATGAACAAGGGGGCCACCGTCGCCCCGCTTTCGGCGGACGAGGCCCGCGAGATCTATGAGATCCGCGCCGCATTGGAAGGTCTCGCGCTCACGCTTGCCATTCCGAACCACACGAGCGAGACCTTGCGCGCGGCGCAATCGCTGTACGAAGCCGCGGAACTCGAGCGCGATCCCGCGCTCTATGTCGCTCGCAACGAGGCGTTTCACATGAGCCTTTACGCGCCGGCGGCGCGACCGCAGTTGCTCGAGATGATCGGCACCTTGCACCGTCGCGGCGAACGCTACCTGCGAGTGAAGTTCGGGTTGCCCGAGCACAAACGCGTGTCCGATCACGAGCATGGCCAGCTCATGCGATTCGTGAGGCGCAAGGACATCGCCGCCGCGCAAAAGCTCATCTCCGACCACTTGCTCGGCACCGGCGATTTGCTCTATCGCTTGCTCAGCGAGCAGGCGCCGCACTCCCCCGCTGCAGGAGGTAAGCGCGCTGGTAAGGGCGCGAGCAAACAAGCCAGGGCAGCCAACGATGCCGAGGCATCGGAGCACATGCCGATGATCGCAGCGAAGAAGCGTCTGCCTTCGCGGCGCAACAACGGATGAATCTCGTCCGCCGTCGTTTCACGTATTAGGAGCCGCTTCGCCCGATGATTCCCGCCGCCGAACCCCCGGTCCCGCGCACGTGGACCACATTGCGTGACGAAAAAGCGCGACGCCTCGCTGCCGTAGCGCCTTGGCTCGAAGATGGCATCCTGCCGTCGGAGCGGATCGTCGATGCGCTTCAAACGCTGATCCGTCCGGGCGATCGCGTCGCGCTCGAGGGCGACAACCAAAAGCAGGCCGATTTCCTGTCTCGTTCGCTCGCCCGGGTCGATCCCGACATCGTCAACGGCATCCATCTCTTGATTTCCAGCATCAGCCGCCCCGAGCATTTGACGCTGTTCGAGCGCGGCATCGCGCACAAGGTCGACTTCTCCTTCGCGGGGCCGCAAAGCCTGCGCGTCGCTCAACTGCTCGAAGATGGGCTGCTGGAAATCGGCTCGATCTATACCTACGTCGAACTCTACGCACGCATGTTCGTCGACTTGACGCCTCAAGTCGCGTTGCTGTGCGCCGAAAAAGCCGATCGCCACGGCAATCTTTATACCGGGGCGAACACCGAAGACACGCCCACGATCGCCGAAGCGGCAGCGTTTCGCCACGGCATCGTCATCGTTCAGGTCAATGAAATCGTCGACACCCTGCCGCGCGTCGATATTCCCGCGTCGTGGGTCGACGTGGTGGTCCAGGCGGACCGCCCGTTTGCGGTCGAGCCCTTGTTCACCCGAGATCCGCGGCACATCGGCGACTTGCAGGTGCTCACCGCGATGATGGTGATTCGCGGCATTTACGCGCCCTACGGCGTGACCTCGCTCAACCATGGCATCGGGTTCGATACTGCCGCGATTGAACTGATACTGCCCACGTATGGCGCCGAACTCGGATTGAAAGGGAAAATCTGCCGCAACTGGACGCTCAATCCGCACCCCACGCTGATTCCGGCGATCGAATCGGGGTGGGTGGAAAGCGTTCATTGCTTCGGCAGCGAAGTGGGCATGGAAGACTATGTCTCGGCGCGTCCCGACGTGTTTTTCACCGGGCGCGACGGCAGCCTCCGCTCCAATCGCGTGCTGTGTCAATTGGCCGGCCAGTACGGCGTCGATCTCTTCATCGGCTCCACGCTGCAGCTCGATGCCGATGCCAATTCGTCCACGGTGACGCGCGGGCGGCTAGCCGGCTTCGGCGGCGCGCCGAACATGGGGCACGATCCGCGCGGGCGTCGCCATGCGAGCGAAGCTTGGCTCAAGCTGCTCAAGGCCGCCGACGGGCCCATCGCGCGCGGGCGCAAACTCGTCGTTCAACTGGCCGAAACCTATAAAAAAGGCGGCGAACCCACGTTCGTCGACGAGCTCGATGCGGTCGCCGTCGGCGCCAAGAGCGCGATGCCGATCGCACCCGTGATGATCTACGGCGACGATGTCAGCCACGTCGTGACCGAGGAAGGCATCGCCTATCTGCACAAGGCCGAGGGCATCGACGAGCGGCGCGCGGCACTTGCCGCCGTGGCAGGCGTGACGCCGATCGGGCTGCGAGCGAAGCCCGAACGTACGGCCGAACTGCGGCGGCGCGGCATCGTCGCCTACCCGGAGGACCTCGGCATTCGGCGCGCTCAAGCCAAGCGCGCATTGCTGGCCGCACGCAGCATCGACGATCTCGTGGCTTGGTCCGGCGGCCTGTATGCGCCGCCGGCGCGCTTTAGGAGCTGGTGAGCGATGCCCGCGACGGCAGTTCGTCTGGTGAATCGGCGCAGCCGAGGGGCGAACCCGACGTTACGCGGCGACGATGCCGCCGCGTGGCTCGCGCGTGTTGCCACCCATGCGCTGCTCGAAGAAGCGCGGCTGACGCCCAAGCCCGCGCTCGTCGATCGGCGCGGCAGCGGCGCCCATCGCGATCTCGATCTTGCCTTGATGGAACGCTCGGCTTACTCGCTGGAACCGACTTTTGCCGCACTCGCTCGCGCATCGGCGGGCATGCGGCCGTCGGCGCTGTTGCGAGCGCGATTGGCCGCCATCGGCCGCGAAGGCGAAGGCGCAATGATGGAAGCGACGCAAGGCAGCAACGCTCACCGCGGCGCGATTTGGATCGTCGGACTGTTGGTTTCGGGCGCAACGATCTGCGACATCGGCGCACCCACGCGGCCCCAGCCGGACGTTGCACGGTCGATCTGCGCCACCGCCGCGCAGATCGCCTGCTTTCCCGATCATGGTGCGCCGGTCGTCGATAGCAACGGCTCGCGCGTACGTGCTCGCTACGGCGTCGGGGGGGCGCGACGGGAAGCGCAGGAAGGGTTTCCCCATGTCGTGCGCATTGGTCTGCCCGCGCTTCGCGCGGCAAGAGATCGTGGCATCGGCGAAAACGCCGCACGCATCGACGCCCTGCTCGCCATCATGACCTCGCTCGACGACACCTGTCTTTTGCATCGCGCCGGGCCGCCCGCGCTCTCGGCTGCGAAAGCGGGGGCGCATGAAGTGCTGGCGCTCGGCGGTTGCGCCACCGCGCGCGGCCGCGCCGCGCTCGAACGGCTCGAAGCGCGCCTGCTGTCGCTCAATGCGTCGCCGGGCGGCGCCGCCGATTTGCTCGCGGCCACCCTTTTCATGGACAAGCTGGCGCAGCACGGCGCCGGCGGGAGGACATCATCATGGAGCATCTGACGTTCGATTACCCTGCGCGCAGCATAGTGTCCGCGCGCGCGCATGTGGGCGTGGTGGGCTCGGGCGACCTCGAAGTGCTGCTTGCGCCGAACGATGCGATGCAGGCCCGGGTCGTCGTCAACACGAGCGTCGACGGTTACGGCCATATTTGGAAAAGCGTGCTGGATCGGTTCTTCTCGCGCTACGACGGTGCGGCGCAGATCGAAATCAACGATTTCGGCGCGACGCCCGGCGTGGTTGCATTGCGGCTGGCCGAGGCCGTCGAAGCCGCACAAGGCGCACAGGGAGAGAACGCATGAACGCTGCGTTCGAAGCGGCCACGCCGAGCTTCGCGGCACGCGAAAGCTTCATCGAACTGACCGCACGCGAGCGAGCGCGGCGTCTCCTGGACACGGGCACGTTTCGCGAACTGCTGGGCCCGTTCGATCGCCTCACCTCGCCTTGGCTACCGCTGCAGGGCATCGTCTGCCAAGCCGACGACGGCGCGATCATCGCGCGTGGAAGCATCGACGGCGAGCCGGCGGTCGTCGCGGCGATCGAATCCGCGTTTCAGGGCGGCAGCATCGGAGAGGTCTCGGGCAGCAAAATCGCAGGCGCGCTGGAACTCGCGTTGCGCGACTGCGAGCGCGGTCGCACCGTGCGCCCCATCATCGTGTTCGAGACCGGCGGCGTGCGCTTGCAGGAAGCGAACCTCGGGCTTGCGGTCATCGCCGAGATCCAAGCCGCGATCGTCGCACTGCGCCGGCACGTCCCGGTCGTGGGCGTGATCGCCGGCATGGTGGGATGCTTCGGCGGCATGTCGCTGGCCGCGGCCCTGTGTTCGCGGTTGATCATGACGCGCCAAGGGCGGTTGGGCATGAACGGGCCGGAAGTCATCGAGCAAGAGGCTGGCATCGAGGAGCTCGACGCCAGCGACCGCCGTCGCATATGGCAATTGATCGGCGGCGAGCAGCGCGCCGCATCGGGCCTTGCCGACCGCCTCGTCGACGACGATGTCGGCGCAGTCTGCGCCGCGGTTCGAGAGTGCTTCTCGGCGGGTGTGCCCCTGGTACATCGGAGCGAGGCGGTCGATCATTACCTGTCGCTGCTCTCGCAAATCGATCCCGATACGGTCACGCCGGAATCGATGAGGTCCGTGTTCGGCGATATCTCATGCGGGGATCGCAACCGAAGCGCAGATACTAAGGAGTCCGAATGAACGATACCACGGCACTCTCCCGTGGCCAGCGCTGGCTGCGCGCGCTTGCGGGCGAGCCGAGCGGCGCAGGGCCGATCTGGCATGCCGATGCGCCGCTCGGCGATGACCCGGCGCGCTTCATCGCTGTGGTGCCGGACCCCGTGAACCGGTTTGCTCGCGCCCGCGACAATGTGGTCGGGCTGGAACAAGGCTGGCGGCTCGCGCAAACCGTGCGCGCGGTCGTCGAGGCCGATGCGCACGCTCCGCGCCGGCGCCCGATCGTCGCCATCGTCGACGTAAAAAGCCAAGCATACGGTTATCGCGAAGAAATGCTGGGCATTCATCTCGCGTGCGCCGCGGCGGTCGACGCCTATGCTTGCGCAAGGCTCGCGGGCCACCCCGTCGTCGCGCTGATCGTCGGACCGGCGATGTCGGGCGCGTTTCTCGCCCACGGCTATCAAGCCAACCGCATTCTAGCGCTCGATGCACCGGGGACGATGGTTCATGCGATGGGCAAGGAAGCCGCCGCGCGCGTCACACGCCGCTGCGTCGAAGCGCTCGATGCACTCGGCGAAACGATCACACCGATGTCGTATTCGCTCACCGGCTTTGCGAAGCTCGGTTTGCTCGATCATCTGATCGAAGAGGTCGACGCAGATGCGCCCACGCAAGAGCAGATTGCGCGCGTGCACCGCGCGCTCGCGGACGCGGCGCTCTCGGCCCGAGCCGATGCAGCCGATCTGTCGCACCGGCTCGACTCCGAAGCCGCGCGCGCCACTCGCGCGGCTTCGATCGAGGTTAGACGCCGGCTGGCCTTGCAATGGGACGCTGCTTGAGCGATGTGCGGGGCGAAGTCGATGCAGCGGTGGGCAATACAAGGCACGGTGGGCCGCAGATGAAAATGGACACCTTCGTAACGGGTAAGCAGTACGAAGCACATGACCTGCTTCGGCTGCGTACCCTGCCGGCGATGAGCGACACGCCCCCTTGGCTAAGCCATGCTTTCGCCGATGCGCCTTATGCCGTCGTCAGACGGGCCGAAGCGCCGCCCGGTTTCGTCGCCGTGGGTTTTCGCGGGCCGTCGCGGGCGCAACGATACGGCGCTTTCGTCGCACTCGATTCGATTGCAGCGGCGTGCTCGCCGGAGCATCTCCTAGATCGCACCCGGCACCCGGAGCGGCGCACGCTCGGCGCGTTCCAAGCGCTCGATGCCCTCGCCCAGGAGGGCTGGCTCGATGCACTCACTTGGGGGCCGACCGGCAGCGTCGGCTTCGAACTGGCGACGGAGCACCCCGTCGTCTCCGATACCAGCGATCTCGACTTGCTAGTCCGGATGCCGAGGCCGTTGCCACGCGCGAGCGCACGGACGCTGCGCACGCGTTTGTCCACCGTGGAAGCTGCCTTCGGCGTGCGCATCGATACGCAGCTCGAAACGCCCGCCGGAGGCGTCGCGCTCGACGAATGGGCCGACCACAAGCCGCGCGTGATGGTGCGCTCGATCCGCGGCCCGAGTCTCGTCGCAGACCCTTGGTTTATGCCCGGACCATATGACGAGGTGCAACGCTGATGTTTGCGCTGCTCTATCCCGGCCAAGGCGCGCAGAGCCCAGGGTTCTTGCATCGGCTGCCGCCCCACGCCGCTGTAGCCGCAACGCTGGATGAAGCATCGGATATCCTGGCCCTCGACGTTCGTCGACTGGATACGGCCGAAGCTCTGCGCTCGAGCATCGCCGTGCAGATCACGCTCGTCGTGGCCGGGGTTGCAGTGCAACGGCGGCTCGCCAACGCCGGCATAGCGGCGCACGCTCACGCCGGGCTGTCGGTCGGCGCCTACGCCGCCGCGGTGGGAAGCGGCGCGCTATCCTTCGCCGATGCCTTGCACATGGTGCGAATGCGGGCCGAGTTGATGGAGCGGGCGTATCCGAGCGGATATGGTTTGTCGGCAATCGAAGGGTTGACCGAAGCGCAAGTCGAAGCGCTGGCCGATACCTTGGCGCGTTCGTCGAACGCGCAGGTCTACATCGCCAACGTCAACGCACCGCGTCAGATCGTCGTTGCGGGTTCGATCGCGGCGCTCGATGCGTTCAATGCGTACGCCACCGCCGCCGGCGCGCATCGAGCAAAGCGGCTCATGGTCAGCGTGCCTTCGCACTGCGAATTACTGCGCGAAGCATCGGATGCGCTCGTCGCCTATGCCGCCGATGTCGCGTTCCGCAGCCCGGCGTCCGTGTACATCGGCAACCGGCGCGCCCGCGCGCTGTATCGGCCCGCCGATATCCGCGACGACCTCGCCACCAACATGCGCTACACCGTGCGCTGGTTCGACGCGCTCACGGCGCTCGTGGAACGCGGCGCGACGCTTCTCGTCGAAGCGCCGCCAGGCCAAGTGCTGACGGACATCGCGCGGGCGGCGTACCCCGAAATCCCGGCGCTGGCGGCAGCGTCGTTCGCGGACGATCGCTTGGTCGCCGTGATCGAGCGGCGACTGATGGACAAACACAGCCCGTCTACTTGATCTCGAACTCGATTTTCCCGAAACCCTCGACGGTTCCTCGAACGATGCCGGGCCCCGACGCAATATAAAACGGCGTATACGAACCCGTCGTCAACATGGTCCGCGCCGGAATCGAATGCCCCGTCTCTAGCGTGCGCGCGACGAGCCAGGCAACCAAGCGCCGTGGATCGCCCGCTGGGTGCTTTGCCCTGCCTCGAAAAATTTCATGGTTGTCCCAGTAAAAATCGAGGCGCGGCGCACTGAAATCGAAGTTGCGGTCGTACGGCCGCGTATCGCCTATCACGAGTGCGCCGTTGTTCTGCAAATCGGCCAATTGCAGCAGCGGGTCTACGTTTGGCCAGCTCTCGAAGCGGCTATCCACCACTTCGACGACGACCGACATCGTGTCGATGGCGTCGATTACCTCCTCCGCCTGCTCAGCCGACGAACGGTCCACGTCGCTCGCAAAGCTGAACGCGATTTCGAGCTCCAAACCAAGCTGCGCATAGTCGCCGCGACGCAAGCCCGTAGCCGCGCCAAATACCCGGGTTGCCGGCAGCGGCGCAAATTGCGGCACGGCCGTCGGAGATCCGGCGCCGATCTTATAGCCCGCGCAGCCACCCAATTCGTCGAGCACGAGTTGCTGCACGAGCAAGGCCTCGTCGACGCTTTCCGGTTTGCAGGAGCCGAGCGACTCGGGATCGATGAGCGTGTGCGTTCGTCTGGCCTGCAATAAACGCGAAGCAAGTTCTTGGGTCCGGGCCATGTTGTCTCTCCCTAGTTATCGTTCGGGCGACCGGATAAACGCGAGTCGCAGTCAAGAATACGCCCCTTCGCAAGTTGCGCGCCACATCGACGCCGCAAACCGAGCGCATTGGCGCGACAGGCAAATAAAAACCCATCCGCGCATGAGCGCCGGATGGGTCGAGACGAAACACGCGGCGCCATGCGCCGCATCTTGTTCGTTTTTATTAGAACTTGTGGCGAATGCCCACGCGCGCGACGGCCTGCTTCGACGAGCTCGAAACGTCGTCCGCCCCGGGCACGTAAGCATGATCGAGCGAAGAGCCGGTGCTGTCACCCGCCACCTTTTGGAACGCGCCTTGGATGTATACGTCGGTGCGCTTGGAAAGGTTGTAGTCGACCATCAGCCCGAACGTGTGAATCTTCGGCTTCACGCCGCCTAGCGACGTGTCGTAGTTTTCCATGGTGTAGACATACTGGGCGCCTACGTAGAGCGCCGGCGTCAACTGATATTTCCCGTTCAGCTCGAAGTTCTGAAACTTGAGCGAGTTCAAGGTCGAGCCGGCAAGCGGCCCTGTGATCGGCACGAGCGAATCCGCGGCCGTGAGGTACGCATCGGAGGTCGGATTTCGCACGGTCGTATTCGTATACACGAAGCCGGCTGTTGCAGGCCCGAACGTGTAATTGACGCCGCCGCCGAACACACGCAAGCGAGACGAGACGAAATTGGCGTCGTTCGTCGCGATCGCGCCGCCCGCCGTTACGCCGGGATTGTTCGCTTGCAAGTAAGCGCCGGCCACCAACAGGCCGCCGTTCTGATATTGAGCGCCGATGCTGTATTGGCGGTTATTCGAGAATCCCGGATCGTTGCTGAAGCTGTACGTGCCGCCGAATTGCAAGCCCGCGTAGTCGGGACTTGCATATTTAATGGTGTTGTTGACACGAAACGAGTTATCGGTGTTGTCGTTATCGAACGGGTGCGACAACAAATAGCCGCCCCAATTACCGTTCGCGGTAGTGGGGGCGAGATAGTCGACCAGCGCATCGTATTGGCGGCCTAGCGTCACCGTGCCGTACGGGCTGGCCAGCCCGACGAACGCTTGGCGGCCGAACATACGGCCACCCTGGTTCAACCGGCCCGTATTGACGTCGAAGCCGTTTTCCAACTGGAAGATCGCTTTCAACCCGTTGCCCAGATCTTCGGCGCCCTTCAAGCCCCAGCGGCTGCCTTGCGCGAAGCCGCTTGCAAGCTCGTAGTTGTGGCTGCCGCGCACGTTGTTCGTATAGTTCAACCCTTCGTCTATCAGGCCATACAACGTCACGCTATTTTGCGCGAACGCGGGAACGGCGAACGCCGTCGACGCGGCGAGACAGAGGACGTGCTTTTTCATTTCGTGCTCCAAACCGGCCAATTGATTCGAGAGACCCCGTAGATCGGGCCAAGCCCGCAGTCTTTGGCGACCGGCGATGCAATCGCTGTCGTCTCATCCGAACCGCTCGTCATCATCGTGACGCGATGGACCGAATGGTTGCACGACCCCGACGGCAAGTCCATCCCGACTAGATGCGCCGTCCAGGGTCGTTGCTTATTGCCAACTGCCGCCGCGATGGTCGTTCGGCCGCACCGATAGCCGGCAGCAAGAAATGCACACCGATAGGGTGTAACCCTGAGAAGCAAATACCGCCTGACCGGATGCGGCGCGCCATTCGAAAGGCGGTCGAAAACTAAGGGCGATCCGCCGCACCGCTTTGGTCCATTTGACAGAAAATCGCCGTGACGAACGGCGCCACGTGATGAACGATCGCCTTGCTGCCGGCCGTCCTGACGGCGGCTGCCACGCTGTCGGTCGTCCCCATCACGACCGCACCATAAGCCGAATCGGCAAGCGGTTTGCCCTTGCCCCTCTGGAACATCGGATCGTCCTTTTGAAAGCCGACGATCGCGAACACGTGATAGCCGAATGCGGTCAAATCCGCGCCGTGAGAAGGATCGAACGCATTGATCGAATTGGGCTCCACCCGCGATGGATGCGGATCGATCAAGCCTTTGTCTTCCAATTCGCCGATGAACGCATGGGCGGACCGATCGCAATGCAGCGGCTCGTCGAGCGATGCGGCCAATAGCGGGGCCGAACGCACGGCCGATAAGAATACGAAGGTGGCGAGGGCGAGACGTTTCATGGCGGCAAAAAAATTACGCACCGTTACACCGGAGGGCTCAGGATTCGGAAGGGACCGAGCGCACGAACCATGCCGGAGCGGCTTAACGAAGAAAGATGGCACTCTACCGGGTTTGGCAACTCGGCGTTCGCCGCCCCGCGCCGGTCCGGCGCGAATGCGCCGTTCGCAAACAACGCTCCGTAAAAGCGTATATATTGCTTCGGATGGAAAATCGCGCCGAACCTTCCCTTCGCGCCATCGCTCCCATGCCCCGAACGTGGGACGCTCGGCTCGCTCGCCTGCTCGTCACGCCGCTGAAAGACACGCGCGTCACGCCCAATCACCTGACCACACTGCGCCTCGTCGTCGGCATGGCCGGGGCGGCCGCGCTCGCTCAACCCGGGTTCGGATGGCTCAACGCCGGCGCCCTGCTGGTCGTCCTGTCCAATTTCTTCGATCACACCGACGGAGAACTGGCGCGCATCAGCGGTAAATCGAGCAAGTTCGGGCACTTCTACGACCTTGCAAGCGATGCGTTCGTGACCATCGCATTGTTCGTCTCGATGGGCGTCGGCATCGCGAGCGGCCACGGAGATGGCGTGTTTGCGCAAGCCACCTGGTTAGGCGGAGTGGCGGGCGTCGCCGTCGCCCTCATTTTCTATTTGCGAATGCGCATCGAATCGCTGGCGGGTAAAGCCGGGACTCGGCAGGCGTCGGCGGCCGGCTTCGAAACGGAAGACGTGCTCTATCTGTTGCCGCTCGTCACGCTCACGCGCACGGTCGAGCCGTTTCTGATCGCCGCTTCGATCGGCGCTCCGATCTTTGCGCTGTGGGTCGCATTCGATTATCGGCGCATCGTGCGGCGCGCGCCGCCGCGCGAGCCGGCAAACGAAGCCTGGGTGTCGCGATGAATGCACGGGTACATGCAAGCGATGCCCGAGTACCGGCATCGTCTCCGGGCCATGAGCCGCAGGCCCGCGCTGCGTCGATCGACACAATGCTGAGCGACACGCTGCGCGGGCTCGATCGCAATGCGCTGCGGGCGCAGTTCATGCGGCAGGGCGCATTCCTTTATCTCGACACGTTCCTCCCGGACGGGCTCACCGCTCGGCTCGCCGACAGCGCTCGCTCGCTCGAGCCTGCGGTCAACCGCAACTACTTGCCCGGCCATAAGCAAGGGGGCAGCGTCAGCCGCCATACGATCGATCGGCTCGCGCCGCAGATCGCCGAGCTGTACCGCTCTCGCGCCCTGATCGAATGGCTCGAAGCGATCACCGGCGACAAGCTGCTGCTTTCGCCCGACGACGACCCGCACGCGTATGCGCTTTATTACTACACGCGCGCGGGCGACCACATCGGCTGGCATTACGACACCTCCTATTACGACGGGCGCCGTTATACGCTTCTGATCGGCGTCATCGACGAATCGTCGTGCCGGCTCGACTACGAGTTGCATACGCGCACTCCCGGCGTTGCGACGATCGCGGATTCGATCCAGTATCCGCCGGGCGCGATCGTGCTGTTCGACGGCGACAAGCTTCGTCACCGAATCACACCGGCCAAAGCCGGCGACATGCGAGTGTCGTTGACGTTCGAATACGTGACCGACGCGCGCATGCGCCCCTGGCGGCGCTTCGTCTCGAACATGAAAGACGCGATCGCCTACTTCGGTTTTCGCCAAGTGTTCCGCTCGCGCGACGCAGCGTCCGCCGAGAAGGGCGCGACATGACGCGAACGGCGGCGATCCTGCTCTCGCTCGGCGCGG
Source organism: Trinickia sp. Z7 (assembly GCF_056498045.1). Taxonomy (NCBI): domain Bacteria; kingdom Pseudomonadati; phylum Pseudomonadota; class Betaproteobacteria; order Burkholderiales; family Burkholderiaceae; genus Trinickia; species Trinickia sp. Z7. The sequence goes on from NZ_JAUEQW010000005.1 coordinate 218,371, forward strand.
CGGTTTTCGTGGCCCTGCTGGCGCGGCAAGGCGCAGGCGCGGTCGCAGCCACGCTCGCGTCGGCGGGCTGGGGGCTGCTCGCCGTTGCGGCGTTTCACGCATTCCCGCTCGCCGTCGACGCCGCGGCGCTCGCCGTGTTGCTCGCGCGCCCAGCCTCGTTCGTCGATGCGCTGCGCGCGCGGTGGGCCGGGGAATCGGCCAACAGCTTGTTGCCGGCGGGTCAGATCGGCGGCCCTGTCCTCATGGCGCGGCATTTGGCGCAGCGCGGCGTGCCGATGCCCGAGGCGGCCGCCGCCGTCACCGTATCGACCACGCTGCAGTCGGTCGCGCAAATCGCTTTCGCATTGATCGGGCTGACGGCGTTCGCCGCTTTTTCGGCCACGCATCATGAAAATGTCCACGCGGCGCACACGCTGCACGTTGCGACGCTGGGTGCGGCGGGCGTCTTCGCGGCTGCGCTCGCGACGTTTTATTACGCGCAGCAACGCGGCCTGTTCGGCCGCTTCTCGCGCTTGATCGGCAAGGCGCTAGGCGCGCAGCGGGCTTTGCGCGCGACCGCGCGCGCCGATGCGATCGACCAAGCCGTGCGCAATCTCTATCGCGCGCACGGGCGCGTCGCCGCGTCGTTCGCGCTGAGCTTTGCGGGGTGGGTCGTCGGCATCGGCGAGGTATGGCTCGCCCTCGCCTTCATCGGACATCCGGTCAGTTGGCTCGATGCGCTGCTGCTCGAAAGCGTGGGCCAGGCGATACGCGGCGCGGCGTTCGCGATTCCCGGCTCGCTCGGCGCCCAGGAAGGCGGCTTCCTGCTGCTCGCCCCGCTCGTCGGGCTCACGCCCGATGTCGCGCTGGCGCTGTCGCTTGCCAAGCGCGCGAGAGAGCTTGCACTCGGCTTGCCAGGCATGGTCTATTTGCATTGGAGTGAACGGGATTGGCGGCGCCGGCGTGCGCCGCGCGTGCCGCTTACCGATTGACGCGAGCCGGCCGCCGCGTCTTTCGGCTTCTTGCCAGGAGAAAAACAAACATGCGAGCGATCATTCTCGCCGCGGGCCTCGGCCTGCGCCTGCAGCAACCGCCCGGACAGCAATTTCCCAAGTGCTTGTTGCGCTTTCAAGGCGTGACACTGCTCGAACGCCACTTGCGTGCGTTGCGCGCGACCGGCGTCGAGCAAATCGAGCTCGCCCTCGGGTTCCAGCCCCAAAGCATCGAAGCGGAGCTCGATCGCATCGAGTGGCGGCCACGGCCGCGGATCGTGGTCAACCCGCGCTACGACCTGGGCAGCGTCTTGACGGTGCATACGATGGCCGAGGCGCTCACACGTGGCGGCGACGTGTTGCTGATGGATGCCGACGTGCTGTATGACGAAGCGATCTTGCGTGCGCTCGTGGCGGGCGCAAGCGTCGATCGGCTATTGATCGATCGAGACTTCGAAGCCGGCGACGAGCCCGTCAAATTGTGCTTGCGGGAAGGCATGCCGGTCGAACTGCGCAAGCAGCTCGCGGTTGGGTTGCAGTACGACACGATCGGCGAATCGATCGGCTTCTTTCGCTTTAGGGAGAGCACCGCACGCCGCCTTGCCGAGATCGTCGCCGGCTATGTTGCGAGCGGCCGCACCAACCTGCCGCACGAAGAAGCCGTGCGCGATCTGTTGTTGGAAGGAGCTCGCCCCTATGACGTCGCCGACGTCACCGGCCTGCCGTGGATCGAAATCGATTTCCCGAGCGACGTCGCCCGCGCCGAGCGCGAGGTGCTGCCCCGTCTCGCGCAACCGGCGGGAGCCGAACGATGAACGCACGCGAGCCAGCTATCGTCACCCGTTCTCGCTTCGAACGATTGCGCGAGATGCTCGTCAGCGACGAGCTCGAATTCTTGATGGAGGCACATAACGGTCTATCCGCTCGCATCGTGCGCGAGGCCGGATTCAAAGGCATATGGGCGTCCGGGCTCGCGATTTCGGCGCAGTTCGGCGTGCGCGACAACAACGAGGCAAGCTGGACCCAGGTGGTCGACACACTCGAGTTCATGGCCGACGCGAGCGACCTGCCGATCCTGCTCGACGGCGACACGGGCTACGGCAACTTCAACAACGTTCGGCGCCTCGTGCGCAAGCTCGAGCAACGCGGCATCGCCGGCGTGTGCATCGAAGACAAGCAGTTCCCGAAAACGAACAGCTTCATTGGCGGCGAACGGCAGCCGCTTGCCGATATCGACGAGTTCTGCGGCAAGATCAAGGCCGGCAAAGATTCGCAGTCCGAAGCGAATTTTTCCATCGTGGCACGCGTGGAAGCGCTCATCGCGGGTTGGGGGCTGCAGGAAGCGCTCGCACGCGCGGAGGCCTACCGGCTCGCCGGCGCGGACGCCATCTTGGTCCACAGCAAGCTGTCGCGTCCCGATGAGATCCTCGCGTTCGCTCGCGAATGGGCGGGCCGCGCCCCGCTCGTCATCGTGCCGACGAAGTACTACAGCACGCCAACAGAAGTGTTTCGAAAGGCGGGGATCAGCACGGTCATTTGGGCCAATCATCTCGTTCGCGCGGCAGCGTCGTCCATGCAAGCGGTCGCGAAGGAAATTCACCGCAGCGAGACGCTCGTCAACGTCGAAGAACGAATCGCCAGCGTAGAGGAAATCTTTCGGCTGCAAAACGCAGACGAATATGCGGCGGCCGAACGTGTCTATCTGGCTGCCTCGCGCAAGCCGAGCGCCGCGATCGTCCTGGCGGCGAGCCGCGGGCGCGGGCTCGAAGCCGTCACCGCCGAACGCCCGAAGGTGATGCTGCCCGTTGCGGGCAAGCCGCTACTGCGCTGGCTCGTCGATGCATTCAAGAAACATGGGATCAACGACATCACCGTCGTGGGCGGGTACCGCGCCGATGCAATCGATACGGCGGGCATCAAGCTCGTCCTCAACGAACACTATGCGCAAACGGGCGAGCTCGCCTCGCTAGCCTGCGCCGTCGACGCCGGCGAGCTTACCGCCGACACGATGATCTCCTACGGCGACTTGCTCTTTCGCAGCTACATCCTGCGCGACCTCGTCGAAAACGATGCGCCGTTCACTGTCGTCGTGGATTCTTCGCACTCCCAGGCATCGAATCGCACTGCGCGCGACTTTGCCTATTGCTCGGCGCCGGACGAGCGCGCCCTGTTCGGCCGCAAAACCCTGTTGCAGCGCATTCGCAGCGGCAAGGCGGACAGCGCGTCGCCCGACGGTAGATGGATAGGCCTGCTGAGTGTTCGCGGGCGAGGCATCGAACGCCTGCGATCGATGCTTGCAGAACTGAGGTTGCAACCGGACTTCGACTCGCTCGACGTTCCGGCGCTCATCAACGCGCTCATCGACGCGGGCGAGCAGATCGAGGTGCAATACGTCCATGGGCATTGGTGCGGGGTGAACGACCTGGAAGATTTCAGGCGCGCGGGCGATTTCGCGCATGCGCAAACGCCATTCGCGCTCGGGCGCGGCAACGGTCAGGGGGACGGGCAATGATCGAAGCCGCACAATTCGTCGAGGCGGCGCGGCGCCGTGGCTTCTCGTGGTACGCAGGCGTGCCCTGCTCGTTTCTCACGCCATTCATCAACTACGTCCTGCAAGACCCCTCGCTGCACTACATCAGCGCCGCGAACGAGGGCGATGCGGTCGCGCTGATCGCAGGGGTTGCGCTCGGCGCGCGCGCCGGCGAGCGCGGCGTCACGATGATGCAGAACTCCGGCCTAGGCAATGCCGTCAGTCCGCTCACGTCGCTGACGTGGACGTTCCGCCTGCCGCAGTTGCTCATCGTGACCTGGCGCGGAGAACCGGGCGTGGCCGACGAGCCGCAGCACGCGCTGATGGGGCCGATCACCCCGGCACTCATCGAAACCATGGAGATAGCCTGGGAGCCGTTCCCCACCGACGCCGAAGCGGTCGAGCCCGCACTCGAGCGGGCCGTCGCGCATATGGATAAAACCGGCCGCCCCTATGCGCTCGTCATGCGCAAGGGTAGCGTCGCGCCGTATCCGCTCGCGCAAACGAAGGCGCCGAGCCGAGCTTCATGCACGGCACGCACGCAGTGGCGCGGCGCGCCTGCGGACGGCTTGCCGTCGCGGCGCGAAGCACTCGAGCGCGTCGTTGCGCACACGCCGCTCGACGCGACGGTGGTGCTTGCCTCGACGGGGTTTTGCGGGCGCGAACTCTATGCGTTGGACGATCGGCCCAATCAGCTCTATATGGTGGGCTCGATGGGATGCGTGACGCCGCTTGCGCTAGGCCTTTCGCTCGCGCGCCCCGACTTGAACGTCGTTGCCATCGACGGCGACGGCGCCGCGCTCATGAGGATGGGCGCCTTCGCCACACTGGGCGCATACGGCCGCAACAACCTGACGCACCTGCTGCTCGACAACGGCGCGCACGAGTCCACCGGCGGGCAGGCTACGGTCTCGCCGCACGTGTCGTTCGCCGCGATCGCTGCCGCGTGCGGCTATGAAGCCGCGATCGAAGGCGACGACCTTTCCGTCGTCGATACGCTGCTTGCGCAGCCACGCCCTGACGGCGCCGCTGACGGGCCCCGTTTCGCGCGCTTGGCGATTCGGCGCGGCACCGCGGACAACCTGCCGCGCCCCACCATCACGCCCGCAGATGTAAAAGCACGCTTGATGCGCCATATCGGCGCGACATAAGGATATTTGCCCGATGAAGACGCTCTTGCTCAACCCCGGCCCCGTGACCCTATCCGAGCGCGTGCGCCAAAGCCTGCTGCAACCCGATCTATGTCATCGCGAAAGCGATTTCTATGACCTGCAGGATGAGGCGCGCAAGCGGTTGCTGGATGCCTACGGCCTCGATCCGCAAAAATGGGCGGCGACTCTGATGACGGCCTCGGGCACCGGCGCCGTCGAAAGCATGATCGCTTCGGTGGTTCCGGCCGATGGCCGCTTGCTCGTCGTGCAAAACGGTGTCTACGGCGAGCGCATCGCGAACATCGCCAAGCAGTACGGGATCGAATATCTCGCGCTCGCACACGATTGGATGAGCGCCCCCGATCTCGCTGCGGTTGCGAGATGTCTCGACACGGAAGGCCCCTTTTCGCACGTGGCGGTCGTCCATCACGAGACGACGACGGGCCGCCTGAACGACTTGCATGGGATCGGTGCGTTATGCGCATTGCACGGCGTGCAGCTACTCATCGACGCGGTCAGCAGCTTCGGTGCGGAGACCATCGATTTCGATGCGGCGAACATTGCCGCGGTTGCGGCGACGGCGAATAAATGCTTGCACGGCGTGCCAGGCGCGTCGTTCGTCATCGCTACCCACGAGGCGATCGAGCGGGCGGCAAGCCGGACCTATTATCTGGATCTGGGCCGCCTTGCCCGAATGCAAGCGGCGCGCAACACGCCGTTCACGCCCTCTGTCCATGCGTATTACGCGCTGGTCGAAGCGTTGCGCGAGTTCGAGGACGAAGGCGGTGTGCCCGCAAGGCACGCGCGCTATGCGGCGCTGGCCGAGCAAGTGCGCAGCGGCCTCGCCGCGCGCGGCATGGCCTCGATCCTGCCGCCCGAGCACTCGTCGGTCGTGCTGCGTGCGTATGAGTTGCCGAGCGGCGTCGCCTATGAGCCGTTGCACGATGCGCTCAAAGCACACGGCTTCGTGATTTATGCGGGGCAAGGCGATTTGTCGAAACAGCTGTTCCGAATCTCCACCATGGGCGCACTGACCGCGGCCGACATCGAGCGCTTGCTGCAAGCCTTCGACGTACTGACGCGGTGATGCAGCTCGCACTCGATGTGCGATGGACGATGGACGATCCACGGTTATCCAAATTATACCGATAAAGTATAATTATCAATTATCTGTTAACTCAGGATAACCCAATGGAGCTAACCGAACTGTGGCACTTCCCGCGCCCCGATCTTGCGCGCGCCTATCTCGCCACGCTCGATGCCGGACTCATTACGTCCACGACGATATTCGCACCGCGCCGCACCGGTAAAACCGCGTTCTTATTGCGAGACCTCAAGCCGTACGCCGAGGCCGAGGGCTACACGGTGGTCTATGCGGATCTCTGGCAAACGCGGCAAACGCCGGGCGCCGCCTTGGTTCGAGCCCTCGAAGAGGCCCTCGAACCGCATTCGCTGCTCGAAAAAGTCATCGCACGGCTTCAGACGCCGGTCAAGGCCCTGAAGGGCAAAGCGGAATTCGCCGGCGCCAAGATCGAAGGGCACATCGAACTCGAAGACGATCAAACGCGCAAGATCACCGACACCGCCCTGCTCCTCGACGCCCTCGTGGCCGAGCTCGCGAAACGCAGGCCCGTGCTGTTCCTCATCGACGAAGCACAAGCGCTAGGCCGCAGCAAGGAGGGCGAGGAAATGGCGCGCGCGCTGCGCACCACGTTGACCAAACATCAGCGCAAGCTTCGCATGCTGTTTACCGGGTCTTCGCGCACCAAGCTCGGCCATGTCTTCACGAATGCGAACGCACCGCTTTACTCGGCCGCCAGCACGGTGCAGGACTTCCAGTTGCTCGGCGACGAGTTCGTCGATTACATTGCCCGCCGCTTCAAGGAATCGACCAAGCGCAAGCTCGACACGGCCGCCGCGCGCGAGGCGTTCGCTCTCTTCGGGCGGCGGCCCGAGCCCCTGATGGAAACGGTGCTTGCGCTCATGATGAGTCCGGCGCTGACCTTCCCCGAGGCGATCGCGATGCAACAGGAAAAGCTCGCACGCACCGAGAACCACGAGGGAACATGGAATTCGCTGGACGCGACCGAACGCGTTCTGGTGCGGATGTTTGCCGACGATCCTTCGATGAAGCCCTTTGCCAAAGCGACGCTCGTGCGGATTCGCAAGCGCGTGGGTATCGAAGATCTGCAGGCCACCCACGTCCAAAAGGCGCTCGGCCGCCTCGCGGAAAAGACGGTGGTGGCCAAGAGCCCGCGAGAGGTCTACGAATTCGAGAACGATAGCTTCGCGGACTGGGTACGGAATATCGTCGACTGAACGAATCACTCAACAATAATTCGTTTTCATTAAACAATTACGACGGCCGCGCGCTCGCCCGCCTCGCTCCGCCCGCACCGCCATCCCGCTTAATTTCCAAGGGTTTTCCATAGTTCAAGTCGGCCGCAGCGCTGCTAGACTTCGCCTCAAGTTTAGTAACTCAACAATCAACTAAACAATCGTCGGCGCACCGGCACGCGCCGCTCCGATTGCGAACGGCTGGACATGGAGGTGGCAATGACGCCCGAAACTCTGGAAGGACTGCTACGCGCCATCGCACGAACGATCGTCGAACATGCCGATGAATTGACGGCGCTCGATCAGGCGATCGGTGACGGCGACCACGGCCTGAACATGAAACGCGGCTTCGAACACGTGGCGGGACGAGCGGCCGAGCTTTCCCAGCGGCCATTGGCCGAAGCCGTGACGGAAGCGGGCAAAATGCTGGTCATGACCGTCGGCGGCGCGTCGGGCCCGCTTTATGGCACGTTCTTCATGACTTTCGGCAAGGCGCTGCCCACCCAGCCCGGATTGCCCGATCTGGCCGAGGCGTTCGATGCCGCCGTGGCGGCCGTCGAGCGGCGCGGCAAATCCACGGCTGGCCAAAAGACGCTGCTCGACGTGCTCGTGCCCGTGCAGCAGCAACTGCGTGTCCCCGGCGAGCGACTGCTCGCACGCATCAAGCAAACAGCGCTTCATGCCGCGCAGGCCACCACGCCGATGCGCGCGATTCGGGGCCGCGCGTCGTTTCTTGGCGAACGATCGGTTGGCCACATGGACCCGGGCGCGCGTTCTTGCGCGCTCGTCATTGCAACGTTGTGCGATTTTCTCGAGGGTTGAACCGTGTCGAATGTCGGAATCGTCATCGTCTCTCACTCCGCCAAAGTTGCCGAAGGCGCGGCGGACATGGTGCGGCAAATGGTAGGCGATAGCGTGCCGCTCGCCTATACCGGCGGCAATGCCGACGGCGGGCTCGGCACCGATGTCGGCGCCATCGCCGACGCCATCGAGCGCGCGTGGTCGGACGCGGGCGTCGTCGTGCTCGTCGATCTCGGCGGCGCGGAAACGAACAGCGAGATGGCCATCGAAATGCTCGACGACGCTCGCCGCGACAAGGTATTGCTGAGCAATGCGCCGCTCGTCGAAGGCGCGGTGATCGCCGCCGCCGAAGCATCGGGCGGCGCAAGCGCGCTGCAAGTGAAAAGCATGGCCGAAGAACTCCAGTCGCATTGAACGAGGAACATCACATGTCGGATACGGTTGTCGCCGGTCACGCCTGCTTGTCCAACCCCACGGGGTTGCATGCTCGGCCGAGCGTGAGGCTCACGCAACTTGCCAAATCGTTCGTCGCGCAAGTCGAAATTGCCCTCTCCTCAGACGGCCCGTGGGTCAACGCAAAAAGCCCTGTCAAAGTGATGGGCTTTCAGGCCGAAGCGGGTGCGGTGCTGCATTTTCGCGCCACCGGTGAACAAGCGGCGCAAGCCGTCGCGGCGATGATCGCGCTCGTCGAGGGCAACTTCGGCGAAGCTGCCCACGCTCACCCGGAGGACCACCGACATGGTTGAGCGCGTGCTCTCGGGTCAACCCGCCTCGACTGGCTTCGCGGCGGGACCGCTCATGCGCCTCGCGCCGGCTCGCACGCCGGTGCGCGAGCGCGTCAAACACGCCAAGATCGAGCATGAGCTGCAGGCACTGCGCGAGGCAGTGTCGCGCGCGGCGCAGCAATTGCAAGCGCTCACGGAACGGGCCGATACCGCAGCCGCCGACGTTCTCGGCTTTCAGTTGGCGCTCATCGAAGACGAGACGTTGACACAGCCCATCTATGAAGCCGTGCGATGCGGACAAGCTGCCGATCGTGCCTGGGCCGGCGCGTTGGACGATGAGATCGAGCACTACACGGCTTCGTCGAATGAATACTTCCGCGCGCGTGCATCCGATTTGCGCGATCTGCGCGATCGTGTGCTCGGCATCCTGTTCGGAGACGATGCAACGCCAATACTGCGCCCAGGGGCCGTCGTCGTGGCCGACGATCTCTCACCCTCGGCGTTTCTTGCGATCGATTGGTCCTCGGCACGCGCGATCGTGCTCACACGGGGCAGCGCCAGCAGTCACGTCGCGATGCTTGCGCGCGCCAAAGGCGTGCCGATGATCGTCGGCCTCGCGGGCGAGCTCCCCGATCAAGCAAGCGAAGTGCTCGTCGATGCGGTGTCGGGCACACTCCACGTCGACCCCGACGAGGACGATCGCCGCCGCTTCGCTACGCGGATGGAACGCGAGGCGGCTCGGCGCGCTTCGGCTACGCGGCGCATCCGCGAGGCCGCCGTCACACGGGACGGCGTGCGGGTGGCCGTGCGCATCAATGTGGCCAGTCTCGAAGAACTCGAGCGCTTCGATGCCGCCGCTTGCGACGGCATCGGGCTCGTGCGCACGGAGTTGATGTTCGGCAAGAACTTCGCGCACGCCGACGAAAACACCCAATATCACGCTTATCGATGCCTCCTCGATTGGAGCTTGGGCAAGCCCGTCGTCGTTCGTACGCTCGATGCCGGCGCTGACAAGCCCATGGACGGCATCACGCTCGAACATGAATCGAATCCGTTTCTCGGCGTGCGCGGCGTGCGGCTCTCATTGGCGCGCCCCGACCTGTTTCGCGTGCAGTTGCGCGCCCTCGCGCGGGCGGCCGCACACGGCAATCTCAAGGTGATGATCCCAATGGTGACGACGCCGAGCGAACTCGAAGCCGTGCGCGTCATGCTCGCCGACGAATTACGGCAACTCGAGCGCGCGGGCGTCGACGCACGCATGCCGCCGCTCGGCATGATGGTGGAAGTGCCCGCCGCCGCGCTTGCGCCCGAGTCGTTCGACGCCGATTTCCAGTCGATCGGCTCCAACGATCTCACGCAATACGTGACGGCCGCCGGGCGCGACAACGCCGCGGTGGCGAGCCTGGCCGATCCGCTCAATCCAGCCGTGCTGCGGCTCATTGCGCACGTCGCGCGACACGGCGCCGCGAGCGGCGTCGAAGTGAGCCTGTGCGGCGATGCCGCGGCCGACACGGCCGTGCTCCCATATTTGCTCGCTTGCGGGCTGCGCACGCTTTCGGTCGGAGTCGCCAGCGTCGCACGCGTGAAAGCAGCCATTGCCGAACTCGACCTCCGCGCATCGATCTCGACGCTCGCCTTCGATGTCGCCCCGCTTCGACTCCAATCATGACCGACGACTCCAAAAGCGCCGGCGCGCGCGAAGACTTCGTCGCCGAATACAAGCGCATCCTCGCTCGCGTGCTGGACACCCGCCCTTCGGGCACACGCCAGCATTTGGCAGCGGCGCTCGGCAAGCATCGCTCATTCGTCTCCCAGATCAGCAATCCGGCATACGCGACGCCGATTCCCGTCGATCACCTGAGCACGATCTTCACCGTCTGCCACTTCTCCACCGCGGAGAAGCGCGTCTTTCTCGATCTGTACCGGCAGGCGCATCCCCGCCGTCAGTTGCCCACGGGCAATGGACACGGGACCCGGACCATTAGCGTGACACTGCCCGATTTGGGCGACGAAACGAATCGCCACGTCGATCACCTCGTCGCCGAGTTCGTTCGCACACTCACGCAGATGGCGCAAACCTTCGCATCCGATACGTCCGGCATTGCCGACGCTTCCGAAAGGCAGCGGCCTTCGGCGGGACTCGACTAGCGCTGGCCGGTGGCTGCCGAGCGACTGTCAGGTAGCCAACGGCCGAACCCTGCAACGACGCAAAACAGGAGGGGACATAGTGAAAAAGCTCATCAACGCACCCGAGACCGTGCTAGCCGAATCGCTCGATGGCTTCGCACTCGTGCATGCCGACCTCATCGAACTCGGCGAGGAACGAAAATTCGTGCGGCGAAAGCAGTTGACGCCGGGCAAAGTCGCCCTGATTTCCGGCGGTGGCTCCGGGCACGAACCCCTGCATGCGGGCTTCGTCGGGCGCGGCATGCTCGATGCCGCCTGTCCCGGACAGATCTTCACCTCGCCCACGCCCGACCAAGTCGTCGCCGCCATGCAGTCGGTCGATTCGGGCGCGGGATGCCTGCTGATCGTGAAGAACTACGAAGGCGACGTCATGAACTTCGACATGGCCGCCGAAATGGCCGAGGGCAATGTGCGCACGGTGATCGTCGACGACGATGTGGCCGTCGATCGCTCGACCTATTCCACGGGCAGGCGCGGTGTGGCCGGCACGCTGATCGTCGAAAAGCTCGTCGGCGCCGCGGCCGAACAAGGGCGCGACATCGAGCAGTTGGTCGCGCTCGGCAAAGCCGTGAACAGTCGAACGCGCTCGATGGGCGTCGCGCTGACCTCGTGCACCGTGCCCGCGGCGGGCTCCCCGACTTTCGTGCTCGGCGAGAACGAAATGGAACTCGGCGTGGGCATCCACGGCGAGCCGGGTAGGCGCCGCGTCAAACTGGATCGCGCCGATGCGATCGCCGAGGATTTGGTCGCACCGATCGTCGAAGACCTCGCGCCCGGCAACGGACGCGAATGCGTTCTCCTCGTCAACGGCTTCGGCGGCACGCCGCTATCGGAGCTCTATTTGATGGTCAATGCGGCGATGGGGCGATTGCGCGCACGCGGTGTACGGGTTGCGCGTTTCTTGACCGGCAACTACGTGACGTCGCTCGAGATGGCCGGTTGCTCCATCACGTTGACGGAGCTGAACGACGATTGGCTTTCGCTTTGGGATGCGCCGGTCCATACCGCCGCTTTGCATTGGGGCCAGGCGTGAACGCGCGCATGCGCATGTAGTCGAGAACGATCGAATCGATGGAGAACGTCATGAACGGATTTGTCGGTGAATTGATTGGCACGGCTATTCTCGTGCTCATGGGCAACGGCGTGGTGTCGAACGTGTTGCTGACGCAGTCGAAAGGACAGAACTCGGGATGGATCGTGATCGCGACCGGTTGGGCCTTCGCGGTGCTGGCCGGCGTGGTGGCCGCCGTCGCATTGGGCAGTCAAGGCCACCTGAACCCCGCCGTCACGCTCGCGTTTTACGCCCTCGGGCATTTCCCCGGCAACGAAGTATTGCCTTATCTGGCCGGGCAAGTCGTCGGCGCATTCATAGGCGCGGTGCTCGTGTGGATCACGTACCTCGCGCATTGGAAAAAGACCGATGACGCGCGCATCAAGCTCGCCTGCTTTTCGACCGGGCCGGCCATCCGCGCGCCATTCTCGAACATGTTGACCGAGCTGATCGGCACCTTCGTGCTCGTGTTTCTCGTCGTGGCCATCTTCACCAAGGCCGTCGGCACCACGGGCGTGCTGGGGCCGCTCGTCGTCGCCCTCATCGTCTACGGCATCGGCCTCTCGCTCGGCGGGCCGACGGGCTTCGCGATCAACCCGGCTCGCGACTTCGGCGCTCGCGTCGCGCACGCAGTGCTACCGATCGCCGGCAAAGGCTCGTCCGATTGGTCGTACGCCTGGGTGCCGATCGTCGGCCCCATTCTAGGCGGTATCGGTGCGCTCGGCGTCGCGCGGCTCGCCGGGCTGATGTGAACGCCAAACGAGCGAAGCCGGCCATGGCACGAGCCTATGCCGCGAGCTCGCCGAGCCGGCGCACGGCTGCGTCGAGCTCGCTCGTCCAGCGATTGCCCGCATTCAACCTGAGGCAATCGTCGAACGCCCCGCCTTCGCCGAACAAATGCCCGGGCGCGAAGCTGATCCCTTCCGCCCGCGCGCGCTCGAATAATTCACGCGTGCTGCGGGGCGGCCCGTCCCCGCTAGGCAGCTTGGCCCACAATACCAAGCCTCCGGCCGGGCGCGTCACCTCCGTGCCGGCGGGAAAATGGCGCAGCACGGCCTCGCGCAACGCTTGTTGCTGACCGAGCAGCGCGGCCTTCAGGCGGCGCAAATGCAGGGCATAGCCGCCGCCGGCCAACAACTGCGCCACCGCGGCTTGCTGCAACTCGGCGGTCGCCATGCTCGTCGTGTACTTCAACGCTTTCACGCGCTCCGTGAAGCGTCCCGGCGCAATCCATCCCAACCGCAAGCCCGGCGACAAGCTCTTGGAGAAGCCGCCGCACAGCAAGACGTTGCCGTGCGTGGCGTCGAACGCGCGCACCGGCCTCGGGCGCGTCTCCCCGAAGCATAGATCGCCGAAGATATCGTCCTCGATCAAGACGATGTCGCGCTCGCGTAGCAGTTCGACGAGTGCACGCTTGGACGCGTCGCTCGGCACGCTGCCTAGCGGGTTGTTGCCGTTGGCAACCGTCACCACGGCCTTGATCGGTGCACCGCGGTCGAGCGCTTGCTTCAAGGCAGCGAGGTCGATGCCCGATCGAGGCCGGCATGGAATCGGATAAGCGGGCATTTCCAAGGCGCGCAGAATCTGTAGGAGTACGAAATAAGTCGGCGATTCGACGGCGATCACGTCGCCTGGACGCGCAACGGCTCGCAGCGCCAGATTCAATGCTTCGACACAGCCGTTGGTCACGACGATTTCGTCCGGATCGAGCTCGCAGGCGTACTGCATTGCCTGGCGCGCGATCTGCGCGCGCAATGCCGGATACCCCGACCCGCGCACGTGTGAGCCGACAAGGTCCCGATGCTGATAAGCGAGCCGTCGCAACAGCACGCTAAAACGCTCGATCGGATAAAGGCCCGCTTCCGCCGAGGCGAGATCGAGCCGCACCGCCGTGGGCGCGCCGGCAATCGCCAGATGGTCGCGCGCCTGCGCATCGAGTTCCGCCGCGGGGCGTGCCCATCGCTTCGATGCCCCGCTTTTCGGCTCGCTTTGGCCGCCTGCCCGCTTGCCGCGGCGCGTGCGCTTGGCAACGAAGTAGCCCGAACGCGGCCGAGCCTCGATATGCCCGCGCGTCTCGAGCCAACGCAGCGCCTGGAGGGCAGTCGTCAAGCTCACGCCGTGCTGCGCGGCAAGCGTGCGCACGGACGGCAGCCGCTCGCCCTCGTCCATGGCCGCCCCTTGAACGTTTTCCCAAAGCCGCTGCGCCAGTTGCCGATACAACGGCTCGTCCCGCTCTGCCGAATCCATGACGCCTCTTAGAATCGCAAAATCTGTTATGTAACAGATTGGGCACAGTTGTGTATAGGGTCGAAGCGCGGCGCGTGCCACCATGAGCGCATCGAACGAGGCATGCCATAGGAGAAACGCAATGGAACAGGCAGCATTGAAATACGACTTTCGCAGCGATACCGTCACGCGGCCCAGCACCGCCATGCGTGCCGCAATGGCCGCGGCGGAAGTCGGCGACGACGTCTTCGGCGACGACCCGACCGTGAAGCGCCTCGAAGCGCGCGTGGCCGAGACGATCGGCAAGGAAGCCGGCCTCTTCGTTCCGTCGGGCACGCAGTCGAACCTGATCGCCCTGATGACGCATTGCGAGCGCGGCGACGAATATATCGTCGGCCAGCAAGCGCACTGCTACCGCTGGGAAGCCGGCGGCGCCGCCGTGCTCGGCAGCATCCAGCCGCAGCCGCTGGAGAACGCCACCGACGGCACGATGGCGCTGGCCGACATCGAAGCGGCCATCAAGCCGGACGATCCCCACTTCGCTCGCAGCCGGTTGCTGGCGCTCGAGAACACGATCGGCGGCAAGGTGTTGCCCGCCGCTTACGTGCAAGCCGCGACGGCGCTCGCCAAGCAGCATGGCTTGCTTTGCCATCTCGACGGCGCGCGCCTATTCAATGCAGCCGTGGCCTCCGGCACGAGCCCGGCGCAACTCGCCTTGCCCTTCGATACGGTTTCCGTCTGCCTCTCCAAGGGCCTCGGCGCGCCGGTGGGCTCCGTGCTCGTCGGCTCCAAGGCCGCGATCGCGCGCGCGCGGCGTTGGCGCAAGATGCTCGGCGGCGGCATGCGGCAAGCTGGGATTCTCGCGGCCGCCGGCCTATATGCCCTCGAACACAACGTCGAGCGCCTGGCTGTCGATCACGCCAACGCGCGCACGCTCGCGCAAGGATTGGCGAAGCTGCCGGGGCTGACCGTCACCGCACCGGACACCAACATCGTGTTCGTCAACGTCGAAGCGTCGCTTGCCCCTGCGTTCGCGTCGCACCTGGCCCAGCAGGGCATCGGGATCGTTTCGTCTTACGGCAGCACGCGCCAACGATGGGTCACGCATCTCGACGTCGATTCGGACGCGGTGGATTACGCGCTGTCCGTGGCGTCGGCGTTCACCCCGCAATGAACCCCGAATTGTATGAGTGAAGATATTTAGTTGCGCAGGCAACGATATCGAAGAGACAACCAGAACAGAAACGAGCACGCCATGCACGCCGACAATTTTTCCCTCACCGACTATTTCTCTCGCATCGACTATTCAGGTCCGCGCACGCCCGACATCGAAACCGTGACACGCATGATGCGGCGCCAGTTGTTTTCCGTGCCCTTTGAGAATCTCGACGTCCAAGCAGGCAAAATCGTATCGCTCGTGCCCGAGGAGATCGTCGACAAAATCATTCATCGCAAGCGCGGTGGCTACTGCTACGAAGTCAATGGGCTGTTCTCGATGGCGCTCGAGGCGCTCGGCATCACGTATCGATGGGCCGCGGCGCGGCCGATGACCTACTCGATGCGCCGCCCCAGGACGCACATGGTCGTCATCGTCGAGCTGGGCGCGCAACAGTGGCTGTGCGACCTCGGTTTCGGCGCCAACGTCATCCGCGCGCCGATTCCCCTCACTGCGCTAGGGATGGAAATCGACCAAGAGGGCGATATTTATATGCTCACCCTCGGCGACGACGGCTTCTACGTTCTGCGCACGAAGATCGAAGGCGAATGGGCGAATCTATACGCGTTCGATCTTTCCCCGCAGGAGTGGGTCGACTTCATTCCGGCTAATTATCTGAACTCGACGCATCCCGACGCGATCTTCGTACAAAAGCTCGTCGCCGTTCTGCTGACCGACTCGGGCCGGAAAACCTTGGTCGGCGATACCTTCAAGACCGTGTCCCACGGCCGCATCGAAAAGCGGAGCGTCGCGCCAGACGAAGTGCCCGGGTTGCTGGCGCGCGAATTTGGCCTCACGATGCCGCCCCGGCTATAACCCTTTATAAGCGCCTATAACAATGGCAAGTGCTGTCACAAAACGCCGGGGTGCGCCGTCTAACCGTGGTTGAGGCCGTCGCCTCGATCCACCCGCTTTCGAGCCCCATATGACTACGCATCCCCCCGCCCCGGCAACCGATACCGACCCGTTCGACGCCTTGCGTTCGCGCCTGTTTCTCGTGGCGTACCGCATGCTCGGCACCCGGGCGGACGCCGAAGACATCGTGCAAGAGGCATGGTTGCGGTGGCGTCAGAACACCGACCGCGCGGCGGTGCAATCGCCCGAGGCTTGGCTCGTCACGATCGTGACGCGACTGTCGATCGACCGGTTGCGCTCGCTCAAAGCCGAACGCGAAGCTTACGTCGGCGGGTGGCTGCCCGAGCCGCTCGTCGAGGCCGACGAGCGCAAGCCCGAAGCTGCCGTCGAACTCGCCAGCGATTTGTCGATGGCGCTGCTATGGGTGCTCGAACGATTGTCGGCGGAAGAGCGCGCCGCATTTTTGCTGCGCCAGGTGTTCGACCACGGCTACGATGAAATCGCCGCATTGCTCGGCAAGACCGAAGCCGCTTGCCGCCAAATGGTTCATCGCGCCTCCGAGCGCGTGCAGCAAAACCGCACGCGGTTCGAGGTGCCGCGCGAGGCGCACCGGCGCGTGGTCGAAAAATTCATTCGCGCGGCGCAATCGGGCGAGCGCGACGCCATCCAAGCACTACTGGCCGAGGATGTCGAACTCGTCGGCGACGGTGGCGGCAAAGTGCCAGCCGTATTCAAAGTGCTGCACGGCGCCCATAGAATCGCCAATCTCTTCTGGGTCACAGGCCGGCGCTTCGGCGATCGGACGGCGTACCGTCATGCCCTGATCAACGGCGAACCGGGGTTTCTGCGCTACGTCGACGGCAAGCTCGAATCGGCAATGGCGCTCGCAACCGACGGGGAGCACGTGCTTGGGATCTACGCCGTGCGCAACCCTGACAAGCTCACCGGGATTGCCCAGTCACTGGCGCCTCAAGAGTTGTCACAAAAATAGGCGGCGCCTCGTCTTGGAAGCATGGGCGCCGCATGGGGCGGCGCTCCGCTTCCACTCGAAAGGCACCGCAATGACGCACACCGCCCGAATCAACTATGCCCAATTGGCCCCGGCAGCGTTTCGCAATCTCTACCAACTTTCGGCCGGCTTGCGCCGCGATTTGCTGGGGCACCGTCTGGTCGATCTCGTCCTGCTCCGCGTTTCGCAAATCAACGGCTGCGCTTACTGCATCGACATGCACTGGCGCGACCTCATCAAGATGGATGTCGATCCGCGCCATGCGAACGCGGTGGCCGGATGGCGCGAAGCGCCATTTTTCGCCGAACGCGAGCGCGCCGCGTTGGAATGGGCCGAACTGGTCACGGGGCTGCCGCATACCGACCCGAGCGACGAAGCTTTCGCGCGCCTACGCACGCAATTCACCGACGAAGAAATCGCCGAACTCGGGTTCGTGATTGCGACGATCAATGCGTGGAACCTGCTGAACGTGAGTTTGCGCAACCCGGTGCCGGAGCAGGCCTGACACGCGTGCGGCTCAGCGCGTCCCTTCGCGCCACAGGAGCGTCAGAACCGTCATCAGGGCCGGACCGATGAAAAGTCCGACCAGACCGAAGGTTTCGGCGCCGCCGAGAATGCCGAACAAGACGAGCAGGAACGGCAGTCGCGTCGTACTGCCGATGATGCCCGGGCGCACGAAATGCTCGGCGATGAAGACGACGATGGTCCCCGTCGCCAGCACGGCGAGCGCGCCCACGACTTGGCCGTGCAAGAACAGCCATAGCGCCGCGCCGCCGAATGCGAGCGGCGCGCAAAACGGCAGCATGGCGGCGACCGCCGTCACGAGGCCCAGCTCCGCCGCATGCGGCAAGCCTGTCGCGAAGTAGGACGCGCCGATCAGCACGCCTTCGCCGAGCCCCACTACCACGAGGCCTGTCACCGTCGCACGCACGGCGGCGGTCATTCGTATCGCAAGGTGCGTGCCGTCCGCACCGAATACACGCCGCACGCTACGCAGCGCCTGCTCGGCCACGCGCGGGCCCGAACGCAGAAAAACGAACAGCGTGAGCAACATGAAACCGAAATGCACGAGGCCTTTCAACGCGGCGCTACCGAAGTGCCGCCCGGCCGTCGCCACGTGCCCGCCGCGCAGGGCGTCCATGGCGGGCGATCCTTCGAGAGGCCGGGCGAGATTGGTCTGCCACCAGGCCGCGATTTGATTGCCGAAGGGCAACCGGGTCACGAACTCAGGCACGGCAAAACCGGTTTGCGCGATTTCTTTGATCCACGTGAGCAATTGATGTGCTTCGTGCAGCACCTGCGTGAAAACGAGCACGAACGGCAGGACGACGAACACGCCCACGACCGTCGTCAACAGCAGCGCGACCATGCTTGCGCGGGTCGCACTCTGCTTGGCTTGGCTCAGGCGCTGCAATAGCGGCCAGATGACGATCGCGATCACGAGCGCCCAAACGATGGCGGGAATGAACGACCGGATGATCCACAGTGCCAGCGCCACCAGCACCGCGTAGAGCGCGAGCGTCGCAATGCGCTGACTGCGCTTTCCGTCTGCGGTATCTTTCGTGGCAAGCGGGGGATTTGACATGACAAACGCCTTGGTGAGGTGACGGTCGATCGTCGACATGTTAGCGAAGATCGCGCCCGGTACGCTCCGGCGACCGACCAGGGAAGGCTGTTTGCTAGGAAATTCCTCCATGTCACGGTCCGCGTCCGTCACACAAGGTCCAGCCATGCCCCATCGTTTCGCCTCAGCGCCATCCGGCAATCGTGCGGCCAAGCTCGCCGCGCTTTCGATTGCGCTCGCGTGCGCACTGGGCGCGAGCCGTCATGCCGCCGCCGACGATGAAAGCGACAGCGACGCCGCTGCCGCCACCGCAGCCGCAGCCGCCTCGACCGCGACGCTGGCCACAGCGCCGAACGCCAAGGTTCATGGCAGCCTTTCGGCAAACATGGCGCATGAGCAATCGGTCGGACCCAACGCCGCGCTGCCCGTCCCGCGGGAAAAATCGACCGTCACCGACCACACCCTGAAACTCGGCGGCCGCACGATCGATTACCGCGCCACGGCGGGCAATCTGCTGCTGCGCGACGACGCGGGCGAGCCCGAGGCCAGCGTGTTCTACGTGGCGTATACACGTGCCGCTCGGCACGACGCCCCGCGCCCCGTGACCTTCCTGTTCAACGGCGGGCCGGGTGCGGCGAGCGTGTTCTTGCTGATGGGATCGGTGGGCCCCAAGCGCGTACATACCTCCAGCCCCGCAGCCACCTCGCCCGCGCCCTACGTGCTGGCCGACAACCCCGACTCGTTGCTCGACAAAAGCGATCTCGTCTTCATCGACGCGGTGGGCACGGGCTACTCGAAGCTCGTCGGCCACGGAAACGGGAAACGGTTTTGGAGCGTCGACGGCGATCTAGACGCCTTCACCCGATTCATCGACCGCTACCTGAGCGTGAACGATCGATGGAATTCGCCGAAGTTTCTGCTGGGCGAATCGTACGGCACGACGCGGGCGGCCATGCTGGCCTACCGCCTCGCGCAGCACAACATCTCGCTGAACGGCGTCGTGCTGCTCTCGTCGGTCCTCAACTCAGGCGTGCGAGCCCCCGGCTTCGATCTCATGTACATACGCTATCTGCCATCGTATGCAGCAGCGGCGTGGTACCACGACAAGCTCGGCCCCGGCAAAAACGCCGATCTGCCGGCGTTTCTCGACGAAGTGCGCGCATTCGCGGCGGGGCCGTATGCCGCGGCGCTGGCCAAGGGCGACGCGCTGCCCGATGCCGAGCGCGACGCGATCGCGGGCCGGATCGCCCGTTACACGGGGCTGGACCCGCAGTATGTGACCGGCGCGCGACTACGCATCTCGCCCTCGCACTTTCGCAAACAGCTGTTGTTGACGCAAACGCGCAGCGTAGGCCGCTACGACAGCCGCTTCGAAGGAATCGAGTACGACCAGGATTCCTCCTCGCCCGATTTCGACGCGTCCGAGAAGTACATCACCGGCGCCTTCGCCGCCGCGTTTCACCAACATCTGGCGCAGGATCTGCACGACGACGCGCACGACAGCGCTTATCGCGTATTCAACGATCGCGTATTGAGCGCCTGGAACTGGAAACATCATGTGTGGTGGGGCGAGACGCTCAGCGCGCCGTATGCCGCCGCCGACCTCGCGGAAGCGATGCGGCAGAACCCGCACCTGCGCGTGTTGTCGGCCAACGGCTACTTCGATTTGGCCACGCCGTTCTTCGCGACCGAATACGACCTCGAGCACATGGGCCTCGAGCCCTCGCTGCGCAAAAACCTGCGAGTGACGTATTACGCGACGGGTCACATGATCTATCTCGACGATTCGGCCCTGCACGCACTGAAAGGCGACTTGGCGCGTTTCTACGACGAAGCGATCGGTCGATGAGCTCGGGTTTTAAACGCATGACATCATGCTCTTTAAAACTAGAAGTGAATTTCCAAACGAAAGAATGGGCTCGGCGGTAAATTGAAACCGTTCAGAACCCCCCGTCTACGGGACATTAATACCGATTATTCTTGCCGAATCGATTCTTCTGAATTATCTTCCCTTGAAGCTTGCATTCGATGCCACGCAACCTTCTCATATGGCGCGAAGCCGCTCCTCCGCCGGACAGACCCGCATTTCCACTACCACTCCTAACAGCTACACGACCACGTTTTTGACCTGTTAGGTTAAACATGCTCAATAAATCATTGAGTGTCGTTATCTCCATTAATTAATCACAACGTTGGCTCGAGACGGCAGCTTAACTCAAATCCGTTGACTCACCGCATTCCCGCGGATACGGCGTCTCTTGACGTTGAAATCCTAGGAGGTTCAATTGAAGTCGACTGTGAAATCGAAAGGGGCGGTATCGGCTATTTTCAAAACCGCGGCGTTGGCGTTGCCGCTCGCTGCCGCGGCGCCCGCGCATGCGGCCAGTTCGCCGACGACATGGGTCGGCACCGAGACCAGGGCCTTTCTCACGCCCGAGCAAATGCACGCTTTCACGGCGGCGCCCGCCGCGCAAGCGTCGGCCGGCGAACCGGAGCACGTCGTCGTCGGTCTACGCGTGCGCAATTTGAAGAAGCTCGAGGCGCTAGGCCGGGCCGTGAACGAGCGAGGCAACGCGCGCTACGGCCATTTCCTCACGCCGAAAGCGTTCCTGGCCGAGTTCGCGCCTAGCGAAGCGCAGGTGCAAAAGGTCGTCGCACACCTGCGCAATAGCGGGTTCGTCAACATTCGGGTTTCGAAAAACCGCATGCTGATCTCCGCCGACGGCACGGCCGGCACGGTGAAGACGGCGTTCAACACGCCGCTCGTGCACATGCGCAAGGGCGAGCGCACCGTCGTTGCCAATTCAGCGCCGGCGCAAGTGCCCGAAGCGCTCGGCGACACCGTACTGTCGGTGCTCGGCCTGCAAAACGTGACGCTGGCGCACACGATGGCGGTCAGAGGCCCACGTACGCAACCGAAGGCTCGAGCCGCGGGGACCGAGACCGGGCATTACCCGCTCGAATTCGGTTCGATCTATGGCGCGGGGAGCCTGCCGAGCGCAGCGCAAACGACGGTGGGCGTCATCACGATCGGTGGCGCCAGCCAGGCCACGCAGGATCTGAACCAATTCACGGATGCAAATGGTCTCGCGCAAGTCAACGTCGCCGCCGTGCAAACGGGGGATCCCAACGGCAATTACAGCGACGATCAAGAAGGGCAAGGAGAATGGGATCTCGACAGCCAAGATATCGTCGGGGCCGCGGGCGGCGCGGTCAATCAGTTGATCTTCTACGAAGCCGACATGAATGCATCGGGCAATACGGGCTTGACGCAGGCGTTCAATCAAGCCGTCAGCGACAACACGGCCAAGGTCATCAACGTCTCGCTCGGATGGTGCGAAGCCGACGCCCAGGCCGACGGCACCGTGGCCACCGAGGATCAGATTTTTGCCGCAGCGCTCGCGCAGGGGCAGACATTCTCGGTTTCGTCGGGAGACGAAGGCGTGTACGAGTGCAACAACCGCGGCTATCCTGACGGCAGCACGTACTCGATTTCGTGGCCGGCTTCCTCGCCCAATGTCATCGCCGTCGGCGGAACCACGCTTTTCACTTCGAGCGGCAAGTGGGCCAAGGAAACCGTATGGAACGAAGGCCTCGACGGCAACGGCAAACTGTGGGCCTCGACCGGCGGCATCAGCGCGGTCGAGCCCGTGCCTTCATGGCAAAGCGCGCTTTCCGTAAGCCCCGCGCCGAGCGGGCGCGCCGTGCCCGATATTTCCTTCGACGCGGCGCAAGGCTCCGGGGCGCTCGTCTACAACTACGGCCAGATCCAGCAGATAGGCGGCACGAGCCTGTCTTCGCCGATCTTCGTCGGCTTGTGGGCGCGGCTGCAATCGGCTCACGCCAACTCGCTGGGATTCCCCGCTTCGAGCATCTATAGCGCGGTGAAATCGACGCCATCGCTCGTCCACGACGTGACGTCCGGAAACAACGGCTACAGCGGCTACGGGTACAAAGCCAGCACCGGCTGGGACTACCCGACCGGCTGGGGCAGCTTCGTCATGTCGAACCTGGCCTCGTACGTGAGCGGGCATCCGTTCGGGCAATGAGCGGAAAGACCGCCTGAACCGAGCCCGCGGCGGATCGCCCTTAGACGGGCGGTAAGCTCTACTCCAAGGCGACGTCCATCGCATGCCGGTCCGGCCCTGTTTGGCGGACCGGCAGCCGTTTTCGTTGCGCACGCAACAATCGCTTGCGCGTCCGCACGCAAGATTGCGCGAGTCGGCGCATAATCGCTGCTTTGCGTCCTCGCCCGCGATTCGCCGCTGCAGCGCCGCTCGTCCATGCCGCTCGCCATCAAAGCTTTCCTCGCTCCGCTGATCGTGGCTTGCGCCATGTTCATGGAGAGCGTCGACGGCAACATCATCGTCACGGCATTGCCGTCGATGGCGCGCGATTTCGGCAGCGACCCGGTCGCCCTGAAGGTCGCCATCACGAGCTACGTCGTCGGGCTCGGCGTGTTCATTCCGATTTGCGGATGGCTTGCCGACCGGTTCGGGGCGCGCACCGTCTTTCGCACGGCCATCGGCATCTTCATCGCCGGTTCGATCATGTGCGCCGTCGCGCGCTCGCTGCCCGTCTTCACGGTCGCGCGCTTCCTGCAAGGCATCGGCGGCGCAATGATGGTCCCCGTCGGCCGCATCATCATCTTTCGCGCCGTACCCAAGAGCGAATTCGTACGGGCCATGAACTACCTGAGTTTGCCTGCCATGTTCGCGCCGGCCGCGGCGCCGCTGCTGGGCGGGTTCATCACGACGTACCTGCACTGGCGCCTCATCTTTTTCGTCAACGTGCCCGTCGGTATTCTCGGCATCTATCTTACGAACCGCCACATCGTCAACACGCACGAGCCGCATCCCGGCCCGCTCGATTGGTTCGGGTTCATGCTCTCGGCCAGCGGCGCGTCGCTTCTTCTGCTCGGCCTTTCGCTGATCGGCAGCGAACTCGTGTCCGACCGCGCCGCCTACGAAATGTGCGTGACCGGCGCCCTGCTCGTCTCGTTTTACGTGCTGTACGCGCAGCGCGCGCAACGGCCCTTGCTGGACCTGCGCCTGCTCAGCGCACCGACGTTTCGCGCCAGCGTGCTGGGCGGCTCGATGTTTCGCATCGGCTTGGGCGCCGTGCCGTTCCTGCTGCCGCTCGCGCTGCAGGAAGGACTCGGCATGTCGGCCTTTCAATCGGGCGCGATCACTTGCGCCTCGGCCTTCGGCAGCATGTTCATGCGCTCGTTGACTTCGTCGGTGTTGCGCAGGTTCGGTTTTCGCACGGTGCTGATCTACAACGCGGTGTTCTCAAGCATCGCGATCGCCGCGTACGGCGCCTTCTTCCCCGGTACCCCCGTCTGGGCGATGTGGCTCGTCGTGCTGCTAGGCGGCTTTTTTCCCGCGCTTCAGTTCACCGCTTTGAACTCGATGATCTATGCGGAGATCGCGAGCCGGGACGTTGGCCGCGCAACGAGCCTCGGCAGCGTCGTGCAGCAGATGTCCCTCGGCCTGGGTGTGACCGTCGGTGGCATCGTGTTGCAGATCGCCCGCGCGCTGCATGGCCATACGCATGCAATGTGGTCGGATTTCTGGCCGTCGTTCGTGGTCGTCGGCCTGTTCTCGCTCGGATCCATCCCGATCACGCGCAAGCTCTCGCCCAACGCCGGCGACGAAATCGCCCGGGGCACGAGAGGGTAAGTCCTTTGCTATCTCGCCGAGCCAATGCGACATCCGGCTCCCGAAGCGGCAACCCTGCCGCCAGCGACCCAGTCGGTCAAGCCGCGATTCGCTCGACGCCCCGCTCGCTCGCGAAGCCACGCACGGCTTCGACCACGATCTGCGCGAGTTGATCGACCGGAGGCGCGGCGACGCTCGATGCGCGCAGCAACGTAAGGCCCAGCGCCGGCAACGCAGGCAAGCCGTATGCGCCCGGATCGATCGTGCGCACTGTCGGCGGCAAACCATAGGCCGTGCGCACGGTCATGCCGAGCCCTGCCGCGGCGGCAGCCCACAAACCGGCGAGGCTCGGGCTAGTCAGCGCAACGCGCCATGCGATGCCCGCGCGATCGAGCGCGTCCGTCGCGAGCGAACACACCACGCACCCGCCGTCGAACAACACGAGCGGCAGCGGTTCGCCGCAATCGCGCGTCCATTGCAATGCGTCCGAGCCGATCCAATGCATGGCCGGCTTGGCGAGATCGACGCTGACGCCCGATGCGCGCCGCGAGCG
The DNA here is from genome assembly GCF_056498045.1 of Trinickia sp. Z7. Lineage (NCBI taxonomy): Bacteria > Pseudomonadati > Pseudomonadota > Betaproteobacteria > Burkholderiales > Burkholderiaceae > Trinickia > Trinickia sp. Z7. The sequence goes on from NZ_JAUEQW010000005.1 coordinate 243,207, forward strand.
CGTCGTAAGCTTGAAATCGTCCCACACGAGCGCAAGATCGAGTTCGCCCGCATCGAGCCGCTCCGTCAGCTCGGCGTTGCGCGCGACACGCGCTTCGATGCGCACCTTCGGGTGCGCCCGAGCAAAGCGCCCGAGAACGCCCGGCAGCATCGACTCGCCGAAGTCCTCCTGCAAGCCCAGCCGCACCCAGCCCTCGAGATCCGTTCCGCGGGCAGCGGCAACGGCCTCGTCGTTGAGCTCGACGAGCCGGCGCGCATAGCGCAGCATCACCTCGCCGGCGTCCGTCAGCCCCAGACCGCGTCCCGCCTTCCGAAACAGCGGCGCCCCCACCTGCTCTTCCAACTTTCTGATCTGCGCACTGACAGCCGAAGTGGAGCGGCCCACGCGGTCCGCGGCCTTCGCGAAGCTGCCCAAGTCCATGCCCGTGACGAAACTGCGCAGCGCCGCCACATCGAAGTTCGCTTGGCTCATATCGCTTCTATCGTCCTATTTTTCCGAATGATAGGTTTTAAATTATCCGATTTTCAGCACGATGATAGGGTGGGACACTCCCTCCGTCAAATCTGACGCGGAGTGATTCATGGATGCGCAATATCTCGTCGACACACGGACCAAGACGTTCCGCGCCTCGCATCGATGGAAGGTGCTGGGGGTGGGCGTCGCCGCGAATGCCGCTTTTTCCGCCGTGGCGGCCGGCATTCCGACGACGGCCGTCTGGATACGCACGGGCTACCATCTCGGCAATGCCCAACTCGGACTCGTGCTGGGCGCCACCGGACTCGGGATCGCCCTGTCCGAGCTGCCGTGGGGCGTGGCCACCGATCGGTTCGGCGATCGGCCGGTGCTCGTGGCCGGATTGATCGGGACCGCGCTCGCGCTGCTGTCCATGGCGCTTTATCTCGTCCCCTCGCCCACGACCGTCCCAGCGTTATCGCTGCTCGTGTTCGCCATGGCGCTCGTCGGGTTGCTGGGCGGCAGCGTCAACGGGTCGAGCGGCCGCGCGATCATGAGTTGGTTCAAGGAAGGCGAACGCGGCGTCGCCATGAGCATCCGGCAGACCGCCGTGCCAATGGGCGGCGGCATCGGCGCCTCGTTGCTGCCGTGGCTCGCTTCGGCGCACGGCTTTGCCGCCGTCTACAGCGTGCTGGCGCTCATGTGTGCGGCGCCCGCGATCTTCGCGCTGCGCTGGCTCCACGAGCCGCCGGACGCACCCGCTGCGCCAAGCGCGGCGCAGCCGACGGCGGTCGCGAACCCACCCAGCGCGCTGCGTGAAATACAAATATGGCGCGTGGCGTTGGGCATCGCCACGCTGTGCGTGCCCCAGTTCGCCATCCTGACGCTCGGGACCGTGTTCTTGCACGACTTCGGACACCTCGGCACATTTGGCATCAGCGCAGCGATGGCGTCGCTCCAGGTGGGCGCAATGGCGATGCGCGTCTGGAGCGGCCGCTATACGGACCGTCACGGCAATCGGCGCGCCTATCTGCGCGGCTCCACGATTGCAGCGGCCTTGCCTTTCGCCGCATTGACCGCGGTCGTATCGCTCGGGCACGCGGCGCCGCTGGCCGCCATCGTCGTCATCACCGTTGTCGCTGGCGTGTGCGTGTCCGCATGGCACGGCGTCGCTTATGCAGAACTTGCGACGCTTGCGGGACCGGCTCGCGCAGGCACCGCGCTCGGCATGGCCAACGCGCTCGTGTATGCCGGCCTTTTTCTCGTGCCGATCGCGCTGGCTCATCTGCTCGCTGCTACGTCATGGACGCTCGTGTGGTTCGTCGCCGGGCTCGCTCCTCTTCTCGTTCGCCCGCTCTTTCCTCGGCCGCTTTCCGAATAGCCCTCGAAGGCTGCATCGGCTACGGCGGCCCGAGCTTGGGGCCGGCCGCCCTTGCTCGGCCCGAATGCACGAAGCGCCCCGCCGGTGTACGCCGCGGCTTCCGCTACGAAGAATAGGTATCGCGAGACCTTGCCGATGACGACGATTCCGCTCGCCGCCGCGCGCACGCTGCATCTGGCCGCGCAGGGGCTACTATCGCCGCCGCGCCGCAAAGCGAATAAAGACGATGTGCTGGCCGCCATTCACCGCATGGCGCAATTGCAGATCGATACGATCCACGTCGTCGCGCGCAGCCCTTATTTCGTCCTGTTCAGCCGCATCGGGCCGTACGTTCCGCAGTGGCTCGACGAGCATCTCGCACAAGGGCGCCTGTTCGAATACTGGTCGCACGAGGCTTGTTTCTTGCCGATCGAAGACTACGGACTCATGCGCCATCGCATGCTCGATCCGAGCAAGATGGGCTGGAAATACGCGGCCGATTGGCACGAACGGCACCGCGACGATATCGAGCGCCTGCTCGCTCACGTGCGCGAACACGGGCCGGTTCGCGCGGCCGACTTCGCACGCGAAGCCGGCCGCGGCAATGGCTGGTGGGATTGGAAGCCCGAGAAGCGCCATTTGGAAGTGCTATTCACGCTGGGGCGCCTCATGGTCGCACAGCGGCGCAACTTTCATCGCGTGTACGACATCGCCGAGCGCGTGATGCCCGACTGGAACGACGAGCGCGACCTGTCGCCGGCCGATACGGTGCTGCAAACGCTCGTGGCCCGTACCTGCCGTGCGCTTGGCGTCGGCCGTGCCGACTGGATTGCCGATTACTATCGAATCGAGCGCCGCCCCTACACGGCCGAGCTCCATGCGCTGGCCGATCGGGGCGAAGCCGTCGTCATACGCGTAGAAGGATGGAAACAGGATGCTTTCGTGCCGATCGAGTTGGCGCCGTTGATCGACGATGCCGCGCAGGGCCGCCTGCGCTCGACGGTAACGACGTTGCTCTCGCCGTTCGATCCGGTCGTGTGGGACCGCAAGCGCGCCGCGGCCCTATTCGACTTCGACTATGCGATCGAATGCTACACGCCGGCGGCGAAACGCAAGTACGGCTACTTCTGCCTGCCGATTCTGCATCGCGGTAAATTGATCGGCCGCGTCGACGCCAAAGCGCATCGCGAACAAGGCCTGTTCGAATTGAAGTCGATTCATCTCGAGCCGGGGGTGCGCACCGGTGTGTCGATGCTCTCCAAGCTACGCCGCGCGGTGCATCGTTGCGCACAGTGGCACGGCACGCCGGCGTTGAAGATCGGCTCGGCGCCGCCCGAAGTCGCACGAGCGGTCCTCGCCATGGATTGAACGGCCGAGCGCCGGCGCGATACCCCTCACCCCAGCGGGCTCATGCCGATCAGCCAGCGATGCAGCACGAAGGCGAACAGCGCCCAGGCGATCAAGCCGACGATCACGACTTTGGTATCGCCCGAAACGGTCCCGGCCGGATATTGCACGCCGACCATCCGATCGCGCCGCCGCGAAACGACCGCGCCGGCCGCCCCCCAAAGCAGAAATACGCCGAAGAGCACAACGGCGTTGAGCGTGCCGTTCGCCAGTAGATGGGCAAGCGCCCAGACGGCCACGCCCACCATCATCGGATGCCCGATCGTTCGCTTGATCCGATTGCCCGGCACGTAAGCGGCGGCGATCAACACGAACGCCATCGCAACGAGCAATGCCGTAAGATGCCGCGCGCCGATGGGCGGCGACCACAATACCGCCGGCGTTCGCCTCGCGACGCCGTAACCCCATACGATCAATACGAATCCCACGAGCGACGCGACAGAATAGAGGCCCTTCCAGCCATGCTCGCCGAATCGCGCGACCTGCTGATTGCGCCATGCCGGCGCGACGAGCCGCGTGCTATGAACACCGATAAAAATGAGCAAGCCGAGAATCAATATCGCCACGTCGAACCCCCTTGTTATTGTCCAATGCCATTCGTGCTGCGAGCGCGATCGGCAGACGCCCCGCGGCATCCGCGCTTAAACAGAGCCCCTGCGCGTCACGGCGTTGCCGCGATGACATGCGCCATTGCGGCCGTCAACTTTTTGGCGAACGGCACGTGCAAGAATTCGTTCGGCCCGTGGGCATTCGATTTCGGACCCAGCACGCCGCAGACGACGAACTGAGACTTCGGGAATCCTTCCTGCAACACGTTCATCAAAGGAATGGTGCCGCCCTGCCCGATGAAGGCGCAGTCGGCGCCGAAATGTGTGCGCGATGCATCGCTGACCGCGCGTGCGAGCCACGGCGCCAGGTCCGGCGCGTTCCAGCCGTCGGCGCTGGCATCGGGCTTGAACGTTACCTTCGCGTTATAGGGCGGATCGAGTTCGAGCAGCGCCTTGAGATCGGCGACCGCACGCGCCGCATCGACGAGCGCCGGGAGCCGCAGGGACAGTTTGAAGGCCGTTCGCGGACGCAGCACATTGCCGGCGCTGGCGAGGGGCGGCAACCCTTCCGCGCCCGTGACCGACAGCGAAGGCCGCCAGGTCGCATTGAGCAGTGCTTCGTAGGGGTCGGCCGTCACCGGCAATACAGGCTTACCGTCTTGCCCACAAGCCCATGGCGAGGCCTTCCACACCTCGTCGCCGAGAATGGCCGCCGTCGCGCGCGCTTGCGCCAGCCGGCTGGGCGGTATGTCGCAGTGAAATGCCGCCGGCAGCAGATTGCCCGTCGCCGCATCCTCCAAGCGCTCGAACAACTGCCGCATGACACGAAAGCTCGATGGCACGATGCCGCCGTAAGAGCCCGAATGAACGCCCTCGTCGAGCACTTGCACTTCGAGTGAACCGCCGACGAGACCACGCAGCGACGTAGTCAGCCAGAGTTGGTCGTAATTGCCCGCGCCCGAATCGAGACAGACGACGAGCCCGACATTGCCGAGGCGCGCGCGCAGCGCATCGACATAGGGCAGCAGATCGTAGCTCCCCGATTCTTCGCAGGTCTCGATCAGGCCGACGCAGCGAGGGCGGGCGACCCCCTGCTCGTCCAGCGCCGCAAGCGCGCACACGCTGGCGTAAATGGCGTACCCGTCGTCGGCTCCGCCCCGTCCGTACAGCTTGCCGTCCTCGTACTTCGGCGTCCAAGGGCCGAGATCCTTGCGCCATCCGTCGAACTCGGGCTGCTTGTCGAGATGGCCATACAGCACGACGGTGTCGGTGCTGCCGGGTGCCGTGGCCGGCGCCTCGAAGAAAATGACGGGAGTGCGCCCCGGCAAACGCACGATCTCGAGCGTCAGGCCTTGCACCCGCTGCGCTTGCGCCCAGCTCGCGGCGTCGGTCACCACGCGTTCGAGGTAACCGTGCTCTTGCCAATGCGCATCGAACGCGGGGCTTTTGGCGGGGATCGCAATGTATTCAGTCAGAGCGGGGACGATTTCTTCATCCCATTTGCGTTCGACGAACTGAGTTAATGCGCGCGGATCTATCGATTTATTTTGCTGCTTCGCATCATGTGCTGTCATGGCGGCGGGCTGGGGCAGTCAAAGCGCACATGATAGCCCCGATCGTCGTGCGCAGCCGTAACGAATGCGCGACAATCGAACTCACCCCATTCATCGAGGGGAGTGCCATGTTGGGCCACGTAGCCTTAGAAGTCGTCGAGGTTGTCTTTGCTCTGGCGATTTACTTTTTGCCGGCCATCGTGGCAGATCGCCGCGACCGCTACGACCTGCTCACGATCGCGCTGTTCAACGCATGTATCGGTTGGACGGTATTCGGCTGGCTGCTCGCGCTTTACTGGGCGTTTCTACCCAATCCCCCGGCCGGCATCGCTCGCGATATCACGGCAAAGCGCCGCCTAATGACGATGAGCGCCTTCTCGAGCGCACTCTTCTCGCATATCGAACAGCGCGCGGCCAAGCGCGGTGACAACCGCTGATCACGCCCGAGCGGTGTCTTCGCGCTGCCGGTCGGTCCGGTTGGGTTCGGCTGCCCCCGGCTACACGGCGGATTTGAGGGCCGTCTGCGCGAACGGGGAGACCACCGCCAGCGAACCGACCCATGCCCCGGCGCCGTACCCGCGAACGTGAACGAGCCCGGGCGGAATCGAGCGCGGCTCTTGGTCGAGCACCTCCCGTGCGAACGTACCCTGCCGAAACTCCCCGTGCTCGTCGAACCATTGGCACAATACGCCTTCGGCGGTAATGGCCGTTACCGTCATGCGCGAGCCGCCCCCTTTGAGCGTTACGACGTCGCCTACGCAATACTGTTCAACCGGGTCACGGGTAGCAATCGACATAAGGACTCCGTCGCCAAGCATTTGAACCGTCGCGTGCGCGACGGCGTTCCAATTGTGCGGTGACGAACGGAAAAGAAAATAACCATGCCGTCCGCCCCTAGCCCCTCTTCATAACCGCCGAGGTCAAGCACAGACTAACAATAGAATTTTTATTCTACAAGTAATTCTAGGGAAAACATGGAGAAAGATTTTGTCGCAATCGGGATCCCGACAATGCGCCATGCGATTTTTGGAAGATAAAGCAACCCCGCCTCGATTAGGGCCGGATTATCATCAACCCTTAACAATCGTACTTTTCAAAGTGCTCGCGCGGCTCCGCGCGAAGCCCGCCAGGCAAGCCTCATGATGCATTCCATAAGCACCGGCTTGGCGCCCCGCCCCTCGATATGCGAGCAGGATTCGGCCTTCGCTAACTTGATCCAAATCAATTGATGCATTGCGTCATGATCCGATTCGTATATTCTCCACGCGATGAATTGCATTCGGAACATGGAAACGTTTTCTGCCCATCGGTTTATCTTTGAATAATCGATAGTATCTGTGAAACGAACCCAGACCTGATTGATTCGACGTATGACTTCAAACGTTCGCGCCGAGCATTAAGGCTGAGCGGTGCGAAGCCACCACGATCAGCTTCATCGTGGCGCGCGTCGCCCCGACGAACAGCTTGCGGGCCGCGCGTTCGTCAAACGCCTCGAAGTCGACTTCGGTCAGCACCACGCACGGCGCCGACTGCCCTTTGAAGCGATAGATGGACTCGAGCAGCACGTCGCCGTCCCGGTATTCCGGGCTGCCGAACAAGTCGTACTTGCCCGTAAAGCTGCGCAGCCGGTGCGGCCCCAGGTGTTCGAGCGCAGTCAGCGCCGAGCCTTCGCGGCCGCGGAACGACAACACGGCGATGTCTTGCTTGCGGAACCCCAACGCAAGCGCCTGGGTAATGGCGCGCTTGGTCGAATCGACGACGGTCTCGCCGGCGGCTTCGTCGTACGAAGCGATGGAGATGTCGGATCCGTCGAAGGGACTGCCCGCGACGAGCGCAGTCGCGCGCGGCACCGCTCCCCCCACCTTCTCGCGCACGAAATCCAAGATGTCGCGAGGACTGCGATAGTTGGTCGTCTCGGTCAATACCGTCCATCCTGGCAATGCGACCGGTTCGCGCATGTAAAGGTTCTGCAGCGGGTCTTCCAACCACCACCAAGCGCCGCCCGGACGAATCAGACGCGACAGGGCGGCCACCCAAGCTTCCTGAAAGTCCTGCCCCTCGTCCACGATCAAGACGTCGAAGGTCCACCGCTCGCCGATCGGCGCGTCGGCAAATACCGTTTCGAGCCGGCCGAACGCGTCCGGCGCCTGGAAATCCTGCACCGCGCCGACATCCCTGGCGACCCAATCGCACAGCTGATGGTAGTTGGCGACCTTGGCACCTTCGGGCGCGACCCGCGCGATATGGTCGGCCAGCGGCCGGTTGAAGCAGACGTACAGCACGCGCTTGCCGGCTGCGGCCGCATCCTTCATCACTTGCACGGCCAACTGAGTCTTGCCCGAACCCGCCGTGCCCACTACGCGCAGACGAAACGGCGAGAATTCTAGCCTGCGCGCCCACGTGGCCAAGCCACCGGACAAGCGCGTCACGAGCGTGCCCGCCTGTCCGACCAGCGCGCTCGTATCGGGCGTGAGCGACAACTCGTCCGACAAAAAGTGATGGATCTTGGCGGCGCAGGGCAGCTTAGGCTCGTCGGCAGGCAACGCCGCGAGGATGATCGAGGCGAGACGATCCTTTCGAGCGGCATCGACGATGGCTTCCGCAGGCACCCCGGCGATCGCCGTCTGCTTGACGACATAATCGGGACAAAACAACAGCGCTTCGATACAGTAGGTGCCGGCGCCGAAGGCCGCGGTGAACCGGCGATGCATCCGTTCGACGGTCTGGGCCAACTGAATGGAAACGTTGCGCTCGGTTTGCAGGTAGACCTTGACGAGCCCCTTCGGCGTTTCGCGCAGGAACCCCGCCTTTTGTTCGATGAGCATGACGCGCCCCGCCGGGCTCACGATGACGAAGTCGGCCTCGCCGAATACGGAGAAAGCCCGATTCAGCCGAGTCCAATGCACGCCGTGATACACGGTGTAATCGGCGGGCAACGCGGCTTCGAGCAACATGAGCGTTTCGCGCTCGCGCTGCGCGGCGCCGGTTGCGGCCAAATTCTTCCAATCATCGGGAATTAGGCGAGCCATGGCGGGTCGATCCTCGCTTTGACGTTTTGGATTCGGCGTATTGTACAAACCGCGCGCCGGATGCCTCGTTTCGAGGCGTCGCCGCATTCTTTCGGAGGACAGGTAATGCTGAAGATTTGGGGACGCGCCAACTCGGTCAACGTGCAAAAGGTGCTGTGGTGCTGCGACGAGCTCGGCCTCCCGTTCGAGCGGATCGATGCCGGCTTGCAATTCGGCCGCGTCAACGATCCGGACTATCGCGAACTCAACCCGAACGGGCAAGTGCCCACGCTCGTCGACGGCGCCTTCGTCTTATGGGAGTCCAACGCCATCCTGCGCTATCTCGCGATGCAATATGGCGCTTCGAGCGCCCTGTATCCCAGCGAACCGAAGCTGCGGGCCAGCATCGACCGCTGGTTGGATTGGTCGCTCTCCACGCTTGCGCCCGCGGAGCGGCCCGTGTTCATGACGCTCGTGCGCACGCCCGCACAAGACCGGGACATGATCGCACTCGCGTCGAACCTCAAGACGCTCGTCGTGCGTTGGAAGATTCTCGACGCGCACCTTCAGGGACGCTTTCACGTCGAAGGCGACCGCTTCACGCTCGCCGACATCGTCCTTGGCGCATTCGCGAAACGCTGGTTCGGCGTGGAAGGGATCGATCGTCCGCCGATGCCGAGCCTCGAGCGCTGGTATCAGCGTTTGACGCAGCGCGCGCCGTTCAAGAAATACATCGATCTGCCGCTGACCTGAGCCGGTACGTTGCATGGGCCACGGCCGTGCGGCGCGCTGGCCTCGTTGCGATCAGCCGGGCCGCGCAGCCGACGGGAGCGCGGCGGCATTCACGGCAAGCGGCCGCGCTCGCCTGCCGGCCATAGCAACGAATCGAGCAGCGGCAACTGCACGGGCTTCGTGAGATGCAGATCGAAACCCTGCGCGAGCGAACGCGCGACATCGCTTTCTTGCCCAAAGCCCGTCATCGCGGCGAAACGAGCGCCGCGCATCGCTTTCGTGCTCTTCAACTGACGCAAAACGGTGTAACCGTCCGCCCCCGGCATGGCTAAGTCGACGAGGGCGGCGTCGATCGCATCCGCGCATTCGGCGAGCTGCACTGCTTGTGCGCCGCTGTAGGCTACCTGCACGCGGTGCCCCATCATGCGCAGCAACATGGCCATGCTATCGGCGGAATCGCGATTGTCGTCCACGACGAGCACGGCCAGCGCACCACGCGGGCCACCGCTGACGGCATCCTCGCCCATGCCTTCATCGTTGGCGGCGTCGTGAACGGCGAAGAGCGGCAGCTTCACCGTGAAGGTGGCGCCGCGCTCCAACCCGTCGCTGGTCGCGTCGATCGAACCGCCGTGCATTTCGACCAGCCAGCGGCACAACGTCAGACCGATGCCCAACCCGCTTTCCCGGCGCTCGAAGCGATTGTCGACTTGCACGAACAAATCGAAAATCGAATCGATTGCGCTCGCCTCGATGCCGCAACCCTCGTCGGTCACGCGCAAGCGCGCGAACGCGCCTCCGATCTTATCGAGGCTGACAGTGATGCGGCCGCCTTGCTCGGAAAACTTCGATGCATTGTTCAGCAGGCTTTGCACGACTTGGACGAGCCGCGTCGCATCGCCATTGACCACGATGCCACCCGCCGCGGCGTGCACATCGACCGATTGCTGGCGCAACGACACGTGCGGCCGCGTCATTTCGACGGCGCGCACGACGATTTCCGACAGATCGACGGGCGCGAGGCGCAGCGACACCTTGCCCGTGGTCACGCGCCCCGCGTCGAGCAGATCGTCGACGAGCCGTGTCAGATGCGAGATTTGCCGGTCGATCATATCGCGGCACTGTCGCAGTGTCGGACTCACGAGCGGCTCCAGCATCATGACGCTGAGCGCATTGCCGACGGGCGCGAGGGGGTTGCGCAGTTCATGGGCGAGCGTGGCCAAGAACTCGTTCATGTGCTGGCTCGCGGCTTCCAACTCGCGCAGGCGTTTGCGCTCGGTCATGTCGCGTGTGACTTTGGCATAGCCGCGGACTTGACGGCCGTCGCCGCCCGCGGCATAGACGGCCGTGAGCACGACGTTGGCCCAAAACATCGTCCCGTCCTTGCGCACGCGCCAACCTTCGTCTTCCGCTCGGCCGGTGCGCGCCGCAACCGCGAGTTCCGCCTCGGGCTTGCCATTGGCGATGTCGTCCGGCGGATAGAAGATCGAGACGTGTTGCCCGATGATCTCCTGTGCCGTGTAGCCCTTGATCTTTTCGGCGCCGTTGTTCCAGCTGACGATCACGCCGTCGGCGTCGAGCATGTAGATCGCATAGTCCTGAACGGACTCGAGCAGGATCCTCAAACGTTCCTCTGGAGGAACCACCTGTTCTGGCGGTGGCGAAAACGACTGGCTATCGCTGGCGAAGCTATCCGGACGCATGACGGCGGCTTTCGTTTGGAAGAAACGCGACAGGTATATTGCCGCTGGGGACCAATGAAAGCACGACCCATGCCTGGTCTGATCCTCCGTGCCTCGTCCCGCAATGCGGTGCTGCCGTGGCCGCAGCGCGACGCTGCCGCATGGCCGATCGGGCGTGCTTCGCCACGCGATGCTTGCGCCGCATCGAGCGGGTCGAGCGCCGGCTCGAATAGTTGCTAAAGCAAGTTTGACAGGGCTTTTTTGCAAAAACTTCCGCACGCGCGATAGCGCGGCCCGGGGCGACGCGTCGTGCGCGACGCTACCCTAGCGCGCGAGCATCGACGGCATCGGCGAGGAGCGCGACGAGGCGCTCCGGGTCCGCGGGCTTTCGAATGAAATGATGAAACCCTTCGCCTATGCTGCGCAGCCGGTATGCTTCGCCGGCATGCCCGGTGATGGCGACCGCAACGGCGGGCGAGCGGCCACTACGGATCTCGTCCTCGCGCAACCGTTGAACGAGGTAAAAACCGTCCATGGCGGGCAAATCGATGTCGCAGACGACGACATCGGGCGCCAAGCTCAACGCAGCTTCGATGCCTTCTTCGGCATCCGCTGCGGCCACGACTCGCGCGCCCTCGGATTCGAGCACCATTGCGAGCGACTGTCTGCTGGAGGGGTCGTCCTCGACGAGGACGACCGTCACCTGCTCGAGTCTCATGAGTCCGTTCATACGATTTGTTCTAACTGTCCATACCTGCACTTGAGCCTCGGACCGTTGCACCCACGCGGAAGTTGCATGTGGCACCAGATTACGGCCGATAAGCTGCACCTCGACCATCGAGGGCCGAGGACGGACGAACGATAGCACGTCGATAAGTTAGATCGATGACCGTGCGCTAGGCCCGAAACACGACGTATTACCATCCAAAGGCGCAAACGCGCTTCGTCGAACGATGTCGCAGACGGGCGCTTACGTTGCTCGAGAAACCAAACTGCCGAACCGGAACGTCCCCTAATTCGCTGTACCCGTTTTATCCGCGCGGAGCGCGGAGGAATCGGTCGACGGATCGAACTCGTATGGCTGCAGGAACACGAGGCGTCGTTCAAGCCCGCTGCAAACGGTGCCGACAGCCGCCTTCATCGCCTCGGCGTCCAGCGCCGTACTGCCGCTGGATTCGGCCAGCGTTACTTGATTGACGACGCTCGGCGGCGATACCGTAATGCGTACGATGACCGTACCCGATTGGCGCGGCCGCTGATCATCGCCGGTTGATTCTGCCAGCGGAACGAGGCAAAGGACCTGCTTGCCCGCAACGACCTTCGTGACCGTCCGAGTTCGCGAGTGAGGCGCAGAAGCCGCGGCGGGCATTGACGCGGCAGTAAGCTCGCTAGGCTCGGTGGCTGCTTGGGGGCGCGTTCGTGCGACAGTCGGCGACAACGCCTGCGACGCGCAGACCGGCTCTCGAATACCATGCCGCAATTGAATGGGACACTGGTCGGACGCCAGCGACGAAGGCGTTTCTTTGTTGGACGAATCGCTCGGATCGACAAACGTAGTGCGCTCGAGCAGCGCTTTGGCATCGGCCTCGTTGACGGGTTCGATCTTCGAGCACTTCATACTGGGCGAGATCGAGAAGTAGCGCGTCGCACCACCCTGTGCGACAAACGCCTTGCTGTCTTCCTTCCAGGTGGGCGACCATCCGCCGAAGCACTTCACGGTAATCGTGTGAGGTCCGCTAGGGATCGCGAAGTGCGTGTTATCGCCCGAGCGAATGCTGAAAACGTCCTTACCGTCCAGCGCGACATAATTGCTGTTGGCCATGCCGATCACATTGCTAGGGCGAATTAGGACCAATGTCGCCGAGTCGGAGCTATCCGCAACGACCGGCAGATCGCCGATGCGGCCGGCGCTGGCGCACCCTGCCAGGATAAGCGCGGCAATGCTAGTGGTTATCTTTTTCATGCTGACTCAATTCGATGCGAGAGACGATCGTGTCGCGGAGCTTACCGGCCTACGCGCGCATTGTTTATCGGCCGAACGATATGATTCTTTAGCTCGACGCATCAGAAAATTTCAATAGTCGACGGCACGGATTCCTTACAGGATCAAAACAATGATGCGCACTGGCGAGTGCCGCATCATGCGTTCTCGACGCGGCACATACGCGCTCTTCTATCGCTATTGCAAAAATCGAGATTCGAAATCCCAGCGCTTGCAGCCTGCGACGAATCGCCTCGACGGTAGCGCACACATCCGGTGCACCCGCCCGCCCCATGGGCCGCGCTACGAACCCTCGCAGCGCCGATAGGCCAATTCAATTGGCATACGCGCGAGGTCGCCTTCTATAGTGGTACGCGTTTTCGCCCGCCCTTCCTGGAGAATCAAATGGCTCAGCCGAACGTCGACGATTTGGTGGAATCGATTGCGAAGGACACGGGCGCACCGACCGAGACCGTTTCGCAGATGGTCAGCCAGACGTGGGAAGCGTTCAGCAATGGCGCGCACATCACCGACTATCTCGCTGTGCTCGTCACCAAACGTGTGCGCGAAGACCTGCGCAGTCAACGACGGTCTGGTCACCACTGATTCCTCCGACGTATCCTCCAAGGGATGCGTCCTTAGCCGGCGCATCGCTTGGCGCGGCTATTGACTGCCCGCGACGAACGCGCTCGAGTGTGTGCGAAGTGCGCCAGCGATTGCTCCGTCCGCGAATGACGCCTTGTCGCATCGTCTCGCGTTTTGTCGCAAATCTCGCCCGCATTGCCAATTCCAAATACGGCAAAAGCTCGAGTAGCGTGGCAATCGCCCCCTCATCGATCGTTTAAACCGATCGCCCCCGATCGATAAACTATCTACGTAAATTCGTAGCAGCCTATCGCGCGTGCGGCTAGTGTCACCGATTCCGCTTGCGCAAACGTTTTACATCGATTTATTTTCACTTCTTCTTTGGCAAAATCGCCAAGCCGCCGCAGGGAGAAACGCGCACCGGCCGACATAACAAAAGGGGACCAAGAACGAACCATCAACCCCATGGAGGAGTCATGTTCGAATCGTCCCTCGCGCGCTGCCCAAGCGCTTGGCGCGCGCGCACGACCCGGCTTGCAGGCATCGTCCTGCTGGCAGGGCTCACGGCGGCGTCCGTATGCCGCGCCGATACCGTCGCCTCCCTCCCCCCGCCGCCTTCGGAACTGTATGGCGACCTGTTCGTCGCGGTTCAAACCCAGCAGATCTTCCCCGACCAAAAGACGTTCGTCGATGCGGTGCCGAACGGCGATCCGGCCTCGATCGTCCAGATGTACGACCTACAGAAGGGTCAGCCGAACTTCGATCTGAAGCGGTTCGTGCTCGCCAACTTCACGTTACCGAGCGAGCCCGTCATCACCCCGCCCAGCGGCCAAACGCTGCGCGAGCACATCGACTGGCTCTGGCCGAAGCTCACGCGCACGACCACTGCCGCCGACGTGCCGGCCAACAGCTCGCTGATCCCGCTGCCCAAGCCCTATGTCGTGCCCGGCGGACGTTTTCGCGAAGGCTACTATTGGGACACCTATTTCACGATGCTGGGGCTGCAGGAATCGGGACACGAGGATCTCGTCGACGACATGCTCGACGACTTCGCCTACGAGATCGATCGCTTCGGCCACATACCGAACGGCAACCGCACGTACTATCTGAGCCGGTCGCAGCCGCCATTCTTTGCCCTCATGGTGCAACTCGCGGCCAAGGTGGAAGGCGAGCGCGTCTATCAGAAGTATTTGCCCGCGTTGAAGAAGGAATACGCCTACTGGATGATGGGCGCCGCTACGACAGCGCGCGGACAAGCGACGCGCAACGTCGTGGTGATGAACGACGGCACCCTCCTGAACCGGTACTGGGACGCACGCGACACGCCGCGCGACGAATCGTATCTGGAAGACGTGACGACCGCGAAACAGGCAGTCGGCCGCAACCCTAACGAGGTTTATCGCGATTTGCGCGCCGCTGCGGAATCGGGCTGGGATTTCAGCTCGCGTTGGTTCGGCGACAACAAGACGCTCACGTCCATCCGCACCACCTCGATCGTTCCGGTCGATCTGAACAGCCTGTTGTTCGCGCTCGAAGCAACGATCGCGAAAGGGTGTGCGCTGTCGCTCGATTTCCGGTGCGCGGGCGACTACGTGCAGAAAGCCGAACACCGGGCGCAAGGCATCAACCGATATCTATGGAATCCGAAAGGCTATTACGCCGACTACGATTGGCGACTCGGCAAGCTGCGGGACAATGTATCGGCGGCCGCCGTCTACCCGTTGTTCGTTCGCGCCGCATGGCCGGAGCGTGCCGTCCACACGATCCACGCCGTTTCCGATCAGCTCCTGAAAACGCGTGGGCTAGCGACGACGACGTTTCAAACGGGACAGCAGTGGGACGCGCCTAACGGATGGGCGCCGTTGCATTGGCTGACGGTTAAAGGGGTGCAGCATTACTTGCCGGGCGCCCCGCTCGCCAAGGAAGTCGGAACGCGTTTCCTGGCAGACGTGAAACAGGTGTATGCGTCCGATCAGAAACTCGTCGAAAAGTATGTGGTCGAGGGGCCTAATGCCGGCGGCGGCGGTGGCGGCGAATACCCACTGCAGGATGGCTTCGGCTGGACCAACGGCGTCACGCTGAAACTCCTCGATATGTACGCGCCGGGCGAGTAAAGCCGCGCCTTCGGCTTGCGCGGGAGCGCCGTGCGCCTCCCGCGCCGTGCAGCGGCCGAAAAATCTGATTAGTCGAGATGGCAATCGTATATCGGTAATAATAGGCGGATCGCTCGATATATCGGCCTAGCCGCGAGCCGCAAATAGCCCGCCCTCTCGATATCGGATTTTGAATGGAAGACCTGCTTCCGCATTACGAACGCGAACTCGCCATGCTGCGCCGATCCTTGCATGATTTCGCGGCGAAATACCCCAAAATCGCTGCGCGTCTGGCAATTTCGGGCGAGCATTCCGACGATCCTCATGTCGAGCGCATGCTTCAATCGTTCGCGCTACTGGCTGCGCGCATCGACACGCGCCTTCACGACGACTATCCCGAATTCACCGAAGGCATGCTGCAAACGCTGTATCCGCAGTATCTTCGCCCTTACCCTTCCTGCTCGATCGTCGAGTTCGACGCCGAGAAGATTTTCGAAGCGCTCACGGGACCGGTCAAGATCGCGCGCGGGGCCGATCTCGTCAGCAAAGCGCAGCCTTGCCGCTTTCGCACGGCCTACGACGTCACGCTCGCGCCGGTGCGCATCGCGTCGGCGCGCTACTTGCCGAGCGCCTCGGCGCCGGCCAATGCATCCTTGCCCCCCGAAACGACCGGGCTCGCCGCGATCACGTTCACCTCGGCATCGACGGCCGCCGGGCTCAAATCCATCGCGCCCCCGACGATCCGCATGCACATGCATGGTCAACGAGAAATCGCGACGGCGCTCATCGATACGTTGTTGCTGCGCGCCGCGAAGGCGTTCGTCGAGCCGGACGGCACGGGACGTTGGATACCGCTCGAGCGCGTTCCCATCGCAGCGGCCGGCTTCGCCGAGCACGAGGCGCTCATCGAAGAGGAGCGCGGCGAATCGGCGCCGTTCCGTCTACTCGCGGAATATTTCGCGTTCCCGGACAAATTCGATTTTCTCGATCTCGACGCGGCGTCGATGCTCGCCGCCGCGGGCCCTTGCAGAACGTTGACGCTGCATGTAGCGATCGAGGGCGTGCACGAAGACTCATGGGCCGCGCAGCGCATCGCTCAGTTCAGCGAAAGGCACTTGAAGCTGTTCTGCACGCCCATCGTCAACCTGTTTCCGACGAAGGCCGAGCCGATCAAGATCGATCCGCTCAAGCACACGTACGTCGTCACCCCCAAAGTGCAGAAGGCCGCGAGCGCTTCGGACTTCGACGTCTATCGCGTCGATGCCGTCTACCCGGAGAAGCAATCGGCCGCGAGTCCCTCGGCGTTCCAGCCGTTCTTGGGGCTCATGCATGGCAGTGCGGCGGCGTTGAGCGGGCCTTATTGGGTCGCTCGCACCGACGACGCACCGGAGCAGCCCGGTATGGCGCACACGCAGTTGGCGTTCGTCGGCTTGGACGGCCAACCGGCGGCGGTCCCGGTCACCCAGGTGGCCGCCGACGTGACCTGCACGAACCGAAACATGCCCGCCTCGCTGCCGTACGGTTCGGCAACGGGCGATCTCGTCGTCGAAGGCGGCTCGGTGGCGGCGCGCCTCGTGCTGCTGCGGCGCCCGACCGAAAGCGTGCGCGCTCAACAAAACAACGGCTCGCTCTGGCGCTTGCTTGCCCAGTTCACGCCGCACGCTATGGCGCTGAGCACGGAAGGACTCGAGGAAATCAAACGCCTCTTGCGACAATTCGCGGCGCTCTCTCCCGCGCCGGCTCGGCACATCGAAGGCATCGCCTTCGTGGGCGCGCGCTCGACCATGCAATGGATCGTCATGGATCCCTGCCCTTCGCTCGTGCGGGGAATCGAGGTGACGCTCGCCGTCGACGAGCAGGCATTCTCGGGCAATAGCATCAGCGCTTTCATCGACGTCATGGACCGCTTCTTTGCCCCCTTCGCACCGGAAAACAGTTTCGTTCAATTGGTGGTCGTTTCGAAAACGAGCGGCGCCCCACTGCGCCGGTGCGAGCCGCGACAAGGCGCGCTAGCGTTGCTTTGAGGCGATCGCGCCTCGGTCTTCTCGCGCCCCTGGTGTTGCGCGCCAGGAGGCGCGCATACCTCTTCCCTTTGGCCAGTCCGGCCGTGCTTTCAGCTGAAATTCGACTCCAACGGACCACACGCTAAAACGCGACAGCTAGCCTGGGCGACGGCGGCCCGTGGTCAAGCATGCTCCCGTCCCTGGCTCCGATCCGCGCGCCAAGCACCGAGCTGACTCCCCCATGGTGTCGCCCGTTTTCGTTACTACAACAACGGGCTTGTGAACTATGTTTTTTGTAACTACAATAACTAGGAAAGTTACCTTCGACGCGGCGAAGAACGAAGCGAACCGGCACAAGCATGGCGTATCGCTGGAATTGGCTAAAGCCATCGACTGGTCGGAGCTCTGGTGTGCGCCGGACAACCGGCGCGACTACGGCGAGCTGCGCGAAATCGGCTACACGCAAATCGAAGGGCATCTGTACTGCGTGGTGTTCACACAGCGCGGTCGCACATTCCGAGTAATCAGCCTGCGCAAGGCAAATTCGAGAGAGGTCAAACGCTATGTCGAACAAACCTAAGCTTCACGTTCCGACTCCAGCGGAAGATGCCGCCATCGCACGCGGCATCGATAGCGATCGGGATACCTACATCCCCACCGACGCGCAATTCCAGCAAATGAAGCGGCGCGGCGGAAGGCCCAAGCTCGAGCATCCCAAAATTGCGCTCACCGTCCGGTATGACGCCGACATCATCGAGCGCTTCAGAGCAACTGGTGAAGGGTGGCAAACACGCATGAACAACGCGCTCAGGGAATGGCTCAATTCACACCGGCTTGCATGACGCCCTGCATGCTCTTCCCCGGTCAGGTCCGCACGCGCGCCGCCGGCCACGGTTCGAGCCGGCCGCGCCATCGGATGTAATCGGTATTCCCAACCATCGCCTGGCCGGCCGTCCGAGACGGCGCTAGCACGCCATGCGCGCCTGGACAGCCGACATCCATCAAGCAATCGGCACGAAAATGCGCGGTGTATTGCCGCAGCGGGGGGCCTCGTCAGCGAAGCACGCGCGCTGCGGCGCGTCAATTTTTTGCTTGCGCTTCAGCGCCTTAACGCATGTCGATACGGTAAATTGCCGCATGCGCGCCCCTGCCTGCGTCGCGCCCGCAGCGCACCATTTTTTCTCCCTCTGATCTACTCTTGCGACCGGCTGCTCATGCAGTGCGCGTCGACACGAGCCGGCGCGCGTCGCTCGTCATCGGTATAACGCTATGGAATCGTCTTCGTTCAGCGCCCTCGACCTCGCGCGCATTCAATTCGCCTTCACCGTTTCCTTTCATATCGTCTTTCCGGCCCTGAGCATCGGGCTATCGAGCTTCATCGCCGTGCTCGAATGGCGCTGGCTCAAAACGGGCAAGCCCTATTACAAGGACTTGTGCCTGTTTTGGTCGAAGATCTTCGCGATCGCGTTCGGCATGGGCGTGGTATCGGGCGTCGTGATGGCCTATGAATTCGGCACCAACTGGGCGAGCTTTTCGAAGTTCGCGGGGCCGATCACTGGCGCGCTATTGACCTATGAAGTCATGACCGCGTTTTTTCTCGAAGCCGGCTTTCTGGGCATCATGTTGTTCGGTTGGAACCGCGTGGGGCCTCGGGCCCACTTCGCCGCAACGCTGACCGTGGCGGTCGGCACGCTGATGTCGGCCTTTTGGATCCTCGCATCGAACAGCTGGATGCAAACGCCGCGCGGCTTCGCGATTTCCGACGGCCACGTCGTTCCGGTCGATTGGTTCCAAATCGTCTTCAATCCCTCGTTCCCCTACCGCCTCGTTCACATGACGCTGGCCGCCTTCCTCGTCGCCGCATTGCTGGTGGCTGGCGCCGGCGCCTGGCACTTGCTCAAGGGCCGGCGCGATCGCGCCATCAAGAAGACTTTCTCGATGGCGCTGTGGATGGTGCTCGCGATCGCGCCGCTGCAAGCCTTCGTCGGCGATCAACATGGCTTGAACACCCTGCGCTATCAACCCGCGAAGATCGCGGCGATCGAAGGCCTATGGGACACCGAGCAGAACGGGACCGCGCTCAATCTTTTCGGCCTGCCCGACATGCAAGCCGAAACCACACGGTACGCGTTGTCCGTGCCGCATCTGGGCAGCCTGCTGCTCACCCATACTTGGGACGGCGAGATCCGCGGGCTCAAGTCGTTCCCGCCCGAAGAAAGGCCGAATTCGACCGTCGTCTTTTGGAGTTTTCGCATCATGGTGGGGCTCGGCGTTCTCATGATCGCGCTCGCCGTCATCGCCTGGTTCCTCGATCGGCGCGGGCGGCTCTATGAGACCGCATGGTTTCATCGTTTCGCACTCCTAATGAGTCCCACGGGCTTCGTTACGTTATTGGCCGGGTGGGTCACGACCGAAGTCGGGCGACAGCCTTGGGTCGTGTACGGCGTCATGCGGACCTCGCAAGCAATGTCGCCGCTCAGCGCGCAGCAGGTGGGCCTCTCGCTGATGGCGTTCGTCGTCGTGTACTTCCTCGTATTCGGCACGGGCATTTACTACATGCTCAAGCTCATGCATGCAGGCCCGCACGTCTCGGCGCCGGACAGCGACGACACCGCACAAGCGCAACATCGGCCGCCCGCGCTCACCGCCACGGCCTGATTCCGCGGCGTCGAGCTCGCGTCTGCAACACCGCAATTTTCGGCACTGTTTTCGTCATTTGAGGATCACCATGGATGTCACCGTCGTCTGGGCCGCGATCATCGCGCTCGGCCTGCTCATTTATGTCGTGCTGGACGGCTTCGATCTCGGCATCGGGATCGTGTTTCCGCTCTTCCCCGACGAACGCGAACGCGATCTCATGATGAATACCGTCGCGCCCGTATGGGACGGCAATGAAACGTGGCTCGTCCTGGGCGGCGCGGCGCTGTTCGGCGCATTCCCCATCGTCTATGCAACGGTGCTCTCCGCCCTCTACCTCCCCCTCGTCGCGATGCTCACTTGCCTCATCCTGCGCGGCGTATCGTTCGAAATTCGCGGCAAGGCCACCCGCACGAAACACCTATGGGATCTAGCGTTCATCGGCGGCTCGACCGGTGCGGCATTCTTTCAAGGGATCTCGCTCGGCGCATTCATTCAAGGCATCCCGCTCGCAAACGGGGAATTCTCCGGCGAAGCATTCGGCTGGCTCACGCCGTTTACGCTGCTGACAGGGCTTGGGGTCGTCGCGACCTATGCGCTGCTCGGCTGCTGCTGGCTCGTCGCGAAAACCGAAGGCGATCTGCAACGGCGCCTGCATCGGCTCGTATGGCCTGTCACGCTCGTACTGATCGCCTTCATCGCTGCCGTGAGTATTTGGACGCCGCTGCAGGAACCCGATGTGGCGGCGCGGTGGTTCAGCGCCCAATGGTTTCACCGCATGCTGCCCGCCCCGTTCCTCGTCGCGGCCTGCGCATACTTGATGCGGCGCGCGGCGCGCGAGCGCCATCACACGCGCCCCTTCGTGCTGGCGATGGCATTTGTCGTTCTGGGCTATGCGGGCCTGCTTGCGACCCTATGGCCCTATGCGATTCCATCGTCCGTCACGCTCTGGCAAGCGGCCGCGCCGCAGCGCAGTCTCACGTTCACATTGACGGGCGCCGTCGTGATTTTGCCGATCATCGTGGCTTACACGATGCTCGGTTATTGGGTGTTTCGCGGCAAGGTGCGGCATGGCGAGCATCGGTACCATTAAACGGAGCGTCGCGGTGCGGCGCTGGGTCTGGTTCGCCGCGCTCTGGTGCGGGGGCGTGGGCGCGGCCGTCCTGCTCGGCGAAGCCTTCAAGCTCTTGATGAACGCGACGCTGTTTGCCGTCTCCAAGTGACGGCTCACGTTCCGGCCGGGGCAGCGCGCGGATCGGCCGCATGCCGCGGCCAAAGCGCGGCGCCGTAGCGAATTCCAGATCGGCCAGCGCTGCGCTGCGCGAAGCGCCGCGATTGATGATGCAAGGCGATGCGCGCCCAGCGCGCTCGTCGTGTCGATGGTCACTCGCGCTCGCGGCGTTGTCTTTCCAATCGCTGCGCCCGCCCGCTATCCGTAGGTCGAGCATGAAGTCGACCCGACCGGAAGCGTACATTTTTCCTACATCCGCTCTCCATCGCCCAACCTGCGGGTCGCGCGACCCAAAGTCCAGATCGAACTCGGTCAATTTTTCCTGTTACAGAAGCATGAAAAAATTGCCGAAAACCCTAAGTGTGCTTTTTTCCTACATTTTATTGGGAAGGGATTGCTTTCGGTAAATATGGTTCTTAGAATTGGCCCCATGGTGTTACAAGATGTAACGAGCTGTATCAGATTCGCAGCCGGACGCGCAAACGATGTCGTGCTCGTCAAGGCAAAAAATATACGGTAAATAATGCCGATCTGGATCAACGGGGCTTCGGAAACGTGAGAAATGGACCTGAACAGCGATACGCTGGAATCAATCCGCGAAATTAACCTGTCATACGTGATGCTCGCGCAACGCATGTTGCGCGAGGACAAGGCCGTCGGCATGTTTCGCCTGGGCTTGTCCTCGGAACTGGCCGACTTGCTTGGCGGGCTTTCGCTCGCGCAGTGCGTCAAGCTGGCCTCCTCCGATCAACTACTGTGCTTCTTTCGCTTCAACGATCATGCGATGTTCTCGGCATTGACGCAAACCGCCAAGAACACCGAGGTCGCCGCCACTCATACCGCGATCCTGCTTGCCAGCCAACCGGCCGAACAGTTCGCTTAACTTGGGGGTGCGCCATGGTTCAGAAGAAGAGCCTGACGGAAGATGCTCAGGAGGTGTTTCGCGCCATCGCACTCATCGAGTTGGGCGCACGCCTGCAGGTGCTCGAAAGCGAACTCTCGCTGTCGCGCGACCGCATGATCCGTCTGTACCGTGAAATCAAGGGTGTGTCGCCGCCCAAGGGCATGCTGCCATTCTCGGCCGACTGGTACATGACTTGGCTCGCGAACCTTCATGCGTCGCTCTTCTACAACACCTACGTGTTCCTCAAGAACGAAGCCGGATGCTCGCATCTGGACGCGCTGACGAAGGGATACCGCCTTTACGTCGAGCATTGCAAACACAGCGACGCCGAGCCCGTGCTCGACCTGACGCGTGCATGGACGTTGGTCCGCTTCTTCGACGCAGACATTTTGCAATTGACGCCATGCTGCCGTTGCGGCGGTAAGTTCGTCGCGCATCAGCACGATTTGCAGCACAACGTCGTTTGCGGCGCCTGCCAGCCGCCATCGCGCGCCGGAAAGACCAAGCGCGCGAGCACGGCGAAGCCAGCCGTCCCTGCTCCATTGGCCGACGAAACCGTGCGAGCCGCATAGGCGCCAGAGAACGCCCCTTGCGCGTGCACTGCTTCATCGGGGGGCCTGACCGACGCGTTGGGCGGCAGTCTCCGGAGCTGCGATGTATGAGCGCCGGCAGCGCGAGATCGCATCGCACGGGCGAATAAACGCGGCGTCACCCGCACGAAGCTGACTTAGGACATTCCCTGAGTCGGCTTTCTTTTTTCTGCATCGCAACATTCCTTCTTTCCCTCCATTGGCGGCGGCTCGACACGCTCGGACACCGCTGTCTTTAATGCACCGCAGCCAAGACCCGCCCTTGACTCGCTCACCGTCGCCTGCTGTACTAAATCCAGGCAGTTGATTTAGTCGAGCAGCTAAACGCGATGCGCCATACGCTGCCAATTCGTTGTCAACCACTTGGAGGAGGAGCGTTCGATGAAGACCCGTCCCTATCTTGCCGTTGCGCGTCGTGCGATGCTCGGCGCCGCTGTTGCCTCGGTCGCATGTACCGGCGCAGCTTTCGCCGATCAACCTGTCATCGGCCTCATCACGAAGACCGATACCAACCCGTTCTTCGTGAAGATGAAAGAAGGCGCGCAAACCGCCGCCCAGAAGGACGGCGCGAAGCTGTTGACCGCGGCCGGCCGATACGACGGCGACAACGGGGCGCAAGTCACGGCGCTCGAGAACATGACGACGGCCGGCGCGAAGGCGATCTTGATTACACCGAGCGATACGAAAGCGATCGTGCCGTCGATCAAGAAGGCCCGGGCGGCAGGCGTCATGGTCATAGCACTCGACACGCCGACCGACCCGCAAGACGCGACGGATGGACTGTTCGCCACCGACAACTTCAAGGCGGGCGTGTTGATTGGCGAGTATGCGAAAAAGGCCCTCGGCGGCAAGCCCGCGAAGATCGCCACGCTCGACCTCGCGCCCGGCATTTCGGTGGGCATCTTGCGGCATAACGGCTTCCTGCAAGGCTTCGGCGTCAAGCAAGGCGATCCGAGCATCGTCTGCAGCCAAGACACGCGCGGAGATCAATCGAAGGGACAAGCAGCCATGGAAAACTGCTTGCAAAAGGCGCCCGACATCAACGTCGTCTACACGATCAACGAACCCGCGGCAGCAGGCGCTTACCGCGCGCTCAAGACGGCGGGCAAGGAGAAAGACGTCCTGATCGTCTCGATCGACGGCGGCTGCGAAGGCGTGCGCAACGTCAAAGCGGGCGAAATTGCCGCGACCGCTCAGCAATACCCGCTGAAGATGGCGTCGATGGGCGTCGACGCCGGCGTCAACTACGCAAAGTCCGGCAAGAAAGTCAGCGGCTACACGGATACCGGCGTCACGCTGATCACCGATAAGGCAATGCCTGGTGTCGACAGCAAAGACACGAAGTTCGGTTTGGAAAACTGTTGGGGTAAGTAACGGCGCTCGGCGCGGCGCCCCTCCCCTCGCCGCGCCCGCTCAGTTCTCGATTTCGATCGTAGGAGACGACGCATCATGACGACTCAATCTGCCGGACCGCTCGCACCGGCCCCCACTCCTCACTCGCGCGGCCATCGCATGCCGACCATCGCCGAGGCAGGCCCGTTGATCGCCCTTATTGCCGCGTGCGCCTTCTTCATTTCGCAAAGCCATCGGTTTCTATCGTTTCAGAATCTATCGCTGATTCTGCAGCAGACGATGGTCGTCGCCGTCATCGCCATCGGACAAACGCTGATCGTGCTCACGGCCGGCATCGACTTGTCGTGCGGCATGGTGATGGCGTTCGGCTCGATCGTGATGACGAAATTCGCGGTCAATCTCGGTGTGCCGCCTGTCCTGGCCATACTGTGCGGCATCGGGGCAAGCACTTTGTTCGGGCTCTTGAACGGTGTGCTCGTCACGCGCGTGAAGCTGCCTTCTTTCATCGTGACCCTGGGCACGCTGAACATCGCCTTCGCACTGACGCAGATTTATTCGAATGCCGAAACCGTATCGAGCCTGCCCGATGCCATGATGTTCCTCGGCAACACGTTCCGCCTCGGGCCGGCAGAGGTCACGTACGGCACCGTGCTCGCGCTGCTGCTGTATTTGGTGACTTGGTTCGTGCTGCGCAACACCGTGCCTGGCCGGCACCTGTATGCACTCGGCAACAACCCCGAAGCCGCGCGGCTGATGGGCTTGTCTTCGCAACGCATTTTGCTGACGGTTTATTCGCTCGCCGGCCTGATCTACGGCATTGCAGCGCTGCTGCTCATCTCGCGCACCGGCGTGGGCGATCCGCAGGCTGGGCAAACCGACAACCTCGATAGCATCACGGCAGTCGTACTGGGCGGCACGAGCCTGTTCGGCGGACGCGGCTCGATCGTGGGCACGCTGCTTGGCGCGCTCATCGTCGGCGTGTTCCGCAACGGGCTGACGTTGATCGGCGTTTCGTCCGTCTATCAAGTGCTGATCACCGGCATTCTCGTGATTCTCGCCGTTGCGGCCGACAAGCTGTCGCATCGTCGCGCCTGACGCACCGCTTTCGGCCGAAGCGTCGATTCGACTCATCCTCATCCTCGTATCCGCATTTGCATTCGCCAAGGAAACGCCATGTCGACCTCAAGCTCACGCTCCACGACGACGCCCGTGCTCCAAGCCCGCGGCCTCGTGAAGCGCTACGGACAAGTGACCGCGCTCGACGGCTGTGATTTCGAAGTCATGCCGGGCGAGATTCTCGCCGTCATCGGCGATAACGGCGCGGGAAAATCCTCGCTGATCAAAGCGCTTTCGGGCGCAACGGTGCCCGATGAAGGCGAAATCCTGCTCGATGGCGCACCGGTCAAATTTCGCAGCCCGCTCGATGCGCGCGAGAAAGGCATTGAGACGGTTTATCAAGAGTTGGCCGTCGCCCCCGCAATGACGATCGCCGAGAATCTGTTCCTCGGCCGCGAGCGGCGGCTGCCCGGGTGGCGCGGCTCGCTACTGAAAATGATCGACAAGCGGCGCATGCTCGAAGAAGCGACCGGCCATATGAAGGACTTGCAGATCGGCATTCGATCGATGCGCCAGGCCGTCGAAACCTTGTCGGGCGGTCAGCGCCAAGGCGTCGCCGTTGCGCGTAGCGCGGCGTTCGCGCGCCATGTCGTCATCTTGGACGAACCTACGGCTGCCCTCGGCGTGAAAGAAGGCAACATGGTGCTCGAACTGATTCGACGCGTGCGCGATCGCGGCCTGCCCGTCATCCTGATCAGCCACAACATGCCGCACGTTTTCGAGATCGCCGATCGCATCCACATTCAGCGGCTCGGGCGGCGCGCAGCGCTCGTCAATACGAAGGACATTCATATGTCCGACGCCGTTGCAATCATGACGGGCGCCAAACAAGCCGACGTTCGGGCGATCGCTTGATGGTTCGCAAGCGGCGCGGCGCTCTGCGGTGCTCTGTAGTGCTCACGGTGCTTCGCGCTGCGCGCAAAACCGTTTCGATGCCCGCGCCGATGCTCGAGGAACCTTTGATATGAATGCCCGAACGCAACCGCACGCTTCGAGAACGGTCGGCTCGAACCAAGTGGGCATGCGGCAGTTCAACGAGCGAATCGTCCTGCAAGCGATTCGCTTGCATGGGCCGCTGCCGAAGGCCGACGTGGCACGGCTGACGCGACTCAGCATGCAAAGCGTATCGACGATCGTGGACCGGCTGATCGACGACGGCTTGCTCGCCAAGCAAGCCAGGGTGCGCGGGCGTATCGGCCAACCCTCGGTGCCGATTGCGTTACGGCCCGAAGGCGCATATACGATTGGCGTGAAGGTCGGGCGGCGCAGCCTCGACGTCCTCGCGATGGATTTCACCGGGCACGTCCGTACCCGTGACGTCCTCGACTATGCATACCCCGATCCGAACACGTTGTTCCCTGCGCTGGAAAGCAAGGTCGCACGCGTCATCGATTCGCTGGGCGAGCACGCGGCCAAAGTCGTCGGCATCGGCGTTGCCGCCCCGCTCTGGCTGGGAGGGTGGCGCGATTTCCTGGGCGCCCCGCCCGCTGCGCTGGAAGCGTGGAACGCCATCGACATTCGAACGCGGATCGAGGCGATGACGGGATTGCCGGTCGAATTCGCCAAGGATACGACGGCCGCATGCGCCGCCGAACTGGTCATGGGGCAAGGGCGCGGCATTCGCTCGTTTCTCTACCTGTTCGTGGGAACCTTCATCGGCGGCGGCTTGGTCATCGACGGCCGCTTGCACGGCGGCCCGCACGGCAATGCGGGCGCCGTGGGCTCGATGCCGCTTTCGCTCGGCAATGGGCATGCCCCGAGGCAGTTGTTGCACACTGCGTCAGGCTTCGTGCTCGAGCAACGGTTCGTCTCGGCTGGCGCCCCGGCCGCTGCCGCACACGATCACCGCGCGCTGGCCCCGGACGTATGGGCGGTAACCGAACGTTGGCTGGAGGAAGCGTGCCCGGCGATTGCGATGACGATCGCTACGTCTTCGGCATTGCTCGACTTGGAAGCCGTCGTCATTGATGGCGAGATCGATCGGCAACTCGTGCGGGAGATGATTCGGCGCACGCAGGGCGCGCTCGACCGGATCGAATGGGAAGGCATGGTGCGGCCGCAACTGATAGAAGGGACGATCGGCGCCGATGCGCGAGCGATGGGCGGAGCGATCCTGCCGCTCTATGCGCACTTCGCGCCGATGCACGAGTTGTTCTTGAAGGATTGATTGCACGCGCTCGTTATCGGAATGGAGTCTGCCGGGCCAAGGTAGGTTGTGGACAAGACATTGGCCGCGCCCTCGATTCGAGCGGGCCGTCAGCTTTGCTCTTCCTCCTTGTCGTTCCGGACCGCTGCTTTCGCGCCTTGTTTTCCTGTTTGCGCCACGTGCTTGAACGCGCCTACTCCATTCGCCCCCTGCACCACTCCGTATGACGCTTCTGCTATGTCGTTGCTGCCTGACCCGACGACTGCTTCGGCAATTCGCTGTGGTGTCTCGCCAAGGTGTTTTCCGATAAATTTCGCCTTGACCAACCATTTAGCCCCACTCCCAAGAAACGGGATCAGTTCGAAACCCAAAAAAACCGCGGCATTCTTGTAATCCCTCTCGAGAACCGCCTTGGCGAAATCATAGTATGGAACAACAGTGCCGAGTATCGCGTGAAAAGCGTCCGCGACCGGCGATGCGTTGCTCACGAGGCCTGCCATGTTCGTCAACGTCTGATCGATGATCGGTTTCAGTGTGTGTATGATGCCGAGCTTCACCGTATCGAGAGAATTGGTCTCGGTCGCTATTGCCGGGGTGACGAAAAATTCCGTGCGATCGGGTATCGACCCGGGATCTTGAAAGAACAAATGCTTGCCGATCGAGTTCATCCATCGCTTCCACAGCGCGGCGTCGCGGGGAACATTGCTCACCACCATATTGTGGGCATGAGGAATGATCGCAAACCGCTGGATGTGTCCGTTCTTCTCGACTTCGATTATCGAGCCGAGCGTTGCTCTGAGCCCGGTGTGAGGCTGCATCGAGCCAACGAAGCTTTTGCCGGCGGTACCGTCTACATGGTACACGGTTGCCGGATCGTCCAAATCGATTCCATATGTCTCGAGCCTTTTGCCGATGATTTCAACACCCTCGCTCTTGAATTTATGCTTGAGCGGCTTGATTCCCTCGTGCTCGAAAAAATTCTGCCGATGATGCTTCCAAATATGTTTGATTCGCCCTATCAATTTGGCAGCTTTCTCGGAATCCGGCGTCATCGTTATCGCATTCTTCTCCGTGGTCGAAAAATGCTGCACGACTTCCGCCGCCGAGAGTATCTTGGTCTGCGAACCGCTATTGGTTTGAGTGTTCAGTTCGCCCGCATGAACGACCGTCACCACCAACGGCGTATCCGGTTCGAGACCAAGTTTCTTCAACCCCGGAGCAATTAAATTCTCAAAGGACCCGACGGCATTGATTAGGTCCCGC
The DNA here is from genome assembly GCF_056498045.1 of Trinickia sp. Z7. NCBI lineage: Bacteria > Pseudomonadati > Pseudomonadota > Betaproteobacteria > Burkholderiales > Burkholderiaceae > Trinickia > Trinickia sp. Z7. Next base: position 271,849 of record NZ_JAUEQW010000005.1, read on the forward strand.
ATATACTGGCTCAATCTATCGGCCGGATAGACGGTAGCATTCCGTAAATGGGCATGGCCGTGAGGGTGCGTCCCGGTGCGATGATGTTTCCCTGCGCGAGAAGCCGTAACGTGATAACGGCCGAATTGGTTATCGCGCTTGTTCCGATTCAAAGGCAAAGAAATCTGCCCCGAGGTAGACGGTGCCTCGCTCGAAGGGAACGGGTCGCCGCTGCCGTCCGGCCCCGGACCGGGCGCAGGTCCGCCTTCGCCGCCTCGGAATCTCGTGAAAAATTTCAAGAGATCCGATGAAGAATCGGGGTGATTGGTGGAGGCTCGACCGTCATGATCGTTCGGGCCCGGCCCTGGCACGGGCGGCGCTTTCGGCAAGCGGTAAGGCTTCACCCAAGTGCCGGCGTAAGCATCGCCAAAAAAGTTCAATATCATCATTAAGAACAAATACAGCCCCGCTCCGTCCAATCTGGGCAGGCTCGGCGATTCGTCCTGCGGCCCTTGTCGTAGCGCGTGGGCGATATCGAACAATGTGGCCTGCCAGATCTCCCGGTACCAGCTTTGTTCGTTCAGCGCTTTTGCATGCTCATGCGGGTCTGGGCGCCTTTGGCCCAGATTGCGGCGAATCCTTTGCTCTAATTTCTGTCGCCCTTTCTTCGTCTGCGGTCTCTTATTCGGCGGCTTCTTGTTGGGTACTTCATGGGTCACTGTCATATGACGGGCCCCTGTAGGTTCGATCTTGCTCAACGCCTATAGGGGCGCGCCGAGGTTGTGCGTGGGATCGTCGACAGCGTTGCACGAGCGGGGCCGAACTCGCTCCATTACCGCAAGCAAATACGGCACGATCCTCGATCGGTTCGCCATCTGCTCGTACGCTAACTGATGGGCGCGCGCGCGTACAACCGTCGCCCGCGCAAGCACGTTTCCGGACTTATCGTTGGCCCACATATTGAAAAGACACGAATGCCGAACCGCCGTCGCGGATTCACGCCGCCCGAGTGCGGCTCACCGCTGGCGCAGCACGATATACCGCAATACGTCTTCGGTCCGGCCTGCGCACACGAGCTGTTCCGCCGTCTTGTACTCGAACTCCGACAACGGCTCGTTCCGGTACCAGAACAGCGCTTGCTTCACGCAGCCCTGTACGTCCGTCGCCGCGCGAATTACCCGCAGCGCCTCGCGCAAAAACCGCTGCACGCTCTCCGATGCGGGCATCCGGCTCAGCGTATTGCGATGCACGCCTGCCTGCTTGGCAAGCGTCTGCAGGTCGATATGCAATGCATCGGAAAAACGCCGCGCCGAAACGATGGGCGCAGCGAAAGCCGGATCGCGCAGCGAAGTCATGAATTGCTCGAAGCTCACGCCCTGCTCGATGTCTTCATCAACCGCAACCGTCGAGTTCATCTACCGTCCCTCGCTTCCTTCGTGCACCATCCAGCGCACACAGACCGGAGCCCTCTCGCGCAAGCGACTGCGCGACAAACGCTCCGTCGGTTCGAAACGCGCCGCCCGCTCGGGCGAGCGGCGCACTGCACACTGCGTCACTGCTTGGCAACCTGCTGGGTATCGGCCGGCTTCGCATCGCCCCAGCCACCGCCGAGCGCGCGAATCAGGCTGACCGTCGCCACGGCCTGCGACCCCGCGAGCTGGCTCGCCTGACGCTGCGCCAACAACACCGTGCGCTGGCTGTCCAGCACATCGAGATAATTGACTTGGCCCTCGCGATATTGCGCTTCCGACAAATGCTCGGCGCGCGCCGCCGCGTTCACCGCATCGTTTTGCGCACGGATTTGATCGTCCAGCAGGCGCAAGTCCGCCAAGCTGTCTTCGACTTCGCGGAAGGCCTGGAGCACTTGCGAGCGGTATGTTGCGACCTGCTCGTCGTATTGCGCGCGCGCTCGCGCAAGATCGGCCTTGCGGCGCCCGCCGTCGAAGATCGGCAACGTGAGCGCCGTGCCGGCGAACGGCCCGAGCAGGAACGTGCGGCTCGACCATTTGAACAACTGGCTCAAGCCCGAGGCCTCGTAACCGAAGGCGCCCGTGACGTCCAACTGCGGGAAAAACGCCGACTTGGCGAGACCGACGCGGGCGTTCGCCGCGGCCATCGCCCGTTCGGCCGCAGCAATGTCGGGGCGGCGTTCGAGCAGCGACGAAGGCAAGCCGGACGGCACGCGCGCGAGCACAGGCGCGAGCGGCTGCTGCGCGAACGTGAACTCGGCAGGCGGTTTGCCTAGCAACACGGCAAGCGCATGTTCGGACGCGGCCCTTTGACGTGCAACGCCCGCGGCTTCGGCCTTCGCCGTGGCAAGCGAGTTCGTGGCTTGCTGAAGATCGAGTTCGCTGACCTCGCCCGCGTCGTAACGATGCTTCACGAGCTTGAGCCCCTCCTCGCGCAATGCCACCGTGCGGCGATACAGGTCCTGCTCGGTATCGAGCTCGCGCAGCGAGAAGTAATTCGCCGCGACGTCGGCCTGCAACGCGAGCTGCACCGAGCGGAACAATGCCTCGGATTGCTGCGAATCGGCGCGCGCCGCGGATACGTTATCGCTCACGCGGCCGAACAGCGGCGCCTCATAGGACACCGTAGCCTGCGCGCGCCACAACGTCACCGGCGGCACGTACGCATTCTGCGGCAAGCCCTGCGACGCCGGCGAAAGCCGCTCGCGCGTCGGGCCGAAGCCAACGCCCAGATCGGGAAACCATGCCGAGCGCGCGGCGTCGAGCCCCGCCCGCGATTCGCGCACGCGCGCCGCGGCCGCCTTCAAGTTTTGGTTGGCCGCGAGCGCCTCGTCCTCGAGTTGGTTCAGCGTCGCATCGTTGAAAATAGCCCACCACTGTCCGCGTTGCGCCGCATCCGCAGGCTGCGCGCTCTTCCACGTGCCCGCCTCGGACGCCGGCAGCGGCGCTTCCTTGAACGCGGTCGGCGTATCGACGTCGGGCCGCTTGTAGGTCGGCCCCATCGAGCAAGCTGCGACGAGCGTCATCAAAAGGCCGCCGGCCAAAGCGCGCCGTGCGAGACGCGAGCCGCCTGCAACCGAATCAATTCGTTTCATTGTTGTTTCCCTCTAAGCCTCAAGCATCCGACAGAGCGGGTTCGTCGACGTCCGCATCGTCTTTCGAGTCCTTGCCCGCCACATGGATCTTGCCCCCGGCAAGCGTGCGCAGCACCACGTAGAAGACCGGCGTCAACATCAGGCCGAACAGCGTCACGCCCAGCATCCCGAAGAACACGGCGATACCCATCGCATGGCGCATCTCCGAACCCGCGCCCGTCGACAGCACCAGCGGCACCACACCCATGATGAAGGCGATCGACGTCATCAAGATCGGACGCAGCCGCAGGCGGCTCGCCTCGATCGCGGCCGCGACCGGGGTTCGGCCATCGTGTTCCAACTCACGTGCGAATTCGACGATCAGGATCGCGTTCTTGGATGCCAATCCGACCAGCACCATCAAACCGATCTGCGTGAAGATGTTGTTGTCGCCCCGCAGCAGCCACACGCCCGTTAGCGCGGACAGCACGCTCATCGGCACGATCAAGATGACTGCGAGCGGCAACGTCAAGCTCTCGTACAACGCGGCAAGCACGAGGAAGACGAGCAGCACGCTGATCGGGAACACCCAGATCGCCGAATTGCCTGCCAGCACCTGCTGGTACGTGAGGTCGGTCCATTCGAAGCTCACGCCGCGCGGCAGCGTTTCCTTGGCGATGCGTGCGATCGCGTTCTGCGCTTGATCCGACGAGTAGCCCGGCGCGGGGCCGCCGTTGATGTCGGCCGCCGTATAGCCGTTGTAGCGGACCACCATTTCGGGACCAAACGTAGGCGACACCTTCACGACCGATGACAGCGGCACCATATCGCCCGCGGCGTTGCGCGTCTTCAACTGCAAGATGTCGTCAGGGTGTGCGCGGAACGGCGCATCGGCCTGCACGCGCACCTGATAAACGCGGCCGAAGCGGTTGAAGTCGTTCACGTACAGCGAGCCGAGATAGATCTGCATCGTGTTGAAGACGTCGGTCACCGATACGCCGAGCTGCTTGGCCTTCACGCGATCCAGATCGACGTTCAACTGCGGTACGTTGATCTGGTAGCTCGTGAACAGCGGGCCGAGCTCGGGCGCTTCGTGCGCGCGCTTGATGAACGCTTGCGTCGCCTCGTCGAGCTGCGCGTAACCGAGCGCGCCGCGATCTTCGAGCTGCAGCTTGAACCCGCCGAGCGTGCCCAGGCCGAGCACGGGCGGCGGCGGGAACACGGCCACGAATGCGCCTTTGATGCCCGCGTACTTTTGGTTCAGCGCACCCGCGATGGCCCCGGCCGACAACGCCTTCGAACCGCGCTCCTTGAACGGCTTGAGCGTGACGAACACGATGCCCGCGCTCGAGCTGTTCGTGAAGCCGTTCACCGACAAACCGGGGAACGCCACCGCGTGCTCGACGCCCGGTTGCTTCATCGCCAGGTCGCCCATTTCACGGATCACGCCCTCGGTCCGATCGAGGGTCGCCCCGTTCGGCAACTGCGCAAACGCGATCAGATACTCCTTATCCTGCGCGGGAACGAAACCGCCTGGCACGACGTGCGTGACCAGCAAAGTTGCGCCGACGAGCACCGCATAGACGCCGAGCATCAGCGATTTGCGGCCGAGCACGCGCGTCACGCCGCGGCCGTACGACTGCGAGCCGCGCTTGAACACCTTGTTGAACTGCTTGAAGAATCCGCCCAGCACGCTGTCCATCGCGCGCGTCAGCCAATCTTTGGGCGCATCGTGCCCGCGCAGCAAGATCGCGCACAGCGCGGGCGACAGCGTCAACGAGTTGAACGCGGAGATGACCGTCGAGATCGCGATCGTCATCGCGAACTGCTTGTAGAACTGGCCCGTCAATCCGCTCATGAACGCAAGCGGCACGAACACGGCAACCAGCGTGAGCGCGATGGCGATGATAGGTCCGCTCACCTCGCGCATCGCCCGATAAGTGGCGGCCCTCGCACTCAAGCCCGCCGAGATGTTGCGCTCGACGTTTTCGACCACGACGATCGCATCGTCGACCACGATACCGATCGCAAGCACCATCCCGAACAACGACAACGCATTGATCGAGAATCCGAACGCAAGCAGCAGCGAGAACGTCCCGACGATCGACACCGGCACGGCGACGAGCGGAATGATCGACGCGCGCCACGTCTGCAAGAACACGATCACGACGATGACGACGAGCGTGATCGCTTCGAGCAGCGTATGGATCACCGCTTCGATACTCGAACGCACGAACTGTGTCGGGTCGTAGACAATGTCGTAGTCGACCCCCGCCGGGAAGTCCTTCTTCAGCTCGGCCATGTCCTTGCGCACTTGATCGGAAATCGCGAGCGAATTGGCGCCGGGCTGCTGATTGATACCGAGCGCGACAGCCGGCTTGTTGTCGAGCAACGAACGCAAGCCGTACTCGGATGCGGCCAACTCCACCCGCGCGACGTCACGCAAATACGTGACGCCGCCGTCGGGCGAGCTCTTGATGACGATAGCGCCGAACTGCGATTCGGTCTGCAAGCGGCCGCGCGCATTCACCGACAATTGCAGCGGTACGTCCGGCGACGACGGCGAGCCGCCAATCACGCCGGCAGCCACTTGCACGTTTTGCTCGCGAATGGCGCTGACGACGTCGTTGGCCGTCAAGTTGCGTTCAGCCAGTTTGTTCGGATCGAGCCAGATCCGCATCGCATAGTCGCCCGCGCCCCACAGTTGCACTTGGCCTACGCCCGCGATGCGCTCGAGTCTGTCCTTGACGTTGAGCAACGCGTAGTTGCGCAGATACGTCATGTCGTAGCGGTTGTCCGGCGAGATCAAGTGGACGACCATCGTGAGCGTAGGCGAGCTCTTGATGGTCGTCACGCCGAGACGCTGCACGTCGTCGGGCAGGCGCGGCATCGCTTGCGACACCCGGTTCTGCACGAGTTGCTGCGCCTTGTCGGGGTCGGTGCCCAGCTTGAACGTGACGGTCAACGTCATGTTGCCGTCGCTGTTCGCCTGCGCCTGCATGTAGAGCATGTTCTCGACGCCGTTGATCTGCTCTTCCAGCGGCGAAGCGACGGTCTCGGCGATCACCTTCGGGTTCGCGCCCGGATACTGCGCGTGAACGATGACCGAGGGCGGCACCACTTCGGGGTACTCGGAGATCGGCAGCTGAAACAGCGAAATCACGCCGGCCAGCAGGATCAGGACCGACAATACCCCCGCGAAGATAGGTCGGTCGATGAAAAATTTTGAGATGTTCATGTGGCGTTCTGAGTGTGCTTTAAGTCGAAGCTAAAGCTCAGGAATTCGTCGATTGGCCTGCACCCGCTTGGCCCGCATCGGCGCTCGCGCTACCCTCGCTCGACGGATCGTCTGTCATCGGCACCATATGCGCCCGCACCGTTTGGCCCGGACGAACACGCTGCACGCCGTTCACGACGATGCGCTCGTCGGCCGAGAGGCCGGCCGTGATCACGCGCAAGTTGCCGTGCAATGCGCCGAGCTTGACCTCGCGGTACGCCACGGCGCCCTTCTTGTCGACGACGAGGACGTATTTCTTGTCCTGGTCCGTGCCGATCGCGGCTTCGTCGATCAGCAGCGCGGGATGCGGCTGCCCGCCGCCCACTTTGATGCGCGCATACAGGCCCGGGACCAACGTGCCGTCCGGGTTGTCGAAGCGCGCACGCACGCGGATCGTGCCGGAGGACGTATCGAGCCGGTTGTCGACCGAGGCGATCGCGCCCTTGCGCGAGTAGCCCGTTTCGTTCGCTAGGCCGAGCTCCACCGGCACGGTCGTACCGCTGCGGGCACGACCGATGTATTGCAGATACGTCTGCTCGTCGACGTCGAACGACGCGTAGATCGGCGACACCGACACGAGTGTGGTCAACGGCGCCGCGCTCGCGCCTGCGGACACCACGTTGCCAACTGTGATCTCAGCGCGGGAAACGCGTCCCGCCACCGGAGCGACGATGGTCGTATAGCCGAGGTTGATTTGCGCGGCTTCGAGCGCTGCCTGCGCCGCCTTCACGTCCGCAGCGGCGCCCAGGGCATTGTTCTGCTTTTCGTCGTAGTCGCGCTTGGCGATCGCGTTGTCGGCCATGAGACGCTGCGCGCGTTGCCAGTCGGTCTGCGCGTAGCTCTCACGCGCCTTGGCCGCCGCGAGCTGGGCTTTGGCGCGATCGACTTCGGCCGCGTACGGACGCGGATCGATCACGAACAGCGTTTGGCCCTTCTTGACGAGTGCGCCATCCTTGAAGTCGACGGACACGATCGTGCCGGACACTTGCGGGCGAACGTCTACTCGATCGACGGCTTCGAGACGGCCCGAATAGCTTTGCCAATCGGTGACGGTCCGGTTCAAGACTGAGGCGACATCGACCTCGGGCGCCATCGGCGCGGCTTGTGCGGGCGCGCTCGCGTTGACGCGAATCGCACTGAACGCACCGATGCCGGCCACCGCAGCCACGGCAAGGACGGCGTAGGCGATGCGAGTACGAGAAAGAGGCTTCTTTGGCATGACGAGGCTCCGGTGTGGTGTTGTTGTATGACGTTTCTGGTCAACCGATTGTGACAGCGCGCGGTTCGAGGTGACGCTCGAAGAAGCGCGCGGCGTCTTGCAAAGCTTGCGGATCGTACGCGATCCGCTCATGTGTTGCATTCGAGTAGCGCATGACCTGCGTCGGCACGCCGGCGCCGATCAGGCGAGCGGCGTAGGTTTCCGCTTCGACGTGCAGCACGTCGTTGCGCGCCGTCGCGATGAAGGCCGGCGGCAACCCCGCGAGCCGCATCGATTCGAGCGGCGCCGCGTACGGATGCAGTCTCTGCGACGCTTGCGGCAGGTAGGCGCGATAGCTCGCCAGACACTGACGCGGCGTGATGTCGGACGCCACGTGGCGCTCATCGGCCAGGCACGTCATGCTCGGATCGAGCATCGGGCTGAACAGCGCTTGCGCGGCGATGCCCACGTCGCCGCGATCTCGTGCGACGAATGCGAGACCGTTGGCGATATGCCCGCCCGCGCAGTGCCCCGCCACCAGCAGCCGCTTGCCGTCGCCGCCGAGCGCTCGGCCCGCGCCTTCCACCCATCGGGCGGCACGGTAGGCGTCTTCGAGCGCAGCCGGAAACGGATGCTTCGGCGCGAGCGAATAACCTACGGATATGACCAATACCGATAGATGCTCCGCGAAATAACGCGCTGCAAATTCCGCATCGTCGAGCGAGCCGCTCACGAAAGCGCCGCCATGAAAATAAAGCATGACCGGCAATGAGCGTACACCGGCGCGGCGATAAAGCCGCAACGGTATATTGCTCTCGTATCCTGCAATCCGGACCTCATTGACCTCGAGCGGATCCGTGCCCCAAGGCGATCCCGCGGAAACCCCACGGGAATGCGTAGTTCGCATGATCGAACGCGCAAAGCGCGACAGTTTCACAATGATGCGAATTGTGGGTTCGGCAGACTCCGGGATAAATGCCTATAATCCGGCAACACAATTCACCGCGCCCGAACAATTGTTCTCATTACTTGGGACAGTCGACGGGAGTATTCCGGAGAACGACGATGGATCGGCTTCAGGCCATGCAGGTGTTCACGCGTGTAGTCGACACGAACAGCTTCACGAAGGCTGCGGAAACGCTCGACCTGCCGCGCGCATCCGTTACGACGATCATCCAGAACCTCGAAGCATACCTGGGCGTACGGCTCATGCACCGCACGACGCGGCGGCTGAGCCTCACGCCCGACGGCGCCGCTTATTACGAACGCTGCGTGCGCATTTTGGCGGATGTCGACGAAACCGAAAGCAGCCTTCAGAACGGCAGCAAGAAGCCCCGCGGCAAGTTGCGCGTCGACATGCCGGGTGCGCTCGGGCGCACGGTCGTCATTCCCGGGCTCTGCGAATTTCATCAGCGCTACCCCGATATCGATCTGCAGCTCGGCTTCTCCGACCGCCCCGTCGATTTGCTGCAAGAAGGCGTGGACTGCGTGATTCGCGTCGGTGCATTGGCCGACTCGTCGCTGGTCGCGCGCCGCATCGGTTTGTTCGAGGGCGTGACTTGCGCGTCCCCCGACTACCTGGCGCGCGCGGGCGAGCCGCAAACCATCGACGAATTGGGCCAATATCAGGCGGTCAATTACTTTTCTAGCAGAACCGGCCGGATCATCAACTTCGACTTCCTCGTCGACGGCAAGGAAGTCGAGGTGAAGATGCCCGGTTCAGTGTCCGTCAACGACGCCGACGCTTATGTAACCTGCGCCCTCGAGGGTTTCGGCCTGATCCAAGCGCCGTTGTTCATGGTCCTGCCGCATTTGCGCTCGGGGGGGCTCAAGGAAGTGCTGCCCGCATGGAAACCGCTGCCGATGCCGATTTCGGCCGTCTACCCGCACAGCCGCCACCTCTCGCCGAAGGTGCGGGTGTTCGTCGACTGGATTGCCGAGGTGTTCGACCGCTGCCCGTTGCTGAGCGGCCGTCAAGGCCTCGATGCGCCTTGCAGCAAGCGCACGCTCGAGGAACGCGAAAGCGCCCCGGCGCTCGATACGCCCGTGCTCACGGAGTGGGTGGCGTGAGATCGAGGGCGGCGATTGTTTTGCCGCACCGACAAATCATTTCGTCAAATTCGGGTTTATCCTGATTCCGCCTGAGCCTACATTTGCTCCTGTCGCGACGCCGATCATCGACGCCGCACCCTACAAGACAGGAGCAAATCATGAAGCGCACTCTCGCAGCAGCACTTTTCGTTTCCCTCTTCGCCAGCACGGGCGCATTCGCCGACGGCGGCATCGGCCACAACGGCTCGTATCAAGACCAATCGTGGGTCGGCGCCAGCACGAAAACGCGTGAGCAAGTTCGTGCGGAACTCGTCGCTGCCCGGCAAGACGGCACGCTGCCCTCGCTGAACAAGCAAAGCTATCCGAGCTTGAGCCTCGAAGGCCAAACGCAAGCGGCCCGCTACGCACGGCGCGACGAAGGCAATGCGCGTGTCGATCTGGCCCGCGCAGGACAATGATGAGTAGTCCTAACGTAAAGGAATCCTAAATGTTCGAGGTATCGCCTTCCATGCTCGATCATTGGGACAGCGACGCGCCCGTTTGGACGCCGTTTCGGCCGCCGCGGCACAGCGCCGCCGCGGCCGGTGCGCTCAGCGTTGCGGCACGCCGTTGCGCCATTGCCCCCAATGCATCGCAATTTCCTGCACGAGCGGGTTGCCCGCCGCATACAGGTTCGCGATCGCCAGCGGGAAACCGCCCTGCGCTTGGTAGTTGAGCAGGTTGTCCGCGCTCGTTTGGCCATCGTACGGACGATCGAAATCCGAACCCGTGCGCAGGACGGCGACGCGCGCGAGATCGACACGATGCGCATTGGCAGCGCGCGTGAGCGCCTCGTAGGTCGCGTTGTCTTCCTGTTGCGTGGTGCAGTAGGTGCCTTTGCCGTCCGTCATGATTTTGGTCCAATCGCGCGCGCGTTGGCCTAGATCGGTACCGGAAAACCATGTGTCGCCCGCCAAGGTGTCGCATTGAATCACCGAGGGCGGCTGGTTCGCGGGTGCGTAACTGAACTTCGCTCTGGCGGCTTGCGCCTGCGCGCTGTCGGTCAGCACGACATTGCGCGAGAGCGCATACGCGGCGTCGGCCAACTTCGCGTTCAGTTGAAATACCTCGGTCTTGTAATCGAGCGGCGGTTTTTGCGTCGGGCTCGTCGTATTGATGCCGAGATAACCGGTATTCCAGCCCGGCGGGATTTCGCGCCCGTCGAGTTCCCATTGGATTCCGAAATCGACGAGGTATTTCGCCCACGCCGCCGACCCGAGCGTACCTTGCGCGGGGTCGATGCCGGCGATGCCGGCAATCATGAAGTACGTGTGGCGCAAGTCGAAGCGCGGCGAAAACGTGAGGGCCATGGTCGAGGCAGCCGCGTTCGCATGTCCCATGCCGGTGGTCATCACACAGATCTCTTGCTTGTTGCAATGCACGTCAGGGTAGTCGGGCGAGAGCCCGGCGACGGGGATCGATTCCCAGGGACCCAGATGATCGAGCCAGACTTGCCCTTCCGGTGCGAACATCGAAATGATCATGACTTTCACGTGCCGGCCGTGCGCGCCGGATTCGGCAAAGGCCGCGTCGTTATCCTGCGCGATCGAAGCCGTGGCCGCGCAGGCGGTCAGCGCGATCGCGCCGAGCGAAGCGATGGTGCGAGTATGCATGGACACTCCTTGGATTCGTGACTTGTTGGAGAGAACCGCTCGCTGAAGCTGATACCGATACTCCTACTGATGCGAATGCCGGTGCTGCGCGCGTCAGTATAGAGGCGTGCTCATCGCTCGTCATGGGTGCGTCGAAGGCTTCTTGTCCGGTTCGGGGCGCTGAGTCTGCGCGCCGTCGTTCGTGCCGCCGTTCGCGCCTTCGTTCATGCCCTCGTTCGCACCGTCGGCCCGTGCGTCACCGTCGGCGAGCGGCTGATGGGCCACGGCCGGCACCAACACGTTTCGCAACGGATTGGCGATGAGGATGCCGCGCTCGCGGAAGGTCTCGGCGATGCGCCGGTTGAATTCGCGCTGCGTCGGCCAACGCGCCGTATCGCGGCATTGCATTTGCCCCAGCAGCGTGATCATCGAGCCATCCACCTGATCGACGCCCCAGAAGCTGAAGTCGCCGACGATGCCGTCCTTGAATGCCGGGTCTTCGCGCAAGCTCGCCCCGATCTCGTTGAGCGTACGCACCGCGAGATCGATGTCTTGCCCATAGGCGATGCTCACCTTCACCGCGGCATTGCCGAGCCCGCGATTCGCGTTGCTCACGGTCGACACCGAGCTAAACGGTATGGTGTGCAGCGCACCGTCCCCGCCGCGCAGGCGCACCGTACGAATCGACAAGTATTCGACCGTTCCCGACAGGCCCGCCAGCGTGACCCAGTCGCCGACTTGCATCGCGTTTTCCATCAAGAGGAACGTGCCGGTGAGGAAATCCTGCACGACCTTTTGCGCGCCCAAACCGAGCGCGACGCCGAACACGCTCGCGCCGGCCAGTAGCGGCCCGATGTTGACGCCAATCTCGCTCAAGCCCGTCAGACCCACGATGAGCCCGATTCCGATCAGCAATGCGGAGCGAAGCATCGGCAACAGCGTGCGCAAGCGCGCCGCCCGCATCAGATCGCCGGCGTCGGTCCAGCGGCGCAGCCGCCGCTCGATCGACACGTTGATCGATTCCCAGACGAGCAATGCGACCAACACGGCAATGGCGATCGTCGTGCAGGCCGATGCGAGCCGGCGCCCCACGAAGTTGCTCGTGAACGCGTGCCAGACGTGGATGTTCCACACCCACAGCACCAGCGAGACGGCCGTAACGACGATGGCGAGCCAGATCAAGCGGCGCAGCATGGGGTAATACCGCTGCGCGCGCTGCACCGCCACGGATGCGGCCCCGCCGTTTTGATCACCGAACATGCGCCCGAGAATGCCGAAGGTGACGATGGCGACGACGCGCGCGCCTATCAGAATCAGCAATGAAAAACCGCCGTGCTCGAGCAGCGCCTGGTACCCGTTACGCACGTCCAGGGCCCAAATGAACCAAAGCGCCATGACGAGAAAGACGGCGAGCGGCGCCCATATGTCGGCCAACCAGTTCCCGAAGAAGCGCAGCACGTGCGAAGAAGCGGCTTTCGTTCGCAGCCAGTCCGCCACGGGACGGCGAATCTGCAAGATCAGCATCGCGATCATCACGTGGCCCGCCAGCGCCACCGCCTTCGCGATGCCCAAGTGCGCTTCGGCCGTCAGGCCCAGCGGCACCGGTGTTTCGGCGAGCGCCACGCCGATGCCGAGCACGACCACCAGGCGCAATACCCAGTTTTGCCCGAATGCGGCCCAGGCGTCGCCGAGCGGCAGCATGCGCAGCCTCGGCGCGCCGCCGGCGAACAGGAACGCGCTCACGAGCACGACGGCCCGAGCAATGACGTAGATTTCGATCACCGTCTCGACGACATCGGCCTCGGGCGTGCCATCGTCCGTCAACAGCGACATGGCGACGATCGCCACGCCGATGAACGCGGCAAGCGGAATCGCTTCGAGAAACGTGTGCAGCAACGCATACGGCAGCCGCTGCAGCACCGACCAGTGGCGCCCGGCATGTACCGCGTCGTGCCCGCCGCGTGCCGCGCGCAGCGCGTTATCGTCGATGTTCGCGCCAGGCACGTTCGCGTTGAAATGCCGGACTGCCGAATCTGCCCGGGCATCGGCAGCCGCAGCCGCCCCGCTTGCGGCGCCATCGCCCGCGCTGGATGCGCTAACCGGTTCGGCTTCGCCCGTCGCCAAAGCCCGAACGCGCTTTCGCAGCAGCCATGAGAAGAACCAGCTAACGAGCCAGGCCGGCACGAACGTCGCGGCAAGCGTCCACGCGAGTTGCTCGAGTTGCGCGCGCCCTTCTTTGCTCGTCATCTCGTAGGCCCACCATGCGCGGACCGAACGGATATCGAGCAAAGCGGCCGCGGAGTGACGCAACGAGGCACCGATTGCGCGAATGCCTCGCACCGTCTGGCGCGATACCTGCGAGACCAGCCCGTTCGACGCGATCGCCGCCAAAACGGCCGACGCGCCGCTGGCCGGCGCGGCCGCAGGCGCGCTTGCAGCCGGAGGGCTCGCCAATGCGCCCGCCGCTGCAATTGCGCGCAGCGTGTCCTCCATCTGAGCGCGCGATTTGGGGTCGCTCAGCACTTGCAACGCGTGCTTGGCCTGCTCCGGACTCAGTGCGACCGTGGAAGGATTCGAGACGGGCTCGGCCGCAGCAGGCGTCGACGCGGGCGCGGCCCGAGCGGTAATCGATAGACAAAACAGTACGAATAAAAGGCCGAGAAACGTGGATTTGCGCATAGATACGTGAGGAAGAGACAGCAACGACGGATCGCGAGCACGGCGTGGAGCCTGCCGCTCGCGCGATCCTCATCTGACTTCGTTCTCACCTGAACGATCCCTGAAACTTCGCCGCAACCCGACGCCGGCCGTCACTCGACGCTGACGCGCGCCTGCCCGCCGATCACTTCGCCAATCACCGCCGCATCGGCGAACCCTTCGGCGCGAAAGCAAGCGAGCACTGCTTCGACCGATTCCGGCGCGCATGCCGCCAGCAGGCCGCCCGAAGTCTGGGGATCGGTGAGCAATGAACGTGCCGTTTCGGGCAATTGCGCGCCGAGATCGATATCGGCGCCGTATGAACTCCAATTGCGCGCCGACGCGCCCGTCACGATCCCACGCGCGGCCAATGCCTCGACGCCGGCCAGCAGCGGCAACGCCCGATAGCGCAGACGAATGCCGAGATCGGCGCCGCGCGCCAATTCGAGCACGTGCCCCAGCAGCCCGAAGCCGGTCACGTCGGTCAGCGCATGGACGCAGGACAACTCGGCGAGCGAGATGCCGGGGCGATTGAGCCGCGTCGTCGATTCGATCATCGCCGCATACCCGCGTTCGTCCAACTCCCCTTTCTTCAAAGCCGCAGACAAAACGCCGACGCCAAGCGGCTTGCCGAGCACCAGCAGATCGCCTTCGCGCGCCGTGCAATTGCGCTTGACGCGCGCCGGATGCACGACACCGAGCGCCGCCAAGCCGTAGATCGGCTCCACCGAATCGATCGAATGCCCGCCCGCGATCGGAATGCCCGCCTCGGCGCACACGCTTTCGCCGCCGCGCAATATCGCCGCGATCGTCTCGCGCGGCAGCACATTGATCGGCATCCCCACGATCGCCAAGGCGAGAATCGGCCGAGCGCCCATGGCGTAGAGATCGGACAGCGCGTTGGTTGCCGCGATCCGGCCGAAGTCGAATGGGTCGTCGACGATCGGCATGAAAAAATCCGTCGTCGCGACGATCGCTTGCTCGTCGTTCAGCCGGTAGACAGCAGCATCGTCCGCCGTTTCCCTGCCGACGAGCAGATCCGCAAACGCAGCGACCGGCGCCGCTGCGGGTTGCGTGGCCAGCAATTCGGCAAGCACGCCGGGCGCGATCTTGCAGCCGCATCCGCCTCCGTGCGAAAGACTGGTCAAGCGCGGCGCTTGCGCGTGGTCATCGTGTCGATCGTTCATACCCAACTCGTTCATCTCCGTTCCAATACCGCCATTTCCCGTACCAGCACGAGCAACATCGACAAGCTCGCGCCGCCCGACGCGCGCTGCTCGGCAACCAACTGCGCGAAGCGGTCCAGTTGCGGTGCGCGTTGCTCGCGCCATGCAGCCGCGATTGCGTCGGCCGATGCGCGCTCGGGCGCATGCGCGAGGGCGCTCGCCGTCAGCGTGCGCTTGAGCCGCGCCAGCTCGGCCAGCGCCGCCGCGCGCGCAAGCATGTCCCAATGCGTGTGCGTTGGCAACGCACTCGCGCGCTCGCTGATGAACGCATAGTCGAGCAGAGTGCCCAGCGCGAAATAGACCCCCGCCACGAGTTCCAGAGGCTGAGCCGCGCTCGAGGCCACGTCGGCGATATCGAGCACCGCCGCCGAAATGTCCCCGCTGGCAACCCGCGCGGCCAAATCGGCGTCGACGCCCGCGTCTTCCAGCGCGCGCCGCCGCTCGTCCAGCGCCGCCAGCTCCGCGCTCGGCAACAGCGCCGGCAAACGCGGAGCCAGCCGCGCCGCCGCCTCGCGGCAACGCTCGATCAGCGCCGCGACGCCCGCGCTATCTCGCGCGAGCTGCGCAGCCTGCAATTGTCGCAGGAACCAGAGCGCCGCGCGCTCCACGAGCCGCGCGACATCGACGAACATGCGCGCCTGCGCATCGTCGGCGACGCGATTGTCGAGCGCGTCGATGCGCACCCATAGCTCGCCGATATCGAAGACGTCTCGCGCCATGATGCAGGCATGCACGATGTCGCTGGGCTTGGCGTCGGTTTCCTCTTGCAGCCGATGCACGAAAGTGCAGCCGACGCGATTCACGAGCGCGTTGGCCAAATGCGTCGCGAGGATCTCGCGCTTGAGCGGGTGGCGGGCGGCGGCGCCGGCAAAGCGCGTTTGCAGGGGCTTGGGGAAGTAGTCGCGCAGCATGTCGGCGACGAGCGCATCCTCGGGCAAGTCCGAATCGAGCAGTTCGTCATAGAGCCACATCTTGCTGTAGGCAAGCAGGACGGCGCGCTCGGGCGTGGTCAAGCCGAGCTTGTCCGCTTGCCGCTCGGCGATGTCTTCGTCGCTCGGGAGGAATTCGATCGCCCGATTCAGGCGGCCGAGCCGCTCGAGCGAACGCATGAGCCGCACTTCGGCTTCGAGCAGTTCAGGCGCATAGCGTCCGGCGATCGACAACGCCTGGGTCTGCTCGTAGTTGTCGCGCAACACCAGTTGCCCGACCTCGTCCGTCATCTCCGCGAGCAGGGCGTTGCGCTGCTTCTCCGTCATTTCGCCGTCGGCCACCACGAGGCCGAGCAGGATCTTGATGTTCACTTCATGGTCGGAACAGTCGACACCGGCGGAATTGTCGATCGCATCGGTGTTGATGCGGCCGCCCTTCTGCGCGAATTCGATGCGTCCCAACTGCGTAAGCCCGAGATTGCCGCCTTCCGCCACGACTTTGGCGCGCAGTTGCGCGCCGTTCACGCGCACCCCATCGTTCGCGCGGTCGCCCACTTGGGCATGCGTTTCGCGCGTCGCCTTCACGTATGTGCCGATGCCGCCGTTGTAGAGCAAATCGACCGGCGCGAGCAAGATTGCGCGAATGAGCTCGTTCGGCGCCAGCGCCGCCGCTTGAATGCCCAGCACCGCTTGCACCGCGGGCGAGATCGGAATCGCTTTGGCCGTGCGCGGGAACACCCCGCCGCCGGCCGAAATCTTGGCCGGATCGTAATCGGCCCAGCTCGAACGTTCGAGCGCGAACATCCGCTCGCGCTCGGCGAAGCTCGCTTCCGGATCGGGATCGGGGTCGAGAAAGATGTGCCGATGATCGAACGCGGCGACGAGCCGGATGTGGCGCGAAAGCAGCATGCCGTTGCCGAAGACGTCGCCCGACATATCGCCCACGCCCACCACCGTGAAATCGGTCGTCTGCGTATCGAATCCCATCTCGCGGAAATGGCGCTTCACCGATTCCCACGCACCGCGCGCGGTGATGCCCATCTTCTTGTGGTCGTAACCGACCGAGCCGCCGGAGGCGAACGCATCGTCGAGCCAGAACCCGTATTGGCGCGCGATGGCATTCGCGTAGTCGGAAAAGGTGGCGGTGCCCTTGTCCGCGGCCACGACGAGATAGGGATCGTCGGTATCGTGACGCACGACGTCGGGCGGCGCAGTGATCGCATCGCCTTGGCGGTTGTCGGTCACGTCGAGCAACCCTCGCAGGAACGTTTGATAGCAGGCGATGCCCTCGCGCAGCATCGCCTCTCGATCGCCCCCCGCGGGCGGATTCTTGACCACGAAGCCGCCTTTCGATCCCACCGGCACGATCACCGTGTTCTTGACCATCTGCGCCTTCATGAGGCCCAGCACTTCGGTGCGGAAATCCTCGCGCCGATCTGACCAGCGCAACCCGCCGCGCGCCACCCGCCCGCCACGCAAATGCACGCCTTCCACACGCGGCGCATACACCCAGATCTCGAACATGGGCTTGGGCTCGGGCAGCCCCGGCACGCGCGAGGGATCGAGCTTGAACGACAGATACGGCAGCGGCGCCCCCACATCGTCCCGGCGAAAATAGTTCGTCCGCACGGTCGCATTGATGACGCCGAGAAACTGACGCAGGATGCGATCTTCGTCGAGATTCGGGACCTGATCGAGGGCCGTTTGGATACCTTGCAGCAGGCGTTCGGTGCGCTCGGCCCGCGCGGCGCCGACGGCCGGATCGAAGCGCGTGAGAAATAGATCGACGAGCCCGCGCGCGAGCGCCGGATTGCCCGTTACCGCGCGTTCGACATACGCGTCGCTGAATGTCGATCCGACTTGGCGCAAATATTTCGCATAGGCACGCAAGATCGACACCTCACGGGCCGCGAGCTGCGCGCGCAGCACGAGCCGATTGAAGTCGTCGTTCTCCACTTCGCCGGCCCACACGCGTGCGAAGGCTTCCTCGAACAGCGCCTTCACGCGCTCGATGTCGAATTCGACGGAATCGGTCAGTTCGAGGCCGAAATCATGCACCCATGCCGGCGCACCGCCGTGCGGCTCGATCAGGTAAGGACGCTCTTCGTCGACGCGCACCCCCAAATGCTCGAGCATCGGCAAGCTGCGCGAGAGCGCGATCGATTGCCCGACCCGGTAGACCTTGAACCGAAACACGCGCGGCGCCGCTTCGATCGGCCGGTACAAGTTCATGGATAGCGATTCGCTGCGCTGCGCGGCCTCGATCAGTTCGATGTCGCGCACGGCCGTGCGTGCAAGGTAGTCTTCGCGATATCCCGCCGGAAACGAATCGCCGTAGCGTTGCAACAGGCGGTTGCCCTCTTCTTCGCCGAAGCGTTCGAGCAGCGCGTCCGCGAGATCGTCCTGCCAACGGCGCGTCGCTTGGACGAGGCGCTTCTCCAACTCCGTGGTATCCACCTCGGGCAGCACACCGTTATTCGTGCGCACGACGATGTGAATGCGCGCGAGCGGCGACTCCGACAAGAGCGGCGTGAACTCGACGCCGGTCCCGTTGAATGCGCCCGCGAGCAGCTTCGCGATGCGCTGGCGCAAATCGGTGTTGTACTTTTCGCGCGCCACGAAGATCAGGCACGACACGAACCGCTCGAAGCGGTCCCGCCGCACGAAAAGCCGGGTGCGCTGGTGCTCTTGCAGACGCAGGATGCCGAGCGAGATGTCGTACAGCTCGTCCTCGTTCGTTTGAAACAACTCGTCGCGCGGATACTGCTCGAGTACCGAGACGAGCGATTTGTGCAAATGCCCTTTCGCCAAAAACCCGGCGCGCCGTACGACGTTCGCGCACTTGCGGCGCACGATCGGAATCTTGTCGATCGAATCGGTGTAGGCCGTCGACGTGTACAACCCGAGCATGCGGCGCTCGCCTGTCAGCTTCCCGTCGGGACCGAACAGCTTGACGCCGACGTAGTCGAGATATCCGGGCCGATGCACGGTGGCGCGCGAGTTGGCCTTCGTCAGGAAGATCGGCATCGTTTCGCCGATGATCGCACCGGCCGCCTTCGGAAGAGGCGTCAAATCGGGCGCATCGGCCAGCTTCTGGTCGTCGCGCAAGATGCCCGCGCCGGTGCCGTTTACGCCCCGCAGCGCAAAATCGTCGCCATGCGGCACGAGCGCGTAATCGCGCAAGCCGAGAAAGGTGAAGTGATCGGCCACCATCCATTCGAGAAAGGCGCGCGCCTCCTCGGTCTCCTCGCTCGTTTCTCGCGCGGCCAAGGCCTTGATCGTCTCCTTCGCCACGGCTTGCATCTTCGGCCAGTCTTCCACCGCCGCGCGCACATCGCCCAGCACGTGCGCGATGCTCGAACGCAATTGCGCGAGCTTGGCCGCGTCGCCGCAGCGATCGATCTCGAAGTGGATGAACGATTCCAGGCGCGAGCCGTTGGTGGCAGCTTCATCACCGCTCGTCGCGCCGCCCGGCTCGATGCGCACGATCGCCGCTTGCGCGTCGCGCCACACACGATAGACCGGATGGATCGCCGAATGCAGCGTGAGCCCGCAGCGATTGACCTCCATCGTCACCGAATCGACGAGGAAAGGCATGTCGTCGTTGACGATCTCGATCACGGTGTGATCGGAATGCCAGCCGTGTTCGTCGAGCACGGGGTTGTAGACGCGCAGCGCCGCGACCCCGCCCGGTACGAATCGTTGCGCCGTCTGCCAATGCGCCATCGCGGCGCCGTACAGATCGGCGATGCTGCGGCTTTGCAAATCCTGCGTGTCGACGAGCTCGTAGTAAAAGCTCAAGAATGGCTCGAGCGGGATGAATGCGTCCGGCGACCAGCGTCCGCGCGCATACTCGACGAGGTCGGCGAGCAGATGGGCGATGGCTTCTTCGTTGTTCGCTTGCATGGTGCCCTCCGCGGCGGATGACGCTGCTTGACGATGTTCTGTGGGTTCGGCCTGCTCGGCCGGTGAGCGCGATTATGCGCCCTAGCGCGACGCCGCGACAGCGCAGACGCTGCCCACCCATGCAGCAATCGTCCCGGCCAGCCAAGCGGGATCGTCGTGCGGCAGGTCATGTCCCGCCCAAGGATGCTCGATCGAGGCCGCGCGCCATGCGGCTGCCAACTGCGCTGAGCAAGCAGGATGCACGAGCGCGTCGGCCCGCGAGGCGATGGCGAGGATGGGGCAGCGCGGGGCGGCCGCCGGCCCGCGATAACGCGCCGCGGCGAACAGTTGACGCAGCGCATTCGTGCGCGAAGGCGGCGCGCTTGCGTAGATGGCGGTCCATGCGTCCAAGTCGGCCTCGCGACTGTCGATGCGAGCGCAGGTCAGCTCATGAATCGCCGCTTCCGCGCGACGCCGCGCGCGCCAAAACCGAAACACACGTGCGATCGCCGGCCAAGCCCCGGGGCGCAGCCGCCGAATCAGCCCGCAATGGCGAGCCATGCTCGTGTTGATGAGCACCAAGCCTTCTACTTCGCCGGGATAGCGGTGCGCCCAATCGACGGCTACCATTGCGCCAAGCGATAGTGCAACGATGCGAAATGGCGGCGCATGGCCTTGCGCCAGGATTGCCCGCCGCACGAAGTCGGTCGTCGCGGCTATCGTCAACGGTGAGCGCGCATGCGCGTGCCGACCGCTTCCGGGCAGGTCGGCAGCGACGATCTCGCCTTCGAGGCCGCACGCACGCAATTCATGAGGCATGTCCGCCCAGTGCCTCGACTCGCGCGTCAAGCCGCGCAGCAAGATCCATGCGCTCACGCCCGGGGCCTCCGATACCAGTGCTCGACGGCGCGCGTCATCAATTGCTGGCGATGCGTGCCTTGCGGCAGCCAGCGCGGCGAGGCGTAGGCCGCGCGCGCCAGAAAATCGAGCAGGTTCGTATGACGTCGCAGCACACGCTCGGTGCGGTGCGCCTTGATCGGGTTGAAGATGCCCTCGCGCCGCAAGACCTGCATCGGGTTCTTCTTGATCCAGAGCCACGAGCCGAGTTCGAGCGTCAGCGGCAGAAAGATCGCCGGCGCGCGGCTACGGTCGTAGGCGCAATCCCAAAGATCGCCGTGCGCAAGGTACTGTCTGCTTTGCGGCTCGAATAGGTAACCGTGATGCGGGTGGGCCTGTTCGAACATCGCCTTGAGCATGAAGATCTCCGGCAAATGCTCGATGTGCTTCGTCGATTTGGCGTAGGGAAACCAAATGCTGTCGTGAAAGCCGTACCCCGAGTGGCAATCTAGCGCGATACTGAGCGGGCGCGAGGCGAGTTCCTCGTCTACGACGCGCAGCAGCGTCGCGGCTTCGGCCTCCATCGGCGCGCCCCTCGCCCCGCGGTACCAGGGCAGCCACGGGCCGATGCGTTGGCCGCCTGCCAGAAACGGCACGCGCCCTTCCGCGTTCTGCGGCGCGTTACGCATCAGGTCGACACCGTTGGGATTGGAACGCCGCATCGCCCACATGCCGCCCGGGTTGACGATCGGCATGAAGACGAGCCGAATCTCGCTCAGTTGCGCGTGCAGCAGTTCATCCCATTCGAGCCGTCCGAGCAACGCGCGCATGTAGTCGAGCAGAAGCAGCGTGCCGATCCTTTCCAGCCCGTGAATTCCCGCGAAAAACCCAATGGCCGGGGCGCTCGGATCGAGTGAGCCTAGCGTGGCGACGTAAATGGGAAAGGTGAGCCCGGACGCGCTGACATCGCATACGACGCGCACGGTCATGCGCCGGCTGCCGGCATCGAGAATTTGCTTGAGCGCTTCGTATTCGGCGAAGGTGGTCTCGGGCAACGAGGGAAGAACGGCGGTCATCGCTGGCACCGAGCGAGAATCGAAAGTGTGCACACGCCCGTCAGCGCGGACGACTCACTCAATATAGGCTGTTTGTCGCAGATTTTCGGTTCGCGGCCGCGCCTTTTTTGCAGCCGAGCGGGCAAGCTGCGCCGTCGCCTCGAATGCCGGCGGCCGCCCGGCCACGCAACGCGGGCGCGTCCCGGCACGCCCGCCCAGCCCGCCGCGCGGATGGCATCGCCGACCGATGGGCTCCCGCACGCGATGGCTTTCAAATGCCTGTCCGAGCGGCGCTGCCCGCTCGGTTCGCACCAAAGTGGTTCCCTCGTTCGAGCGAAAATGGCTCTGAAGCTAAGAGCCAAAGCTCGTTATAGTCGCCGTACCGAGTCGGCGGCGGGCCCGTCGACAAGCCACCATCGATCAGGCACGACGAGGAGAACACCGTGAAAAATTCCGATCTGCAAGCCCGTAAGAACGCCGCCACGCCGCGCGGCGTAGGCGTCATGTGCGATTTCTACGCGGCGCGCGCCGAAAATGCCGAGCTCTGGGACATCGAAGGCCGCCGCTTCATCGATTTCGCCGCGGGCATCGCAGTGGTCAATACGGGCCATCGCCATCCGCGCGTCGTAGCCGCCATTCGCGAGCAGTTGGACCGCTTCACGCACACGGCGTATCAAATCGTGCCGTACGCATCGTACGTCGAGCTGGCCGAAAAGATCAACGCGCGTGCACCGGGCGCCTACCCGAAGAAGACGGCCTTCTTCACGACCGGCGCCGAAGCCGTCGAAAACGCCGTGAAGATCGCGCGCGCGGCCACGGGCCGGCCCGGCGTGATCGCGTTCGCAGGCGGGTTTCACGGCCGTACGCTGATGGGCATGGCCCTCACCGGCAAAGTGGCGCCGTACAAGATCGGCTTCGGCCCCTTCCCGTCCGACGTTTATCACGCCCCCTATCCGAACGCCGTTCACGGCGTGTCGACGGCCGACTCCCTGCGCGCCGTCGAAACCCTTTTGAAAGCCGATATCGAGCCCACTCGCGTTGCCGCGATCATCTTCGAACCCGTGCAAGGCGAAGGCGGTTTCTATGTCGCGCCGCCCGAGTTCGTACGGGGCTTGCGCCGCCTGTGCGACGAGCATGGCATCGTCCTCATCGCCGACGAAGTGCAAACGGGTTTCGCCCGCACCGGCAAGCTCTTTGCGATGGAACACTACGATGTCACGGCGGACCTGACGACGATGGCCAAGAGCTTGGCGGGCGGCATGCCGCTGTCGGGCGTCGTCGGCCGGGCCGACTTGATGGACGCGGCCGCACCGGGCGGGCTCGGCGGCACGTACGCGGGCAATCCGCTCGCGCTGGCCTCGGCCCATGCGGTGCTCGATGTCATCGACGAAGAAGGCCTGTGCGAACGCGCAACGGTACTGGGCGAGACGCTCAAAGCGCGCCTCCAAGCGTTGCGCGCCCAGGTCCCGCAGTTGGCCGACGTGCGCGGGCCGGGCGCCATGGTCGCCGCCGAGTTCCTGCAGCCGGACAGCCGCACGCCGGACCCGGCGTTCGCCAAGCGCGTGCAGGCGCTCGCGCTCGAGCGCGGTTTGCTGCTGCTGATCTGCGGCACGTACGGCAACGTCATCCGCTTCCTGTTTCCGCTCACCATCGAGACATCCGTGTTCGACGAAGCCTTGGGCCTGCTGGAAGATGCATTGAAGGAAAGCGTCGGCACGATGGCGTAAGCTTTTCGTCTTAGGCCTTCTCGATTCACGCGTTGGAGCTGACATGCAGAACCTGGAACCGATCGATTTGAAAGACCCGTCGCTGCTCGAGACCCGAGCGTTCATCGCCGGAAGCTGGCAAGACGCCGATAGCGGCGCCTCGTTCGAGGTGCGTAACCCGGCCACGGGCGGCGTGCTCGCCACCGTGCCCAAAATGGGCGCGGCGGAGACGCGCCGCGCCATCGAGGCGGCGAACCAAGCGTGGGCCGCTTGGCGGGCGCAACCGGCGAAGGCGCGCGCAGCGGTGCTGCGCAAATGGAGCGATCTGATGCTCGCCAACGCCGACGACCTCGCCGCCATCATGACGGCCGAGCAAGGCAAGCCGCTGGCCGAGGCCAAAGGCGAGATCGGCTACGCGGCGTCGTTCTTCGAGTGGTTCGGCGAGGAAGCGAAGCGCGTGTACGGCGACACGATCCCGAGCCCGACGGCCGACAAGCGCATCGTTGTCGTGAAGGAACCGGTGGGCGTCTGCGCGGCAATTACGCCGTGGAATTTTCCGGCCGCGATGATCACGCGCAAGGTGGGACCCGCGCTGGCCGCCGGTTGCCCGATCGTGGTCAAACCGGCCGAGGCCACGCCGCTGTCGGCGCTGGCGCTCGCCGTGCTGGCCGAGCGCGCTGGCGTGCCGGCCGGCGTGCTGAGCGTGGTAACGGGCGAGCCCAAGGCGATCGGCGCAGAAATGACGAGCAACGCGCTGGTTCGCAAGCTTTCGTTCACCGGATCGACGGCGGTCGGCCGCTTGCTGATGCAGCAATGCGCCCCCACGGTCAAGAAGGTGTCGCTGGAACTGGGCGGCAATGCGCCCTTCATCGTATTCGACGACGCCGATCTCGATGCGGCCGTCGTCGGGGCCATCGCCTCCAAATATCGCAACAGCGGCCAGACCTGCGTTTGCGCGAACCGCTTCTACGTTCACGAAAAAGTCTACGACGCGTTCGCGGACAAGCTGCGGGCGGCCGTTCAGCAACAGTTGAAGGTTGGCCGCGGCACCGAGCCCGGCGTCACGCAAGGCCCGTTGATCAACGAAGCGGCGTTGCTGAAAGTCGAAACGCATATCGAAGACGCCCTTGCCAAGGGCGCGCGCGTCGTCACGGGCGGCAAGCGCCACGCGCTCGGCCATAACTTTTTCGAGCCGACGATCCTTGCGGGCGTGACCTCTGAGATGAAAGTGGCGAAAGAAGAGACGTTCGGTCCCGTCGCGCCGCTGTTCAAGTTCGCCAGCGACGAGGAAGTCGTGCGCCTCGCGAACGACACCGAGTTCGGCCTTGCCGCCTACTTCTACAGCCGCGACATCGGCCGCGTTTGGCGTGTGGCAGAAGAGCTCGAATACGGGATGGTCGGCATCAATACGGGCATCATTTCGAATGAAGTGGCGCCTTTCGGCGGCGTCAAACAATCGGGGCTCGGGCGCGAGGGATCGCATTACGGCATCGACGAATACGTGGTCGTCAAGTATTTGTGCATGGGGATATAACTCGCATAACGATTCAACACGTTGATTCTTTAGGTGTATTCCGGTCATGGCGCAAATGGCGCGGCATAACGAGCGCGCACTAGAGGAACGATTCGAAGACCGGTGACGCAATGCCGCGTCTTTGATTCGAGCCGCAATTGCCCTGTTTGGACGGGCTTGCGGCGGCATTCGACGGCTTTCGAAATGTTGCGTTTGCGCGCCAAGCAGTGTTTTACTAGCTGCGCCTCAATTTGTCTTGGTATGCTTTGCGCCGCGCTGCCGCACTCGGCAGCCAGGAAAACCATCGGGCCGCCTGCCGCGCAGGACGGCGCCTCGATGCGGCTCGCGCAGCATCGAGGTCGATCGAACCACTCGAGGAGTCAACGTGAAGAAATTATTAACCGCCGTGACCGTCGCCGTACTCGCCGTCTCCGCCGGCGCAGCGCAGGCCAAAGACTGGAAACAAATCCGTATTGGTGTGGACGCGAGCTACGCCCCGTTCGAATCGAAAAGCTCCGATGGCAAGCTCGTCGGCTTCGACATCGACCTGGGCAACGAAATCTGCAAGCGGGTGCATGCCAAGTGCGTGTGGGTCGAGAACGACTTCGACGGCATGATTCCCGGCCTGAAGGCCAAGAAGTTCGACGGCGTGTTGTCGTCGATGACGGTCACCCCGGAGCGCGAAAAGGAAATCGCGTTCTCCAAGCCGCTGTTCGAGACGCCTACCGCGCTCGTCGCCAAGAAAGGCTCGGGCTTGAAACCGACGGCCGAATCGCTCAAGGGTAAGTCGGTCGGTGTCGAGCAGGGCACCACGCAAGAAAAATACGCGAAAGACAACTGGGCCGCCAAAGGCGTCAACGTCGTTGCTTATCAGAACCAAGACCAGGTCTATCAAGACTTGATCTCGGGCCGCCTCGACGCCGCCTTGCAAGACAAAGTCCAGGCCGAGCTCGGCTTCCTGAAGCAACCGCGCGGCGCGGCGTTCCAACAAGCCGGCGACGAAATCCAGAGCGGCGCGGCCGCCATGGGCCTGCGCAAGGACGACGCGGACTTGAAGGCCGCTGTCGACAAAGCCATCGACGGCATGATGAAGGATGGCACGTACCAGAAGCTCGAGAAGAAGTACTTCGACTTCGACGTCGCGCCGAAGAGCTGACGATCCCGGGTCGGCCGCACGCGCGCGCCGACCCGGGCGACATCACGTCGCACCAAGCCGTACGAAGCAAGAGGCTCCGCGTCGAACCGGAGCCTTTTTTGCATGGCGATCAGATCGGCTTTTGTCCGTCATGGCGCGGCCGACGTACAATCGAACACTATCCTTTCGATGTGCGGCGTGCACGAGCGGCGCCAAAAAAATCGCTATGCAAAAGAAGATTCATCCGCTGATTGCCCCTTCGCTCGGTACCGAGCGCACGTTGACGAGCTTCCACTACGGCCCCGAAGGCGGGCAAAAAGTTTACGTGCAATCGTCGCTGCACGCCGACGAGCTACCCGGCATGCTCGTCGCGTGGGAACTGCGCCGCAAGCTCGCCGCGCTCGAAGCGGCGGGCAAGTTGAAAGCCGAATTCGTCGTCGTGCCGGTGCCCAATCCGATCGGTCTCAATCAACACGTGCTTGGGCAATTGATCGGCCGATTCGAAACGAATACGGCGACGAACTTCAACCGCAACTTCTACGATTTGACGGCATTGGTCTCGCCGCGCATCGAAGGCCGCTTGACCGGGGACGCCAACGCCAATCTCCGCGCGGTGCGTCAAACCATGCGCGAAGCGCTCGATGCGCAAACCCCACGCACCGAACTCGAATCGCAACGACTCGCTTTGCAGCGGCTATCGTTCGACGCCGATATCGTCCTCGATCTGCATTGCGATTTCGAGGGCGCGATGCATCTGTATACGAATCCCGAGCTGTGGCAGGACGTCGAACCGCTCGCCCGCTATCTGGACGCAAAGGCGTCGCTGCTCGCGCTCAATTCGATCGGCAATCCGTTCGACGAAATCCATAGCTTCTGCTGGTCGGAACTGCGTGCGCGCTTCGGCAGCCGCTTCCCGATCCCGAACGGCTCGATCTCGGTGACCGTCGAGTTGCGCGGCCAAGCCGACGTCTCCTACGGTCATGCCGAACACGATTCGCAGGCCATCGTCGAGTACTTGACGCAGCGCGGGCTAATCGACGGTACGCCCGCGCATCTCCCGCCGCTCGCGTTTCCCGCCACGCCGCTCTCCGGCACCGAGCCGCTGATCGCGCCGATTTCGGGCGTGCTCGTCTTTCGCACGCCGGCCGGTATCTGGATCGAGCCTGGACAGGAAATCGCCGATATCGTCAACCCCTTGACCGACCACGTGGAAACGGTCTGCGCCGGCACGGCCGGCGTGCTGTATGCCCGGCATCGCACGCGCTTTGCGACGGCCGGCATGGAAGTGGCGCGCATCGCCGGGGCCAAGCCTCTGCGCACAGGCAGCCTGCTTTCGGCTTGACGGCAAGGCGCTGGCGGCGGGCCGGCACTGCACGAACCGCCAGTCGGTAATCATGCGTGCGACGCCGCCACCATTGCCCGGCACGCCCCAAAGCCGACCCACGTAAAACCCTCGCGCTCGCACCACCCCTGCAGAATCAGCGTGTCGTCGTTCTCGACGAAGGAGCGCCGCACGCCGTTGCCCTGCGGCACCGGCGTGCGCGCCAACCGCGCCAACCGCGCCAACCGCGACAACCGCGACAACTCGATCAGCGCGCCGGCCCGCCCTTCGCCCGGCCCGAGATCGTGCCGGAGCCCAGCAAATCGCCGACGTTCATTGGACAGCCGTCCGACGTGCGATACGCGAGCATCTCCAAAATACGGTGCTGGCACATCGCGCGTCCACATTGCTCACACAGCTTGCAAAAATCCCTAAATAGGACTAATTTAGTACTGTTTGAAATGACGCGTAATGGACGATGCTAAGACTGAGCAAAATGGCCGACTACGGCACGGTGATTCTGGCCGCGATGGCCGACGAGCCGCAACGCAGCCGCAGTGCAGCCGAAATCGCCGACACGATCCGAGTGCCGGCGCCCACCGTCAGCAAAGTTCTCAAGATTTTGGGGCGCGGCGGGCTGGTCGCATCGCAGCGCGGCGCACGCGGCGGCTATCTGCTGAGCCGGCCACCGGGTGAGATTACGCTGGCCGAGATCATCCTTGCCATGGACGGACCGATCGGCATGACCGAATGCAGTGTCACGCCCGGCTTGTGCACCCAGGAATCGTCGTGCGCGGTGCGTGCCAACTGGCTGCGCATCAACCGCGCTGTGTTCGGCGTGCTGCGCGAGATCACGCTCGACCAATTGAGCGCGCCCATACCGCAACCGGTCGACACTAGTGCGCTCGCCCGCAAGATCGCCCCGGCAACGAAAAGGAAATGACATCATGACAGACGCAGCGATGACGCTCGACGCCCTCATCGGCAGCGAATACCGGCATGGATTCATCACCGAATTGGAAACCGATACGGTGCCGCGCGGCTTAAGCGAGGATACGGTCCGCCTTATCTCGGCGCGCAAGAACGAGCCGGCATTCATGTTGGAATGGCGCTTGAAGGCGTTTCGCCACTGGCTAACGATGAAGGAGCCTGAGTGGGCGTCGGTCTGCTTTCCGAAGATCGATTACCAGGACATTATTTATTATTCGGCTCCGAAATCGCTCAAGGATGGGCCAAAGAGTCTGGACGAAGTCGACCCGGAGCTGTTGCGCACCTATGAAAAGCTTGGCGTGCCGTTGCACGAGCGCGAGCGCCTCGCGGGCGTAGCGGTGGACGCGGTGTTCGACAGCGTATCGGTCGGCACCACCTACAAGGACAAGCTGGCTGAACTCGGTATCGTCTTCTGTTCGTTCTCCGAAGCGGTACAGGAGCACCCGGACCTGATCCGGCAGTATCTGGGGTCGGTCGTGCCCTCTTCCGACAACTTCTTTGCCGCGCTCAATTCGGCCGTGTTCTCCGACGGCTCGTTCTGCTACATCCCACCCGGCGTGCGCTGTCCGATGGAACTGTCCACCTACTTCCGCATGAACGCCAAGGATACCGGGCAGTTCGAACGCACGCTGATCATCGCAGACAAAGGCGCCTTCGTCAGCTATCTGGAAGGCTGCACCGCACCGATGCGCGACGAAAACCAACTGCATGCCGCGGTGGTCGAACTGGTGGCCCTGGATGACGCCAGGATCAAATACTCGACGGTGCAAAATTGGTACCCCGGAGACAAGAACGGCCAGGGCGGCATCTATAACTTCGTCACCAAGCGCGGCGATTGCCGCGGCGCGAACTCGCATATTTCATGGACCCAGGTCGAAACGGGCTCGGCCATCACTTGGAAGTACCCGAGTGTGCTGCTGCGCGGTGACAACTCGACCGGGGAGTTCTATTCGGTCGCGCTGACCAACAACTACCAGCAAGCCGATACCGGCACCAAGATGATCCATCTCGGGCGCAACACGCACAGCACCATCGTTTCGAAGGGTATCTCGGCCGGCAGAGGACAAAACGCCTACCGCGGGCTGGTGAAGATCATGAAGAACGCCACGGATGCGCGCAACCACACGCAATGCGATTCGCTGCTGCTGGGCGACCAGTGCGGCGCGCATACCTTCCCTTATATCGAAGTGCGCAATCCGACGGCGCGTGTCGAGCACGAAGCCACCACGTCGCGCATCGGCGAAGACCAACTCTTCTATTGCCGTCAACGCGGACTGTCGGCGGAAGATGCGGTGTCGATGATCGTGAACGGCTTCTGCAAGGAAGTGTTCAAGGAACTACCGATGGAATTTGCCGTGGAGGCGCAAAAGTTGTTGAGCGTGAGCCTGGAAGGCAGCGTGGGTTAAGCAAAGGAAAAGACAAGCATGTTGACAATCACCAATCTGCAAGCGTGCGTCGACAAGACGCCGATCCTTCACGGACTGAACCTGACCGTGAACCCGGGCGAGGTGCACGCGATCATGGGACCGAACGGCTCGGGCAAGAGCACGCTGGCACAGGTGCTGGCTGGCCGCGAGAGCTACGAAGTCACCGGCGGCGAAGTGCTGTTCCAGGGGCGCGATCTGCTGCCGCTGGCGCCGGAAGAACGTGCGCGCGAAGGCATCTTCCTGGCGTTCCAGTATCCCGTGGAAATTCCCGGCGTGAGCAACGTCCATCTGCTGAAAGCAGCCGTGAACAATGTTCGCAAGCATCGCGATCTGCCGGAACTCGACGCGATGGAATTCCTCAAGCTAATCAAGGAAAAAATGAAGCAGATGGAGATGCGTGAAGATCTGCTGTACCGCTCGGTGAACGAAGGTTTTTCCGGCGGAGAGAAGAAGCGCAACGAAGTGCTGCAGATGGCGCTTCTGGAGCCGAAGCTGGCGATCCTCGACGAAACCGACTCCGGCCTCGACATCGACGCACTGCAACTCGTGGCCAAGGGCATCAATGCCTTGCGCAGCACCGAGCGTTCGATGATCGTCGTGACGCACTACCAGCGTCTGCTCGACTACGTGGTGCCGGATTACGTGCATGTCCTGTCGAAGGGGCGCATCGTCCGAACTGGCGGCAAGGAGCTAGCGCTCGAACTCGAGGAGCGCGGCTATGGGTGGCTGGACGAAACAGCAGCCGTGAAAAAAACACCGGTGCGGGCGGGGGCACGATGAATAGCGACGCACGCAGCCATTATCTGGCCGAGTTCGCGCGTGTGGCCGATCTGCTGCCTGGTCGCGGCGTGCCGTGGCTCGCCCGGTTGCGCAAGGATGCACTGGATCGGTTCGCCCAACGCGGCTTTCCTACTCGGAACGATGAGGACTGGAAATACACCAGCGTGGCGGCGCTCGAAAGGCAACGCTTTCACGTTGCGACGGACGGTAGTGCGCATGCCGGCGCGAATCCGCTGATGAATCACCATGCGCTTGCCACCGACGTGGGTCATGTGCTGGTGTTCCTCGACGGTCGTTATGCGCCGTGGCTGTCCAATATCGGTGCGCTGCCGACCGGCGCGCGCCTCGCCAGCCTCGCCGATACACTGGAGGCAACGCCGGATCTGCTCGAGTCATATCTTGCCGCCGACGAGCATCAGACGGTGTTCGGTGCGCTCAGTACCGCCTTCATGGCCGATGGCGCCTTCCTCTGCCTGCAGCGCGGCATTGTGCTGGAAGCGCCGGTGCACCTGCTGTTCCTGTCGACGAAATCGGATGCCGCGCACCACATACGAAACCTGATCGTCGCCGAAGGCGGCGCGCAGGCCACCGTGATCGAGCACTATGCCGGCATCGACGGCATACAGTATTTCAACAACGTGGTGACACGGATCTTCGCCGAGGGCAATGCAGCGATCGCGCATCACAAGCTGCAGCAGGAAGGCTCCGCGGCCTTTCACGTGGCGGGCATCCATGCCGCGCAGCAGCGCGACAGCCGGCTGGAGTCGCATTCGATCTCGTTCGGCGCGGCGCTGGCCCGTAACGACATCACGATCGCGTTCGATGGACACGGCTGCGAAGCCACGCTCAACGGCCTGTATCTGGTCAGCGGCACGCAGCATGTGGACCACCACACCTGCATCGACCATCGCCAGCCGAACGGCACCAGCCGCGAGCATTATCGCGGGGTGCTGGAGGGCAGCTCGCATGCAGTATTCAACGGCAAGGTGATCGTGCAGCCCGGCGCGCAGAAGACGAATGCCTATCAGACCAACCACAATTTGCTTTTGTCGCGCGATGCGGAAGTGGACACCAAGCCGGAGTTGAAAATCTATGCCGACGATGTGAAATGCAACCATGGCGCAACAGTCGGCCAATTGGACGAAGCGCAGCTGTTCTATTTACGCTCGCGCGGCATCGACGAAGCCGTGGCGCACAGCCTGCTGGTGCATGCGTTCGCGCACGACGTGATCGAGCGCATCCGCGTCGCGTCGCTGCGCACCCGTCTTGAGCAGATCCTCTCTGCCCGCTTGCCGCAGGCATAACGCATCGAAGAATCGTGATGAAAATGGAAACGGAAGTATTTAGTAGTCCTGATCATGCCGAAAGCGATGTTTCGCGCTGGCGAGAAGATTTTCCGGTGCTGCGCGAGACCGTGCGCGGCAAGCCGCTGGTATATCTCGACAACGCGGCTACCACGCATAAGCCGGCATCGGTGATCGACGCTGAAGCAGCCTTCTACCGCCACGCCAATTCCAACGTGCATCGCGGCGTACACACGCTGAGCCAGCGCGCCACCGACCAGTACGAAGAGGCGCGCGAGAAGGTGCGGCGCTTCATCCATGCTGCCAGCACGAAGGAAATCGTTTTTGTGCGCGGCACGACCGAGGCGATCAATCTGGTGGCGCAATGCTTCGGCCGGCCTCGTTTGACCGAAGTAGACAACATCATCGTCAGCGCGATGGAGCACCATTCCAACATTGTGCCGTGGCAGATGGTGTGCGGGCAGACGGGAGCGGAGCTGCGCGTAGCGCCAGTGAACGATGCCGGCGAACTGGACATCGAGATGCTGGGACGCCTGATCGGGCCGAAAACCAAGCTGGTCGCGATCACACATCTGTCCAACGCGCTCGGCAGCATCACACCGGTGAAAGATATCATCGAGATGGCGCATGCCCACCAGGTGCCGGTGCTGCTGGACGGCGCACAGGCTATCGCGCATCTTGACGTGGATGTGACTGCGCTGGGTTGCGATTTCTACGCGTTCTCCGGACACAAGATCTACGCGCCGACCGGCATCGGCGTACTGTACGGGAAGGAAGCTTGGCTGGACGCGATGCCGCCTTACCAGGGCGGCGGCGACATGATCAGCTCGGTTACCTTCGGCGAGACGCTGTACAACGACCTGCCGTACAAGTTCGAGGCAGGCACGCCGAACATCGCCGGCGCCATTGGGTTGGGCTATGCACTGGATTATCTGGCATCGATAGGCATCGGCGCGATCGCGGCTCACGAGCGCGACTTGCTGGAATATGCCACCGATCTGGCGAACGGCATCAGAGGCCTGAAGATCATCGGCACTGCGCACGATAAGGCGAGCATTCTGTCGTTCACGCTCGAAGGCGTGCACCCGCATGATGTCGGCACAATCCTCGACCATGATGGCATCGCCATCCGCGCCGGCCATCATTGTGCGATGCCGATCATGCAGCGCTTCGGCCTGGCCGGCACTGCACGCGCATCGTTTTCGCTGTACAACACGCGTGCCGAAATCGATGCATTGATGGCGGGCATTGCCAAGGTACAGGAGATGTTTCAGCGATGAGCGATCTGCGAGACCTATATCAGGAAGTGATCTTCGATCACTACAAGAAGCCACGCAATTTCCACGCGATGACTAATGCCAACCATGTCGCGCACGGCCACAACCGGCTGTGCGGTGATGAACTGACGATCTATCTGCGCCTCGACGGCGACGTGATCAAGGAGATCAGCTTCGAAGGCACCGGCTGCGCGATTTCTACAGCGTCGGCATCACTGATGACCGATGCACTCAAGAACAGGAATGTGAAAGAGGCCGAGCATCTGTTCGAGCAATTCCACCATCTGGTCACCCATCACGCCGCCGAGCCGGCGCCCGACCTAGGGAAGCTGGAAGTGCTGGCCGGAGTGCGCGAATTCCCGGCGCGCGTGAAGTGCGCGACGCTGGCCTGGCACACCCTCCAGGCTGCGCTGAAGGACCACGCCGGGTCCATAACCACCGAGCAGTTATCGATACGAGATACAACCATGGATCTGGAGAATGCAAGCCCGAGGCAAGAAGCGACCATGGACGAAGAGCAGTTGCGCAAAGACATCATCGCCGTGCTGCGCACGATCTACGATCCCGAAATTTCCGTCAACATTTTTGACCTCGGGTTGATCTACATGCTCGACATCGACCCGGAAGGGACCGTGCAGATCGAGATGACGTTGACCGCGCCGGCCTGCCCTGTGGCCGGCACCTTCCCTGGCGTTGTCGAAGGCCGCGTGGCCGAAGTGCCGGGCGTGAAATCGGTGCATGTAGAGCTGGTATGGGAACCACCGTGGAGCATCGATTCCATGTCGGATGAAGTGAAGCTAGAGCTCGGACTGCTTTAAACGGTTTTTCCAACGCCTGCGCTTGGGTCGCCCGCAATACGCGGCGGCACACGATGGCTCACGTAAATTCTTTTATTCGATCGGCCTCGACGCGACCGCATACGGTTCCCGCACGAAGCGCCGCACAAAAGCTTCGCTGATCTACCGGCGAACGAAGAACCTTCGGGCGGTGCAGTTGCTGCTCGGACCTACGAAGCTGGAAAGCACTGTCCATGCCTGACAAATACTCCTGGGACATACGCGCCAGCGCACATACCCGGGTGCATGTCCATTCGATGATCGTCGTTGCCAGCCATGGAACGCTTCGTCGGGTAATGCGGGGGAGTATCGATGCTCGATGCGGCATTGTGGCAACGGCCGCGGCCAACCATGAAATTCTGGCGATTGGCGCGCATAAGGGAGCAAAAACTAATGAATACCATCGATACGGGGCTCATCGCATCCATCAGTAACGTGGCCGCTCACTCTCCAGGCTTCACCCATGTAGTTGAAACGGTCGTGAGTTCGTACATCGCCAAGGGCGTCGTGTTGGTTGGGCTGCTATGGTGGGTCTGGTTCAAACCCGAACGTGCGGAAGGTCCCGACCGTGAAGCCATCCAGCGATACCATCGCGAACTCGTCGTGATCGCCATCGTGAGCGGCCTCATCGCGCTGGCGGCGGGACGCCTGCTTGCGCACAACCTACCGTTTCGCCTGCGGCCGATGTATGAACCGGCGCTGCGTGCGTTCTATCCGGAGGCCAACGTGGAGGAGCCGGTGCTACGAACGTGGAGTGCGTTTCCGAGCGATCACGCCATGCTCTGGTTCGCAGTTGCCATGGGCATTTTGCTAGCGTCGCGGCCCGTTGGGATCTACGCACTCTTGCACGCCGTGGTGCTGATCGCCTTGCCGCGCATCTATCTCGGCTTGCATTACCCGACGGACGTGCTGGCCGGCGCCGCGCTTGGCATCGGCATCACGTGCGTGCTGAACGCTAGGGTGATACGCACGCGCATCGCCGCCCCGTTTCTGGCTTTCGCGCAGCGCTATCCGGGCGTGTTTTATGGTGCCTCGTTCGTCCTTAGCTTCGAGTTGGCCACACAGTTCGACGAGTTGCGCGTGTTGGCGCACGGTTTGATACACGGGATGTAGCTACGCGTCGTAGCTACCAATCAAATGTGTAACAGCACGATACGCGACGGCACACGAGGGCACGCACAAATTCTTCTATTTCAGTGAGTTAGCGCTCGTTCAGACACACACCGAGACACCCAGAAACACCCCTCGCCTTAAGTTTGGCTTAATTCTGGGCTGCGACTATGCAGCCATACCACCCCTGTTGAGCCGCCGGAGCATCGGCGGCGTTTTTTTAGACTCCTTCACGCGGCGGCCGCACGGCCCTTGCGGCGCCGTAAAACGGAAACGGAACGGCAATGATCGAAGATACGGTGTTCAAGCATCTGCGCACGAAGCTCAAACGCGAGCATGCGTTGCCGGTCCAAAGCTGCCGTGTATCCATGCCGGTGCAGCGCCCTTGGGGGCGCACCTATCGATTGGTCGAATGGACGATGTACAAAGACGCGCCTTCGCATCGCTGTGTCGTGCCGGCCGAGTACACCGACACCGACATCGCACGCCTCGTCGCATCGCACATCCCCGGGCGGCTCTACGTCAGCGAAGTGTGCTGAGTCCCCGCCGCCTCATCCCCTAGCTCGTCCGCGGCTTCGGCTGAGCCGCGCCCAAGGCGTGATGGCCGCGCGCTCGATGACGCACCGCCTCGTTCTCTGCTAGGCTGGCGGATCCACACCTACATTCCAACGTTTTTCGATGGACAACACCTTCAACGAGCGTGGCGTCATGATCACGCGCAACGGGCTGAGCGCGGGCGGCCAAATCTTCTCGTTGCGCGAAATCCTCGACGCACGTACGGAGACGATCCAAAAGAACAAAATCGTGCCGCTCTCGCTTTCGCTCATCGGCGCTATTGCCGCCATCACGGGCGGCGTGCTCGGTTCCGGTGCCGGTTTGACGCTTGGCGTCATGCTGGCCGTCGTGGGGATGCTCGCCTGGTCGACGCAAGACATCACGCACCGGCTCATGCTAGTAACGCACACCGGCGACCGAGAAGCACTGTCCAGCCCCGACCTCGCTTTCGTCAAACGCGTCGAGCAAGCGCTACAAGGCGCGCTCGAAGCATTGCGCCAAGCCGCCGCCCAGCAGTCTGCCTCGTAGCGCTCGTTCGGCGCCGCCGGCCCGTTACTTACGCAGCGCGTCCCGCTTCGTCCTCGTCGACGAGCAATGACTTGACGCGCCAAATGTTGCGCGCGTATTCGGCGATCGTCCGGTCCGACGAAAAACGCCCCATTCCCGCCACGTTCTCGATGGCGCTCGCCGTCCATGCCCGCGGGTCGCGAAAGCGCGCGTCCACCGCATCCTGCGCGTGCGCGAACGCGGCGAAATCGGCCAGCACCATGTAGTGATCGCCCCAATCCACCAGCGTGTGAAAGATGTCGGAGAAACGGTGAGGGTCGCCGTCGGAGAAGTAGCCGGTGCGAATCTGATCCAAAGCCAGGCGCAACTCGGGATCGCGCTCGTAGATCTCCCGCGGCCGGTAGCCCGATGCGCGCAGCTCGCTCACGCTGTCGGCAGTGTTCCCGAAGATGAACATGTTCTCGCGCCCCACTGCCTCGCAGATTTCGATGTTCGCCCCGTCCATGGTGCCGATCGTGAGCGCACCGTTGAGCGCGAGCTTCATGTTGCCCGTGCCCGAGGCTTCGGTACCGGCCATCGAGATCTGCTCCGACAAATCGGCAGCGGGAATCAACATTTCCGCCACGCTAACGCCGTAGTTCGGCACGAACACGACTTTCAACCGATCGCCGATGACCGGATCGCGATTGACCTTCTCGCCCACGTCGCCGATCAGCCGGATGATGGTCTTCGCCATCTTGTAGGCCGACGCCGCCTTACCGGCGAAGATCACGACGCGCGGCACCCAGTCCTCGTTCGGGCGAGCGCGGATGCGGTTATAGCGGACGATCACATGCAGCACGTTCAACAGTTGCCGTTTGTACTCGTGAATCCGCTTCACCTGCAAATCGAACAGCGCATCCGGGTGGATGGTGCAGCCCGTTTCGTGCAGCAGATGCTGGGCGAGGCGAATCTTGTTGCGCCGTTTGGCGGCGCGAAACTCCGACGCAAACGCGCTGTCGTCCTTGAACGCTCGCAGCTTGCCGAGCTCGAACAAATCGGTGCGCCAGTGCGTGCCGATACGCTCGTCGATGAGTGTCGACAACGGCCGGTTGGCTTGAGAAAGCCAACGCCGCGGCGTGATGCCGTTCGTCACATTCGTGAAGCGCTCGGGAAAAAACCGCGCGAACTCGCTGAAGAACTCGCGTTCCATCAATTGGGAGTGCAGCTTCGATACGCCGTTCACCTTCTGGCTAGCCACGATCGCGAGATGCGCCATCCGCACGCGCCGCTGCCCGTATTCGTCTACGAGCGACACGCGCCGAATCACCTCGATGTCATGCCCGAAATGCTCGCTCGCTTCCTTCAAGAAACCGGCATTGATCTCGAAGATGATCTCGAGATGGCGCGGCAACAAACGCGCGAGCAAATCGACGTCCCAAGTCTCGAGCGCTTCCGGCATCAATGTGTGATTCGTGTAGGAGAACACCTGATGCACCATTTTCCAGGCGCGCTCCCACGGCACGTGATGTATATCGACGAGCAGGCGCATGAGTTCCGGAATCGCGAGCACCGGATGCGTGTCGTTCAGATGGATCGCCACCTTTTCCGCGAAGCGGCCGAATGTGCTGTGCGTGCGCTGATAGCGGCGAATCAGGTCTTGCATCGTGGCCGAAACGAAGAAGTACTCCTGACGCAAACGCAACTCGCGGCCGGCGGGGGTCGAGTCGTCCGGATAGAGCAACCGCGACACGTTCTCCGAATGTTCCTTCGCTTCGACTGCGCGCCGATAGTCGCCCTGGTTGAATGCGGATAGATCGAGTTCCTCGGTGGCCCGGGCAGACCAAAGCCGCAGGGTGTTGGTCGCGCTCGTGCCGAAGCCTGGAATGACCGTATCGAACGCCATCGCATTCACATGCTCGGTATCGATCCACTCGCTGCGTCCATCGCGCACGACCGTGCGTCCGCCGAAGTGCACGATGTACTGCACCTCGGGACGCGGAAACTCCCATGGGTTGCCGGCGCGCAACCAGTAGTCAGGCGTCTCGATCTGCTCCCCGTCGACGATCTGCTGACGGAACATGCCGTACTCGTAACGAATCCCGTAGCCGAATCCGGGAATCGCAAGGGTGGCCATCGAATCGAGGAAGCAAGCGGCGAGTCGGCCCAGGCCGCCGTTACCGAGCGCCGCGTCCGGCTCGAGATCGACGAGCGCCTGCATGTCCACGCCCAGGCTCGCCAGCGCTTCTTTCATTTGGTCGTAGATGCCGAGCGCGAGCAGCGCGTTGGTGAACGTGCGCCCGATCAGAAACTCCATCGACAGGTAATACACCCGCTTGACGTCTTGCTCGTATTGCTGCCGCGTGGTTTTCATCCAACGGGCGACGAGCCGGTCGCGGACGGCGAGCGCGGCCGCATTGAGCCAATCTTGCGGTCTGGCGGCCACGGCGTCTTTGCCGACGCCATACATCAACCGATTGGAGATAGAGCGCCGAAGCGCATCGACGGTACTGTTGAGCTGGTCGAACTCCAGATCGACGGCTGTCATCGAACTCCTCCTCGTGGGCAAACAGCGGCATGCGCTTTGCTGACGAGCGGCGCTTCGCGCCTACCGCGTGAACGTTCAGGTTACGCTCTTTTGAGCGCGCGCGAAGCCGATGCTTCCATCCATGCCTCGTGTATCGCATCCCGCGTGTTTCGACCGACGTTGGCGCATCGATCCTCACGGCCTAGTATTAGTATGGAACGCATGCGCCCCCTCCTCGGAGATCCGTATGACAACGCACACGAACATCCATTCGGTCTTGGGCATGCTGCACGCGCAGGAACTCCTGACGCTGTCGATCATCCGCGCACTTCCTCCCGATACTCGATGCAAAATCGCCGACGAGTTGAAGGTTCACGCCGAGCTCGCGGCTCAGCCTCAATCCAACGCGCCCGGCGAACGAGACACGCTCGAAGCGTTTCGAGCCAACGTGCGACGGCTGTCGATCTTGCTCGCCTCGCTGGCGTGAATCATCCGCACGCGAATGCGAGCACAACCGGTGCCTGCGCCGGAGGCGGTGTCAGCGAGGTAGATAAGCCAAGGGGTCGACGGGCTTGCCTGCGCGGCGGATTTCGAATTCCACCGTGCCGCGCCCCGAGGTATCGGCGCCCATCTCGGCGATCTGCTGGCCTTTCTTGACGGTATCGCCCTCTTTGACGAGCACTTCGCCGTTCACCGCGTAGCCCGTGACGACGTCGCCCCCGTGCTTGACCACGACGAGCGACTTGTATTGGTCGACGCCCGTGCCGACATAAATGACGCTGCCGTCGGCCGAAGCCTTGACGGGCTCGCCGGGCCGCCCGGTAATGACGATGCCCTTGACGTTGCCGGCATCGGTCAGCCGCACCACTTGCCCGTAAGCGGGCCACGCCGGGCGCACGATCGGTGCATCGGCCGGGTTTGCGCCGGTGCCGGCACTGACATTGGCGCCCGGCTGCGGCGCCACGCGCAGCACTTGACCGGGCGTTAGCCTAGCGGTGCTGGGCAGGTTGTTCCACGCGGCCAGGTCGTCGACATGCTGGCCGAACGCCATTGCGATGCCCGGCAGCGTATCGCCGGGATTGACGCGGTAAAAGCCTGCCGGCACGCCGGGGCGTTGCTGCAGTGCGGATTGCGATGCGAAAGGCGACTGCCCGAGCCAGTCGGTCGTTGCACAGCCGCCCAAAAAAGTCGCGCCGGCCAGCGCCAGCGCGAGCTGCGCCCATGCCGGGCATTGTCGTGCGGGAATGGTCACCGTGTTCACCCTCGGCCCTCGATCGATGCGATGTTGCACTCAGAACTCGCGAGCGCCGCTAGCCTACGAGCAGCTTGCGGCGTTCGCCCGAATCTCCGACTTTCGCGGCCCTTTGAAGGTCCTTCAACGGTG
This sequence comes from Trinickia sp. Z7, assembly GCF_056498045.1. Classification (NCBI taxonomy): domain Bacteria; kingdom Pseudomonadati; phylum Pseudomonadota; class Betaproteobacteria; order Burkholderiales; family Burkholderiaceae; genus Trinickia; species Trinickia sp. Z7. Next base: position 312,009 of record NZ_JAUEQW010000005.1, read on the forward strand.
TTGCCGATGATGATGATGACGGCCTGCCGCAGTCGTGTTCGGCGAGGATCGCACACCCTGGCGGGAAAAAGCAAAACGAAACTGGCCCGCACCCCCTTGCGGGAGCTGCGGGCCAGTGTGCTCGGAACCGGCCGCTCCGCTCATCGAGAGCGTGTGCGGCAGGGTTCCCGTCTACGGCTGTAAAGCTTAGCGGCCGAAATACAGCGGCTGTGCGCCGTCGGCGCTAGCGGGCTGCACCTGCATGCGCGCCCCGGACTGCACGGAACCGGCCGCCACGCCGCCGTAGCCGCTCGTTTCGCCCGTCGCGCCAGCCGCGCCCTGTTGTTGATGGACACGTTGCTCCGCCGCTTGGATGTCCTCCGGGTAGTACGCGTCTTTCGCCGCGGGGTTATACCCGGCTTGCTCCAACTGGATCAATTCTTGGCGCACTTGCGCGCGCGTCACCGGCCCGTTATCCGATTGAGCGAACGAAGCGAGGGGGATCGACAAAGCGGAAGCCGCAACCATTGCATACGCGAGTGATTTCATGATGAACCTCCGAAAACTGTGATTCGCCACGTGCGGGGCGCCGCGGCGGTTAACCACAGTCTAGGCAGCGGATCACCTAGGGAAAACCCCTCATTCGATCAAATTGAATTTCGCTACCAGCAACAATGACAAATCGTTACCAAGGTTTGCTGTGCAAAATCGCTGTAATCGATTTCTGCCGGCGTCCGTGCGCATTTAGGACCAATCGGCGTGAAAGCTCCCCTCCCGGTCGATTCGTTCGAACGTGTGGGCGCCGAAGAAATCGCGTTGTGCCTGCACCAGGTTCGCGGGCAGACGCTCGGACCGGTACGCGTCGAAGTAAGCGATAGCCGACGCAAACGCCGGCACGGGCACGCCCGCCGTGACGGCGGCCGCCACGATCTCGCGCAGCGCCGCTTGATAGCTTTCCGAAACCTGACGGAAATACGGGTCGAGCAATAGGTTTTCCAGTGCTCGGTCGTGCGCGTAGGCATCGGTGATCTTCTGCAGAAACCGAGCACGGATAATGCATCCCGCGCGAAAAATCTTGGCTATGCCGCCCAAGTCCAACCCCCAGCCATATTCTTGCGACGCCGCGCGCAACTGCGCAAAGCCTTGCGCGTAGGAAATGACCTTGCTCAGATACAGCGCACGACGCACCGCTTCCACGAAGGCAGCGCGGTCGCCGTCGAACGGTTTGCGGGCCGGGCCGGACAAAACCTTGCTCGCGGCGACGCGCTGATCTTTCAGCGACGACAGCACCCGGGCGAACACCGATTCGGTAATGAGCGGCAACGGCACGCCGAGGTCCAGCGCGTTTTGGCTGGTCCACTTGCCGGTGCCCTTTTGCGCCGCCCGATCGAGAATCATGTCGACGAGTTCGCGGCCCGTTTCGTCGTCACGCTTACCGAATATCTTTGCCGTGATCTCGATCAGATAACTATCGAGTTCGCCTGCGTTCCATTGCGCGTACACCTTCGCCAATTCGGCGTTGGTCAGCCCGGCCACTTGCTGTAGCACCGCGTAGCTTTCGGCAATCAGCTGCATGTCGCCGTACTCGATGCCGTTATGCACCATCTTCACGAAGTGGCCAGCGCCATCGGGGCCGATGTAGGCAACGCAGGGTTCGCCGTCGGGCGCCTTCGCGGCAATCTGCGTCAAGATTGGCGCGATCAAGTCGTAGGCGTCGCGCGGGCCGCCCGGCATGATCGCAGGCCCCTTCAGCGCTCCCTCTTCTCCCCCCGATACGCCCGTGCCGATGAAATGCAGGCCGGCTTGCGCGAGTTCCTGATTGCGCCGCACGGTGTCGGTGAAATGCGTATTGCCGCCATCGATCAGTACGTCGCCTCGATCGAGCAGCGGCTTGAGAGCCGCGATCGTCGCATCGGTCGGCTCGCCGGCCTTGACCATCATCAGGATGCGCCGCGGCTTCTCCAGTGAATCGACGAACTGCTCCAGCGAGTATGCAGGGACGAGCTTGCGATCGGGAAATTGTGCAACCAGTTCATCGGTCTTCGCGCGGCTGCGATTGTAGACCGCCACCGCATAGCCGCGGCTTTCGATATTGAGCGCTAGGTTGCGGCCCATCACTGCGAGACCGATGACGCCGATGGCGGGTTTGGTCATTTGTCGAATTCTCCAAGAAACGGGCAAGGGCGCGTGCAACGCCCCGCCACGACGGCTCGGCCGTCAACGATAAGAAACCGGGGAAGCGAGTTGCGCAGCCACCGCGCTCAATGCGTCGCCGCACGGCGACTCTATCTTCAGCGCAAACAGCGCGTCGGCACGGGTGCGCCCGATGTTGATCGCGGCGATCGGCGTGCCCGCCTGCGCCGCCCACCGGCAAAAGCGATACCCGGAAAAGACCATCAGCGAGGAGCCGACGACGAGCATGGCATCTGCCGCTGCGAGCGCCTGCTCCGCCGCGGCCACCCGTTCGCGCGGCACGTTTTCGCCGAAGAACACGACATCGGGCTTGAGCATGCCGCCGCAATCGGGGCAATCCGGCACGCGAAAGCGATCCAGCGCCTCCCATTCCAGATGAGAATCGCCATCGGCCGAAACCGCGGCGCTCACGCCGGTCAGGGCGGGATTGTCACGAAGCAGCAAAGTCTGAATCGCGGCGCGGTGGTGACGCGCGCCGCAGCTCAGACAGATCACCGCGTCGATGCTGCCGTGCAGTTCGATCACTTCGGCGCTGCCCGCGCGTTGATGAAGACCATCGACGTTTTGCGTCACCAGCCGCGTGATACGGCCTGCGGCGCCGAACCGCGCCAGCGCGCGATGCGCGGCATTGGGCTCGGCGCAAGACAACATCGGCCAGCCCACCATGCTGCGCACCCAATAACGCCGCCGCGCGTGCTCGGAATCGCGAAACGCTTGCCATTGGATTGGTTGCGCGCGCATCCAATCGCCGTTCGCGTCGCGATAACCCGGAATGCCGGACCCGACGCTGACACCTGCTCCGGTCAGCACGAACAATCGCTCGTGGCGCGCCATGAACGCGCGAAGTGCATCCAACGCAACGGCGCTCGACGCCTGCTCGGCAGGCAAAGGCTCGGCGAATCGAATCGAAAGGGACGATTCGGTCATGATGGGCGGCAACTCCTTTCACGGCTTACGGCCCGCAGGGACAACGACGCGAATTTTACGCCGTTCGGCGCTGGCGCGTCATTGCAACGCGCACCGGCCGAAGGTGGCCCCAAGCCTACAGCCTTTCGCCCGCCAGCCGCGCAGCGAGAAAGTCGATCAACAGACGTGTCCGTGCGGGCATGCGACGCGTGCGCACCCACAGTGCGAATAGCGGCAAAGGCGCCGGCTCGTATTCCGGCAGCACGATGCACACGCGGCCCGCTTCGACGGCTTCCCGGATTTGCCAAAACGTAGCGAGTCCGACGCCGAGCCCTCCCGCGACCGCCGCATTGACGGCCGCCACCTGATCGCTTTCGAAGCGGCCCGATACGGTGACGACCCGCTCCTCGCCCGTGCGTGCTTTGAAAGACCACCGGCAGGGGTGCGTCACTCCGGTTCGCACGACGCACGCGTGGGAGGCGAGGTCTTCGGGCGCTTGCGGATGACCGTGCGCGGCAAGATAGGACGCGGACGCGAAGGCGACGCGCCGAACCTCGGCAAGTTTGCGCGCCACCAATCGCGAATCGGGCGTCTCGCCGATACGCAGCGTCACGTCGGCGCCGCTCGCGGCGGGATCGCTGAAGCCGTCTTCAAGTTCCACCGTGGCGCTCAAACCGGGATGCCGTTGCAGGAATTCGGCAAGCAACGGCACGACGTAAGCGGGCCCGAACAGCGTCGGCGCGTTCACGCGCAGGTTGCCTGCGAGCCGCTTCGCGTCTTCGGCCAGTTCCGTTCGTGCGATCTCGAGATCCGCGAGCGCGGCCTTGACGCGCGCATAGAATCGCTGCCCTGCCTCGCTCAATTGCGACGTGCGCGTAGTGCGCACGACGAGGGTCGCGCCCACGGTGCTCTCGAGTGTTTGCAAGCCGCGACTCACTGCTTGCAACGACCTGCCGAGCCGTCGCGCCGCCGCCGTCAAGCTGCCTTCCTCCGCAATCGCAACGAAAGTCTCGAGTTCGCGCAATGATTGCATCCGATTCTCCCGATTTTATGGATTATGTATCAATGCTTCCGTCGATTACTCGCATCGAACGAGAGAGTAGCATCGACAGCGTTCGTCTCCCAACATGGATCAAAAGGCAAAGACATGAATTCCTGTCCGCTGGCCGCCACGCAGGCAGCCGCGCGCGGCGTCCCGACGTTGCTGTTCGGCGTGCTCGTCGGAATCGCGGTGCTCCCGTTGTACGCATCGCAAGTCATGCTCGAAGCGCTCGATGCGTCGCTGCATCTGCACTCATGGACCGCCCTAGTCACCGCGCTGACGATGCTCGGCTATGCGGCCGGTCTCGTCGCACTGGTGCCGCTCGTCGATCGGCTACCGAACCGCCCACTGATCATCGCGACGCTGACGGCGCAGGTCGTTTGTCTCATCGCCGCCACCAGCGCTCGTGCGCCGTTCGTCTTTCTCGCCGCTTCGTTCGCGATCGGCGTCACGGCGAGCGCAATTCAGATGCTGGTGCCGGCCGCCGCCTCGTTGGCGCCGCCCCAAGCGCGCGGCGCCGTCGTAGGCAACGTCATGAGCGGCCTGATGCTAGGCATCCTCTTCTCCCGCCCGCTCGCCAGCCTCGTTACGCGCTACTTGGGATGGCGCGGCTTTTTTTTCGCGGACGCCGCGATCCTCGCAGCCGCCACCGCGTGCGCCGCGCCACGTCTGCCTGTTCTCGTGCCGCTCGACCGGCCGTCTTACCGTTCGCTGATCGCCTCGCTCGGACGGCTCGTCGTGACGACGGAGGTCCTGCGCCGACACGCGCTATATCAAGCGCTTTTGATGATCGGCTTCAACGCGTTTTGGACGAGCATTGCCGTTGTACTGTCCGGTGCCCCGTTCCATTGCAACGCGGCGCAAATTTCCGCGTTCGCGTTGGCGGGCGCGGGTGGCGTCGCGGCCGCGCCGCTGGCGGGCTTCGCCGCCGATCGAGGCTATTCGAGGCAGGCAAAATATGCGGCCCACTCCATTGCGATCGTCGCCGTGCTCGCCGCCGCCTGGGCGCTGACGGCTAGCCTGCCGCGCACGACAGCGATCGTAGTGGCCGCAGCGGCGGCCTTTTGCCTCGATGCAGGTGTCATCGCAGATCAAACGCTCGGGCGGCGAGCCATCAATTTGCTGCCCGCCGAATCGCGCGGGCGTGTCAATGGGCTCTTCACCGGCCTATTCTTCGTAGGGAGCGCGCTAGGCGCGGCTCTCTCCGGGCCGGTATCGGCTCAGGCCGGATGGCTTGGCGTCAGCGCCGTCGCATTCGCCGCATTCGCCGCCGCGGCCGCCATTCATCGAATGCATTGCAGTGAACGTTGTCCCGACCCACCCAGGTTCGATTAGGAGAATCCAATGAACTGGACTCGTGCAAACGTCAGATATCGATCGGTCGACATTGACGGTCTCGACATCTTTTATCGCGAAGCCGGCCCCGAGCAGGCACCGATCCTGCTGTTGCTGCACGGCTTTCCGTCGTCGTCCAGGATGTATGAAACGTTGTTGCCGCCGCTTGCGGATCGATACCGCCTCATCGCGCCCGACTATCCGGGGTTCGGGCATAGCACGGCCTTGCCGCCGAGCGAATTCGTCTACACATTCGATCATCTCGCCCAGGTGATGCAGCGCTTCGTCGATCGACTGGCGCTCGATCGCTTCGCCCTGTTCGTCCAAGACTATGGCGGCCCTATCGGCTTTCGGCTAGCGCAGGCACAGCCTCATCGGATTCGCGCGATCGTCGTGCAAAATGCCGTCGCGCACGAAGAGGGCCTCGGTCCCCTCTGGGAGACGCGCAAAGCGTTCTGGGCCAATCGCGCAAGACATGAAGCCGCATTGCGCGCCAACCTCCTTTCGTTCGATGCGACTCGACTGAGGCATGTCGGGCACACGCCGCACCCCGAGCGGTACGATCCGGACGCATGGCACGACGAGTTCGCGTTCTTGTCGAGCCCGGGCCAAATCGACATTCAAACCGAACTGTTTTACGACTATCGGACCAATGTCGAGCGTTATCCGCAGTGGCAACACTACATGCGCGAATATCGCCCTCCCATGCTCGTTCTCTGGGGCACATACGATCCTTCGTTCACCGTGGCCGGAGCGCACGCCTACCAGCGCGATGTTCGCGATGCGCAAGTTCATTTGCTGGAAGCCGGGCATTTCGCGCTCGATGAGGCGTGCGACGAAGTGGCCTCGCACACGCGGCGGTTCTTGGCGTCGCTCGACGACGCAACGCATTGACCGGGCAGCGCCGTGGCTTCGGCAATCCGCACTCGTTAGCCGCGCTCTCCGGCGGCGAAGAGACGGCCCGCGCTGCACGGCGCTACGGCCGTGCGCATTCGCTAAATCGCTAGATCGCTACAGCAGCGGGCATGCGGTGACGCTATTGCCGAGCTCGGCGCACGTTCGCTCGTATTCGCGCAAGTACGCGCGCTCGTCTTCATCGAGCAGCTCGAGATCGATGAGGTCCCAATCGTAGCCCACCGCGACGAGGTTCTCGAACTCCACTTTGCCCCTTTCGCGCGAACTGGGATGGATCACGACGACGTTTTCGATGCGCACGCCGCCCCTGCCCGCCACATAGATGCCCGGCTCCACCGAAACGACGGCGTTCGGCACGAGCGCATAGCGCGATCCGGGCGCAAAGCGCACACCGCCTTCGTGCACGTGAATGCCGATTCCATGCCCCGTGCCATGGTTGAAGTCATAGCCACGCGCGCGGCAGACATCGCGCACGGCTCGGTCGACGTCTTCCCCTGTGGAATCGCCGGGAAAGCGCGTCACGAGCCCCTTGATGCACGCCTTGAGCGCGACCGTATAGATTTCGCGCTGCCACGGCTGCGCGTGCGTTGCCGCATCGGTCTTGCGCAGCACTACGCGTGTGCAGTCCGTCGCGAAGCCGCTTTCGTAGTAAGCCCCGCTGTCGAGCAGCACGAGTTGGCCATCATCGAGCACGATGTCCGGGCTGGCGGCCGCGTAGTGCGCCAATGCGCTGTTCGGGCCATGCGCGGCGATCGTCGTAAACGTGAGCCCAACCGCGCCGCGCGCGCCGTAAGCATCGTTGATCCGCCGCGCGAGATCGTGTTCCGAATGGCGCTGCCCAGGCTCGCCGTACTTGGCCCAGCGCATCGTCTGCGCGATCGCGGCGCTGCTGCGCGCAAAAGCGTCGCGGAATCGATCGAGCACCTGCGGCGTCTTGGACGCGCGCATCGCCTCGACCGGGCTGAAATTCGTATGGCGCGCGTCGGGCCAAATCCGGCGCAACGCATCGGGCATCGCGCAATTGACGGCGTCGGCGCTGTAGCAAACCTGATCGACGTCGAACAGCGCAAGGAAACGGCCGAGCGCAGCCAGGTCGTTTCGGAACACCTGCAGCTTCGGATAGGCTTCGAGTTCGACTGGGCACCGCTCGCAGCCCTCGGGCAAAAACAGCGCCGCTTGATCGCCGATGACGAACAAGTAACCCAGGTGCGACGACGCATTCGGCATATGGTAGCCGCGGCTGTTCAACAGATGGCCGATGTCGTCCGCGGCGCAAGTAAGCCAGCAAAGGCGGCCTTTCGGTGCGCGCAGCTCGGCACGCAAACGATCGTTCAACGTCTTGATGTTCGCCGTTACGCTCACGCCCGTCACGGACTCGGGCAGCTCGAATATCGGCCGCTCGACCTGCCACCCCGGCAACGCGATGGCACGATCGATTTCGCGCGCCGCCAGGGCTGTCCACCGCTGCGCCGCATGGCGCGTACCATCGAACAGCCGGTCCCGCTGGGCGGCGCTCACGCGCAGCGCGTCATACCCTAGCGAGCGCAATGCGCCGGCATGCTTGGACACCCAATCGACCAGCGCGCCCCAGATCGGTACGCCGAGCTCCAGCTTTTCCAGCCGCACGTGCGCTCTGTCGCACTGCGACTCGGCCTGCAAATGGTAGCGGCCGTCGACGAACAAGATAAAGCGGGGGCTGCCGATTTCCGCCGCCGCGGCGGCGCTCAGGAATATTCCCGATCCCGCCGACCCGTCGAATCCGGTCAACGCGAAACGCTGACTATTGCGGCGCGGCACGTATTCGCTGATGAATTCGTCTTGCGACGTGACGACGAGCGCGTCCAGTTCCATTCGATCGAGCCATGCGCTCAGACGCTCATGCGTTTGCGCCACCGAAGGTTCGTAGGCCGCCAGATCGGAGAAGTTGTATTTAAGTCGATCGATCATCGCATCAGCTCGTTCTGTCCATGCCGGCATGCTCGCCATGCACCCCATATATCGATGGCAAAAACTACCGTCGGCGCGAATTTACGTCAAGCTAAAATTTAGGTGGGACTAAAAAAACGGCTCGAATGCCCCGAACGACGGCGTTCTGGGAGCGCGGTACAATGCGCGCTTGCGGCGGCGCGGTCCGCGGCGCCACCGTGTTGCGTCGGTGCGGTACGGCGGCGGTGCGGCCGCCCGCGAACGCCTCCAAGAGGATTCATGGATTCGGATATCAACCATATCGGCCAGCGCATTCGGCGGCTGCGGCGCGACTCGAAAATGACACTGCTGGAAGTCGCGACGGCGTCGAGCCTATCGGTGGGCTTCTTGTCGCAGGTAGAGCGCAACCTCACCGGCATTTCGATCTCATCGCTCGTGAACGTCGCCAAAGCGCTGGGCGTGCCGCTTGGCGCATTGCTCGAACAGCCGCGCCAAGCACAACCCGATTCGCACGCCGGGCGCCGCGAATCGTATCGCGTCGGCCCGATGCGCCAGCGCTACGAGCGGCTGTCGACCACCTTCGACGGCAGTCAATTGAACGCCGTCAAAGTGCAAATGCTGCAAGGCTATAGCTCCGAATGGGTCGCGCACAGCGGCGACGAGTTCGTGTACGTGCTCGCGGGCCAAGTGCGTTATACGCTGCGCAAGAAAGACTACCTGCTGTCGGCGGGCGACTCGCTGCATTTCGATGCGCACGAGCGGCACCGGGTGATCAACGTCGGACCTGAGCCGGCGGAAATGATCGTCGTCGGCACGCTGCCCTTGTTCGATGACGATCGGTCGGAGTTCGCGCCGGTCGACGTCAAACGAAGCTCGTCGCGCACGAACGCGGCCAAAAAGAAAGCGGCCACGCCACGCGCTGCAACCGCTAACGCCGCGCAGGGCAAGCAGCCCGCTGCGAAAGCGAAACGCCCGGTAAAAGCGAAAACCCCTTCGCCGAAACAAACGCCGCGAGCCGTGACGAAGAAGCGCTGAGGTTGGCGCGTGCGCAGCGTGCGCACCGCCGTTGCGCTCGATGTTCGGCTCGACCTCGACCGGCGGCGTTGTCTCGATCATTCGGAGGATGAAGCCGCCACGGCGCGCCTCTCGCCCGACTTCCAGTGCTGCCGAGCGATCACCACGGCCATGGCCGCCAAAATCGCGAGCGACGCCGAAACGCGGTTCAAGTTGAGGCCGCCTTCGGCGATGGGCTTCGTCAACGTGTCGCCCAAGGTCGCGCCGAGCGGCCGCGTCAATACATAAGCGGCCCAAAACAGCACGCCTACGGGCAGGCGCTTCGCGAAACGCCACGCCAACGCGACGACGAGCAACAACGCAGCGAACACGAGCGCGCCACGCTCGAAGCCAAGTCCCGCACTGTCTGCGGCAAAATCGCCAAGCGCGGTGCCGAGCGTATTCGACACGAGGATCGTGACCCAATAGAACACCTCGTCGCGCGGCCGCACGATGCGGTCGTATTCGATCCGCCCCGCTACGGCCCGCCATAGCGCGAGCACGATCAATACCGCGGCCAAGAGCAGCGCCGAGGACCACACGTACCCAAGGCCCGCCGTCCGATCCAGGAAGTCGGACGTCGTCGTGCCCACGGTCGTGGTGGCGATGACAACCGCCCAATAAGCAGCCGGATGATAGCGGTCCGCCCGGACCTGAACGGTCAGCGTCACGGCGAAGTACACGAGAAAGACGAGGGTCGCCACGGCATAGCCGAGATGAAAGGACATCGAAAGCGCGTCGCCCCCGGTTTCTCCGACTGTCGTCGCCAAAATCTTCACGAGCCAAAATACGGCGGTCGCTTCTGGCACTTTGCTGAACCAGGTGTCGCTATCGTGCCGGTCGGCGATTGCTGTTCGGACGGTCATGCGGTGTTCTCCTAAATCGGTTCGGGGCGGCTGCATGCGAATGCGTCGCATTATCTCCGGATAGCCTTAAGGGACGCTTATCCAGCTCATTGGCATCGGTAGCATCGCGCGGGCCGCGGCCCACCCCGGCGCCAAGCGCACAGGCCTACGCGCAAGGCGCCCTGTCGCCCTGCGGTCACGCTCGCATCGAAGCCGCGACGCACTTGCGAATCGTGTCCCAGGTTCGGGTCGTGACGTCCTTGCCGAACGTTTTCTCGAGCAGCCCCAACGATGTCGGAGCGGTGGGACTCGGCACGTAAGCGGCGAACGCGTGATGTTCGCAGGCCGAAAAAACGCTGACGTCGTTCAGAGCGAGCGGTAACGACACCTCGTGCCGCGCGGGGTCGCGAAAGAACGTCACGATGCGCTTTGCACCGGCCGGCACGTCGAATTGGGCGTAGGGATCGGTATCGAGCATCCCTTGCAACTCGTCGGTGCTGCGCACGATCGTCAAAAAGCTGCGCGGCAAGTGGGACTGCATCGCTGCTTCCGCTTTGCGCTCGATCGCCCCGATCGATGTCGCGCGCGTCTGGAACACGACGTTGCCGCTCGAGCGCACCGTTTTCACCGCATCGAAACCCGCGCCTTCGAACGCCCGTTTCAATTCGGCCATCTTCGCATTCATGGGGCTGACGCCGCGGAGAAAGGCAACATATCGACGCACGGGGCGATGTCCTTTAGGAAGCTGAACAGGGAGGCAGCCCGAGCGCACGCCGCCCGACGGCATGACTGCGCTCGATACGAAATCGCGTATGGCGCAGCGCGGCTGCTCGAGAGCCTAGTGGATCCGGTCGCGGCACAGCATAGCGCAAACGCATCGATCAATGCGTCATCCCACTCGAACGGCGATGCGCCGAGACAAGCGCCATCGGCTTGGGCATACACGTGGATGGACGCAGCGTTCGGCCACGGACAACGTACCGCAAAGGTCGGTTGCGCCCGCCCCCTGCGCCGCCGCCCCCTCGACCTGCATAGGATCGAAAACCATCGCCCGGCGCCGGAGCCGAGGTACCATGTCGCGCGTATCGACGTAGCCGCCGCGCTCGGCCCGCCCGGCGGCCAACCGCCTGCGCGCACGCACCCGCGCGCGCCAACTCACGGCACCCGACGGAGATCTGCCGATGAAGAACGAAACGCCGAACGTCACGTCAACCGAAGCGCCGCACGATCGCCATGGCGACCAACCGGACAACCCCGAGCGGCGCCGCGTGCTTGGCGGCCTGGCCGCCGTCGGCATGGGACTCGCGCTTCCCGCCTGCGCGACATCGACCGGCGGCGTGCCGCCGCACGACAGAGCGATCGCGCATCCCGCGGCCGATGCGCAGTTCGATAAAGCATTGCGTGCGCACGTGCGCCACATCGTCGTCATCTATGCGGAAAACCGTAGCTTCGCGAATCTTTACGGCGACTTCCCGGGCGTGCAATACCCGCTCGCTGAGGCGGCGTCCGGCGCCCCCCCGCAGTTGGACCGCGACGGCAAGACCGTGCTGCCCCACCTGCCGAAAATTTGGGGCGGTCTCGTGCCGCAGGCGCAGCAAGTCGGCACGACCCGTTATCTCATCGGCGAAGACGACATCACGGGCTTGCCGAACCGGCCGTTTCTCGTTTCCGATACGCGCGGCCGGCCGCTGCCCAACGGCGTCATCACACGCGACCTGTGGCATCGCTTCTATCAAAACCAAATGCAAATCAACGGCGGCCGCAACGATCAATTCGTTGCGTGGGCCGATTCGGGCGCGCTCGCCATGGGGCATTACCGCAATTCGGCACAATCGCTTCGCCTCTGGAATCTCGCTCAGCAATACACGCTATGCGACAACTTCTTCATGGCCGCATTCGGCGGCTCGTGGCTGAACCACATCTTCTTGATTTCCGCGCAGGCGCCGTTCTATCCGAACATCGCGGCGAGTCCAGCCAGACATCTAGTGTCGGTGCTCGAAGGGGACGATCCGCTGGGCACACGGCTCAAGCTTGCGCCCGATAGCGAAGCGTCCGCGCTCGGCGGCCCGCCCAAGTTCGTGCGCGACGGCGCGTTCACGCCCGACGGTTATGCCGTCAACACCATGGCGCCGCCGTATCAGCCCAGCTACGTCGCCCCGGCGCCGGGCGGCGATGCGGCGCTGGCCGACCCCGCGAACCCGCGCGTCATGCCGCCGCAAACGTACGCGACGATCGGCGACCGCCTCTCGGCTAAGGGCATCGACTGGGCATGGTACAGCGGCGGTTGGCAATACGCGCTCGAGCACCGCGACACGGGCATGTCGCCCGACTTCCAATACCACCATCAACCGTTCAATTACTTCGCGAACTATGCCCCGGGCACGGCCGCCCGTGAACGGCATCTACGCGACGCCGGCATCGGTAACGACGCATCGACGAACCGGTTCATCGCCGACATCGACGCAGGCCGGCTGCCCGCAGTGACCTTCTACAAGCCCCAAGGCGATCTGAACATGCACGCGGGGTACGCCGACATCGAATCGGGCGACCGGCACATCGCGCATGTCATCGATCGTATTCGCATGGGGCCGCAGTGGGCCGAGACGGTCGTCATCATGACGCACGACGAAAACGGCGGCTGGTGGGATCCGGTCGCTCCGCCCAAGGGCGATCGCTGGGGGCCGGGGTCGCGCGTTCCCGCGCTCGTCATCGCGCCGTTCGCGAAGAAGGGCGTCGTCGACCACACCTTTTACGACACGAACTCGATCCTGCGCTTCATCGATCGCGTCCACGGTCTCGCGCCGCTCGACGGCGTGGCAAGCCGCGACCGGGCCTTCGCCGCAAGAGGCGAAAACCCGCCGGGCGACCTGACGCAAGCCCTCGACTTAGGCTGAGCGCAAAACCGAGCCGGCGCAGCGCGCGCCGGCCGCTCCCGCGCGCACGCGATCGAGCATGATGCTCGAGCGACTCATTCGCCGATCACGTGCACCACGATGTCGCGCCGGTGGGCTCGATGGCGATGTTCGAACAGGTAGATGCCCTGCCACGTGCCCAGCACCAGCGCGGCATGCTCGATCGGGATCGACAACTGCACTTGCGTCAATGCCGTGCGCAGGTGCGCGGGCATGTCGTCCGGGCCTTCCGTATCGTGTTCGTAACGTTGCGGATCCTCCGGCGCGATCGTGGCGAAATAGCGTTCCAGGTCGCGCCGCACCGAAGGGTCAGCGTTTTCCTGAATCAGCAACGAAGCGGAGGTATGCCGGCAAAACAGCGTCAGCAAGCCCGTTTCGATCGAATGGCGCGCAACGCACTCGTGCACTTGGGCCGTGATTTCGACGAGCCCGCGTCCGCGCACGTCGATTCGCAGATGTTCCAGCGCCTGACGCATCGGTTCTTCCTCTCTCGTACGATGGGCGCCGGTTCGGCGCTCCAAAAGCAATAAGCATAGGCCGTGCACGGTGCGGTTCGGACGTTCAAGGGACCCGCGAGCGCGCCATGTCATAATCGCCGCCAGATTCTCTCTCGATTTTTCCGCCCTTGAAAGACCTCAGCGTCACCCTCGATCACGTGGCCGATTTCACCGAAATCGTCGACGTGCGCACGCCGCTCGAATTCGCGGAAGACCACATCCCCGGCGCCATCAATGCCCCCGTGTTGACCAATGAGGAACGCGTCGTGGTCGGCACGCTCTACGTCCAATCGTCGGCATTCGAAGCCACACGCATCGGCGCGGCGATGGTCGCGCGCAACATTGCGCGCCATCTGGAAACGACCTTCGCCGATCGTCCGCGCGGGTGGCGGCCGCTCGTCTATTGTTGGCGTGGGGGAAAGCGCTCCGAGTCATTGGCCGTCTGGCTCAATTTGATGGGCTGGCAGGCACGGCGGCTCGACGGCGGCTACAAGACGTATCGACGCACCGTGATCGACGAATTGGCGACGTTGCCGCAGCGATTGCAATACATCGTGCTGACGGGTGCGACCGGCAGCGGTAAGACGCGCCTGCTCGGCGCGCTCGAACGCGCAGGCGCACAGGCGCTGGATCTCGAACGGTTGGCCGCGCACCGAGGCTCGCTGCTCGGCGCAGTCAAAGGGGAAGCGCAGCCTTCGCAAAAAGCCTTCGACACGGCGCTGGCTGCGACGTTACGCCACTTCTCGCCCGACCGGCCCGTCTTCGTCGAAGCGGAGAGCCGCGCGATTGGCCGCGTCAAGCTGCCCGACGCGTTGCTCGGGGCCATGCACCGCTCGCCCTGCGTCGCCGTGCAGGCTCACCGGGACGAACGCATCGCGTTCTTGCTCGACGATTACGCGCATCTGTTCGACACGCCCGACGCGTTCAAGGGGCAATTGAGAAAGTTGATCGGCTTGCATAGCCGCGAGCGAGTGGAGCGCTGGTGCCGTCTCGTCGACGAGGGCGAGCGCGCCACCCTGTTCGGCGAACTGATCGAACTTCACTACGACCCGGCTTATGCTCGCAGCAGCACGGGACATTTCGCCGAGCTAGCGCGGGCCACGCAATTCGTGCTGCGGCCCAACGACGCCGACATCGACGAACAGGCGCAGGCGCTGCTCGACTTGCTACGACTGCCCCGCCCGGCCTGAGCCGCCGCCCGAATGCGGGGCACGCATCATGCAGGCAAGGCTGCGGCTCGCACGCGCCGAGCGCGTCTTAGCGCGCCGTGCCGCGCACGCGGAAGGTGCTGACGACATCGGCAAGCAGACTCGCTTGCTCCTGCATCGATTGCGCCGCCCCCGCGGCTTGTTCGACCATCGCCGCGTTTTGCTGCGTGGTTTGGTCCATCTGTGCGATCGCGATGTTCACTTGCTCGATGCCGCGGCTTTGTTCCTCCGATGCCGCGGAGATCTCGCTGATGATATCGGTCACGCGCTTGACCGAATGCACGAGCGAATCCATCTTGCTACCCGCGCTTTCGACCAACGTCTTGCCGTTCTCGACGCTGCCGACCGATTCCTCGATGAGCGCCTTGATTTCCTTGGCCGCGTCGGAGCTGCGACGCGCCAAATTGCGCACCTCCCCTGCCACGACGGCAAAGCCGCGCCCCTGCTCGCCGGCGCGCGCCGCTTCGACGGCTGCGTTCAACGCGAGAATGTTGGTTTGAAACGCGATGCCTTCGATGACGGAAATGATGTCGACCACGCGCACCGAGCTGGTCGCAATGCTTTGCATCGTCGTCACGACCTGCTGCACGGCTTCTCCGCCCTCGCCTGCGATGCGCGAAGTGTCGGCCGCCATCTGATTGGCCTGGCGCGCATTGTCCGCATTCTGCTTGACCGTCGCGGTGAGCTGTTCCATGCTCGCCGCCGTCTCGCCGAGCGACGCGGCCTGTTGCTCGGTGCGTGAGGACAGATCCATATTGCCGGCGGCGATTTGCTGCGCGGCGTCCTTGATCGTCTCGGTGCCGACATGGATGCGTTGCATCGTTTCCGCCAAACGATGCTGCATGCGCTGCATCGCGAGCACCATGCTGCCGCGATCGCCTTCGCGCACTTCGACGTCGTTCGTCAAATCGCCGCCCGCAATCGATTCGGCGACCGCCGCTGCATAAGCGGGCTCGCCGCCCAAGCTGCGTTGGACGTTGCGAATGATGACGAAAAGCGCGAAAGAGCTGAGACTGCCGATGGCGAGCATCGTCAGCAAGTACCCGATCAAACGGGTGCGGAATGCTGCATTGATATCGTTGATATAAACGCCCGAAGCAATGTACCAATCCCATGGCTCGAAACGCTTGACGTAGGAAATCTTCGGCACTTCGGTCGATTTGCCGGGCAGCCGCGCCATGTAGTCGACGAAGCCCTGCCCTTCCGCCCGCGCCACCTTCACCAATTCGACGAACAGGTACTTGCCGTTCACGTCTTTGTACTTGCTTTGATCCTTGTTCACGAGGTCGGGCAGGACCGGATGCATGATCACGACGCAGTTTGCGTCGGTGACGAAGAGGTAGCCGTTGCCGGGATAGCGCATCGCGGCGAGCCGCGTCATCGCGCGATGCTTGGCTTCGTCCTCGGAGATTTCATGCCGTTCGGCCATTTGCTGAAACTGCGCGACAACGCCGGCTCCGGCCTCCACGATATTGCGCACTGCCGCTTGGCGCCCCGCCAACATCGTTTCGCGCGTTTGAAAGGCCGCGAAGGCGGCGAAAAACAACAGGCCGAGCCACATCACGAGCAAAGCCAGTCCCAATTTCTTCCCAAGCGTTAACCGATCCACACTTCCCTCTCAAGCAATCAGCTTCACGCGCTCTAGGCGGGCGCGGTCGGCATCTCAACCAAATATGGTTCCCAATTGTTTAACGGCGCGACGCGGCAGTTCTAGAGGGCGGGTTGTCCGTAGTGCGACATATTTGTCGGCGATGCGGGGATAACCCTAAAACATCAGATGATTGAGTACGTATCACATGGACCGATCGGTCGCACGGCAGCCTGCGCCCTGGGACACCTTGCGCGACTGACGCGCGAGATCGGGTAGCCTTGCGGTTTCGGGCGTCGAGCGCCGGTTGCTTAAGTAAAATGCCGAGGATCAGCCGATGGAACAAACACCGTCGTCATTGGGGGATGGGACACTGCACGCGAGCAGTAAAACGCGAGCCTACGCGCGCATGAAGCACCTCGCGACCGCACTGTTGGGCGCGATGGCCTGCGTGTACCTGCTGGCCAGGGCCTACGAGAGCGCCCACCCTGTGCTCGGCTACGTGCGGGCTCTAGCGGAAGCGGCCATGGTAGGCGGCATCGCCGATTGGTTTGCCGTCACGGCACTGTTCCGGCAGCCCTTGGGGCTGCCTCTGCCGCATACGGCAATCATTCCGCGCAACAAGGACCGCATCGGCGAAAACTTGGCGAAGTTCGTCGAGACCAACTTCCTCGCGCCCGAGCTCATCGCCGCCAAGCTCGAACGGATCGACTTCACCTCGCAATTCGCCCGGTGGTTGTCGGAGCCGGCGCGGCAGCGCCAGATCGCGCAATGGACGCTCGATGTCCTTCCGCGCCTGCTCGCCACCGTCGACGACGAGGAGGTTCGGCGCTTCCTTCACGCGAATCTGTCGCGGCGCGTGCGCGAAGCCGACACACCGCTCCTCGTCGGCACGATCGCGCAAACGCTGCTGCAAGACAATCGCCATCAGGCCGTGGTGACCGAACTTCTGCGGCAATTGACGCTACTGTTCGAGGAACACAAGCCACTGATTCGGCAGCGCGTGCGCGAGAGCACCGCGTGGCTGTGGAAGAAGCTGTCGATCGACGAAAAAGTTTCCGACAATCTGATCGCGGTCGTCGACGAGACGCTGAAAGACCTCAGCGAAAATCCCGATCACGCATGGCGGCGGGGCTTTGACGATGCAATCCGTCAATTCGTGACCGAATTGAAAACCTCGCCCGATTACCTCGCGAAATGGGAGGCCCTAAAAGAGCGCTTGCTGGATCACCCGGGCCTGAAGGACTACCTGACGTCCATCTGGAGCGACATTAAAGCGAGCATCGCACGCGACATCGCATCGCCCGATTCGCACATCAAGGCACGCCTCGAAACAGCCCTCGCGGGCATCGCGTCGGGTTTGCAGGACGATGCCGTGATGCGCGAGCGCCTGAATACCTGGCTGCGCGAAACGACGCTCGCGATCATCGGCGCACAGCGCCACGCGATTGCCCGGCTCATCTCGGACACGGTCAGGCACTGGGATGCCGAAACGGTCACGCACAAGATTGAAACCGAAGTCGGGCGCGATCTACAGTTCGTTCGAATCAACGGCACGCTGATCGGCGGCGTCGTAGGCCTCGTGCTCCATGCAATGGACGTCTTGCTGTTTTAGCGAATTTTTTTCCATTTTTTTCAACGCCGCGTCCCGCGCCGCCTCGTTCGCGGCGCCCTTACGCTCGACTTTTTTTCCTTGCTGCATAAAAACCTCGCGGCTACGCTTGACTCCGCATAGATAGAAACGAGCTCCGACCCTCATCCACCGCGTATTCGTGCGGCGAGACCAATCGTTCCGGCGTAAGACCGGGAACGCTAGCAATGCGGCTCGTGCGCGAGCATTCGTGCGAGCCACGCAGCCCCGACATGTTCCGCCATGCACGTCATGGCTTCACATGTCGTGCAACCCAGCCAACTAGGCAGACAAAACGATTCGCTTCGGCCGTCGGCGCTTTTGCGTCTCGTCGGCCTGCGAAGGATGTCTGCATCGAAGGCAGGCATGCATTCAATTCAACATCGACTACCAAAAGCAGAGGCGACATGTTGCACAACTTGAGTTCACGTTTCATTGCGATGGGCGTCGTGCTGGCGCTCGCGGGCTGCGGTGGAGGCGGCGGTGACGGCGGCTCCCCGGGTGCGGGAAGCAGCGCGGGCGGCGGCACGTCCGGCGGTTCTTCTTCGCCGACCTTGGCGGCCGCGACCGCCGTCGTCGACGGCGCCACGCTTGGCAAGGAGAATTGGCAAGCGGGTTCGACGACGACAGGCGGGCAAGGCCAAGCCGTCGGCGCGCTCAATTGCGCCGTGGCCGGCAGTAGCTATAGCTACACGCATCTGTCCATCTTCATGAACGGGACACAAGTTGCCATACCCGCGAACATCGGCACGGTGGCGCCCACGCTCGCTGCGCCCAAAGGCTGCGTGTATCCGCTCAATACGGTGGACGAAACGGGCAAGATCCGCATGGATACCACGAGCGGCGCGTCTTACACGCTCGGCCAGTTCTTCTCGATCTGGGGAGAGCCGCTGACGACTACCAACGTGGCAGGACTGCAGGCCTCTTCGGTCACCGTCTACGTCAACGACGGCGGCACGCTCACTAAGTACACGGGTGACCTCGCGAGCCTCGTGCTGCCGCCGCACGGCGAAGTGACGATCGTGCTCGGCACGCCGCTCGCGCAAATTCCGACCTACACGTGGAGCGACCCGCCTGCGTTCGACCCGAGTCCGATCACGCTCAGCTACGGCGGCGTCTTGGGCACGGCCTTCTGGCCGGACGGCAATACGCCTTCGGGCGGCACCGGCGCCGATGTCGACGGGCTGACCTGCGCACCGGGCATGTCGGTCAACTACCACGTGCATGCGCACCTTGCGATCGTCAACAACGGCACGAGGCTGGCGCTTCCCAAGAACATCGGGATTCTGTCCTCGTGCGACTACGAGATGCACACGCACGACCAGACCGGCATCATCCATATCGAAGCACCCAGCGTGAAGAACTTCACGCTCGGCGATTTCTTCGACATTTGGGGCGAGCCGTTGACGAGCACGAACGTTGCGGGCATCACGGGCAATGTCGTTGCCTACATCAACGACAACGGCGAAGCGCGCCGTTACATGGGCGATTTGCGCGCGATCACGTTGACCTCGCATCGCGACGTCACGTTGCAGATCGGCACACCCGCGGTGAGCACGCTCTCGACTTACTCGTGGTATGAGCCGCAGTAAATAGCGCCGCTCGCGGCCGAGCACCTTCGCCGGAAGGTGCTCGGCGCATAGCGAGGCGCAGCGGACGGGCGCCGCACGCCCGCGAAATTCGGTGGAAACAGCGCCAGGTTCGAAGCGCCAACTCACCCCCGGAGTCAGCGCATCGGCTCACTCCTTCGCGAACAACTGCCCGATATCTTTGAACGCCTTGAATTCGAGCGCATTACCGCACGGATCGAGGAAAAACATCGTCGCTTGCTCCCCCACCTGCCCTTGAAACCGGACGTACGGCTCGATCACGAACCGAACGCCGGCCGATTTCAGGCGCTCCGCCAAGGCGTCCCAATCGCTCCAACCGAGCACGACCCCGAAGTGCGGCACGGGCACATCGTGGCCGTCGACGGGATTGGTATGCGCCCGCTCCTGCGACGCCGTTCGCGGATGCTCGTGAATCACGAGTTGGTGTCCGAAGAAATTGAAATCGACCCATCGCGCGCTCGATCGCCCCTCCTCGAGACCGAACACGCGTCCGTAGAAATCGCGTGCGGCGGGCAGATCGTGGACAGGAATCGCCAAGTGGAACGGGGACAGGCTCATTGGAACACTCCGAGTTGAAGGCTGGGCGGGACGCCGCGCACTGCGCACAGTGTCGCTACCATGAACAGCCGTGGGCCCGCGACCCAAAGATACCCCAAAATGCAACGGCGCCTTCGGCCTGAGCCTCGCGATCATCATTGCGACGATGGCCGTCGGCGCGTTTCACGCCGAAGTCGGTGTATACGGTGCGTTGCCCTCGATCATGGCGGGCCGCGATGGCCCATCGTGGTCGGCGCGGCATCCGGTTTCGCCGCGGCGTTCGTCGCGGCGCGCGCCGTTGCACCGCGCACCTCGAAATGAACCGCATCGACGCTCGCACCCTGACCATTCACGAGCTCCAGCACATGACGACCGGGCCAAGGCGGCCAAAACACACGCTCGGCATGGCCTAGCTGCTTGCCGTCCAAACGCCAAACGCTGCGCGTTGACGAGCCGCTCACGCGCTCGAACACGATACGCTGTTTGGCGGCCGGGATGTCGGGGTCCAGCGCGAACAAGGTTCCGTCCGTCGGCGATCCGATGCGGGGGGCGCCGCTTTGTGCGTCCGACGCCAAGCCGTGAGGCGCGGCATTGCCGGCGTCGGCGGCAAGGCCGACCGTCTTGACCTCCGAACCCTTCAGGAACCACTCGTCGCGCGCCGGTTCGATGTTTCCTTCGAATGCGATGCGCGTTTTGACGACACCGGGGGGCATGGCCGGCGGCGTGCTGGGCACGCGCCGATGCAAGTAACCCGTCACGGCCGCCCAAATGGGCGACGCCCCGGTCACGCCAGAGACATCCCACATCGCGCTGCCGTCCGCATTGCCCACCCAGACGCCCACCGTGTAACGCGACGTGAAGCCGATCGTCCAGTTATCGCGCATGTCCTTGCTCGTGCCGGTCTTCACCGCCGAGAAGAAACGCGTCGCCAGCGGGCTGTCGAACCCGAAGGTACGCGTTCTCGCGTTGTTGTCGGACAGCACCGTCGTGATGATGTACGCGGCATCGGCACTGAATACGCGATGCGGCCGATTCGAGCCTGCGGCGCTTCCCGCCGTTTGCAGCGCAGAGCCTGGCATATCGCGCGTAGCGCCGGCCACGCCGCCGTTGGCCAGCGCGCGATAGGCGTTCGTCAACGACAGCAAGGTAATGTCAGCGCTGCCGAGCGCGAGCGAGAAGCCGTAGTAGTCGCCGCTTTCGGTCAACGGCAAGCCCAACGCCCGCAACGTCGCGGCGAAGCGGTGAGGCGTCACCATCACGAGCGTACGCACGGCCGGTACATTCAACGAAGAACCGAGCGCCGTCCGCGCACTGACCCAGCCCTTGAAATCCTTGTCGTAGTTCTGCGGAATATACAAGCCACCGCCCGCGGCCAAGTCGAGCGGGGCGTCGTCGAGCAATGAAGCCGTCGTCAAACGGCGTTCGTCGAGCGCCTGCGCATAGAGAAAGGGTTTCAGCGTCGAGCCGGCTTGACGGTTCGCCAGCACCGCATCGACGTCGCGCGCCCCGGACAGCCCGCCCGACGATCCCACCCACGCGAGCACATCGCCCGTCGCGTTGTCGAGCACCACGATCGCGCCGTCGTGCACATTGCGCGCGTGTGCCGGCGCATTCAATTCGGCCAGCGTTCGCTTCAGCGTGTCGGTGGCGAAGCGTTGCAACTTCGCGTCGAGCGTGGTTACGATGCGCGCTCCCGCGGCGGGATGCATTTCGCCCGCAATGCGGCGCGCGAAATGCGGGGCAAGCATGTCCGCTTCGGCCGCTACCGAAAGCACGGCAGGCGCCGGGCGCGCGAAGGCCAGTTGAACGTAGCTCGCCAGGTTGTCGCACCGCGACGGCGCTTTCATATCGCGCAGGATACGGCACGCCCTTGCGCTCACCACCGTGTAGGGCGCATTGGGCGCGCGGATCAACGCAGCGGTGACGGCGGCCTCCCGCTCGTCGAGACCCGACGGGGCCTTGCCGAACAGCGTGAGCGACAACGCCGATAAACCGATCGTTTCGCCGCGAAACGGCACGAGGTTCAAATAGGCTTCGAGAATTTGGTCCTTGCGCCATGACCGTTCGAGCCAAAGCGCGCTGACTGCCTGCCCCGCCTTCTGCGCAACCGACCGTTGTCCCGAATGTTGAGGGTCGTCGCTTAGGAGTCCCGTCAATTGCATCGTGACCGTGGAAGCGCCGCGGGTGCGCGTATTCCACAGATTCGCCCAAGCCGCCGCGGCCGCGCCGCGCCAATCGACGCCGCTATGCTCGTAGAATCGTTTGTCCTCCGATACGACGATCGCCTCGCGCAGCGCCGGCGAAACGTCGGCCAGCGATACCCAATCGCCGCGCCGCTCTTTCAAATCGATGCGCGTTCGCTGCAGCGGCGTCCCGTCGCGCGCAAGCAGAAGCCAATCGGAGCTGCGCCATCCGGTGCGCACTTGATCGAATGCCGGTACGGCCTGCGCGCACGGCGCTGCCGCCACCAACAAGCACAGCACGGCGGCGCACAGCGGCCGCGCGCCCAGCATCGATTGCATCGGCTCCCTCACTATGGCTTGGCTGCTGCGGGCATACGGACCACGACGTTCGCATTGGGCAGCACACCGTAGGTCGACGGCGCATAGAGCGCTTCGACGCGCGTCGGCGGCAAACCGAAGGTGCCCGCATTGTTCAACCGCACGGTGTACTCGATCGAAAATTTGCCTTTGGGCACATAGTCGTAGTACGCGCGGTACCCTTCGAAGCCGCGCTCGACGAACGCGGGTCCCACGCCATCCTGCGATTTCTCTCCCGTGGTCGCGGCCTCGGAATCGCGCCCGAGCCCCGAGCCGAGAATCGTCGCGCCGGCCGGAACGGGATCGTTGACGACGACCCAGGTCATATCCGATTGCGCGTCGATGTCCAAATGCACGCGCAACACATCGCCACGCGTGTACACGCCTTTCACTGCGGGATCGACGAGGGTCACCGTCTTGGTGATCCGGTAGCCTGCGGCAAACGGCGCTTTCAGCGCCACTGCCGCGAGGCTTTCGATCGTCGCCCACGGCTTGCCCGTGCCTTGCTGCGTAAGCGTCAGCGAAGCAGGCGCCGTGCGTGCATCGGGCGGCCAAGGCAGCCACTGGCTGCGCGTATTGGCCGTCTTCGTCACGGCCGTCGCCGATGCCGCATTCACCGTGGAAGCCGCGGCCTGCGACCAGTCGACCGTTCTAGCCGTGGCACCCAACTGCAACTTCGTCTGGCCCGTCACCGGCGTGCTCTCGAAGGCGCGCGAGAACGCTTGCACGGCCAAGGAGCCCCACAGATTGGACGTCGTCGTAGACCACGCGCCGTGGCTTTGCAGTGCGAGCAGACCCGCTACCAGGCGGGGCATTTCATCCTTCCATCCGGGCACACCGACGAACGTGAGCGCGGTACGCGCGGCGTTCGTTTCCGACCCGGTCATCAACCACCAAAGGTCGTCGCTGTCGGCCGTCGAGAAGGTCAAGCGCGTACCCTGGTAGGTCAAACGCGCGCGAATGATCTGCTCGGCTTGCGCCAGCTTCTGATCGCGTTGAGCGATGTCTTTGACGCGGGTCAGGATGGCGTAATAGTCGATCACCGCCGACGTCGGCCATTGATTCGGCGCGATCTCGAGCGAATCGAGCATGCTCGCTTGCGCAGCGCCGAACCGCGACAGCGCCTCGATCGCTTCGAGCTTGCGCAAATCCAAATCCTTGCGCGGCGCCCAAACGTTGCGAGTGATCTTGCCTTCGACGAAATTGACCAGACCGGCTTCGAGCTTGGCCTTCAAATCGTCGGGCAAAGCAAAGCGCCGATCGAGCTTGGCCGCTTCGTCGGTCACCGCAAGCAGGTAGGCGCTCAGCGTCGTGCTACCGGTCGCGCCGCTGTCGTCGCCAGGCGGGAAATAATTGGCCAGGCCGTCGCGATCGAGGTAGACGGGCATCTTGGCGGTGACGGCCTGCCATTGAGCGACGTCACCCAGCCCCAGCGCGCGCGAGCTTTGCTGCTCCAAGCAGCCGTAGGGATAACGCTCGAACCATCGACGCACGCCCGGCAGGCCTTCGGAAAGCTTCGGCTGCAGCGACACGGCAATGCCGCCGCGCAGCGCCCCGCCCGTCGTTGCGGTTGCGTTTGCCGGCGCGGCGACAGGCAAAGTGAAGGTCCCGTCCACTTGCGTGAGCGTGGCCTGCTGTACGGTGACCGGGATTGCCGCGGCCACGCGCTGCGACACCTTAAGCGCATCGGCGGCGTGCGGCCCACCCTGCTCCGTAGCACCGATGCTCCAGGTCAATGCGGGAAGCGCCGCGTCCGACAGACCGTCCGGCGGCGTGACCGTCCACGCGACTTCGCTTGCCGATCCGGCGGCGAGATCGATCGCTTGCGGCTGCAATGACAGCCCGGGAACAGTGGGCGTGACAATGACCTTCATCGCACGCGCCGTCGTATTGCGGACCGTGAATTGAGCGCGGAATTGATCGCCTTCACGTACGAGCGGCGGTAAGCCGGAGATCAATTGCAAGTCCTGCGTACTGCGAATCGACGTACTGCCGGTGCCGAACGCGCCATCGCCGACTGCGGCGATCGCGACGATGCGAAAACTCGTCAGCGCATCGTTGAGCGGCACCTCGACGGCCGCTTCGCCGTGCGCATCCAGCGTCACACGAGGATTCCACAGCAACAGCGTGTCGAACAATTCCCGCGTCGCGCCGTGTCCGCCGCCCCCGCCCGCAGGGACGGCCTTCCGCCCGAAGTGCCTTCGCCCCACGATTTCCATTTGCGCCGTGGCCGTCTCCACGCCGTAGGCGCGCCGCTGCAGCATCGCATCGAGCACATCCCAACTGTCGTTCGGCATCAATTCGAGCAACGCCTCGTCGACCGCGGCGATCGCCACTTGCGTGCCCGCGGGGGCAGGCTTACCCCCGGGCATTTGTACCCGCACTTTGACGTGCGCCTTGCCGCGCACGGTGTACGTTTTTGCATCGGGGACGACGGTCACGCCGAGCTTATGCGCCGCCGTCCCCACCTTGATTTCGGCCAAGCCGTATCGGTACGCGGGCTTGGACAGGTCCACGAGCGGCGTAGGCGGCTCGTACCGGCGGCCTTCGTACCAAAACGCATGCACCCATTCGAGCGGCGCCTTCCAACCCCACGTGAAGAACGAATACCATGGCACTTCGTGAATGCGGCCGCGCAACGCCAGCACCGATACGTAGACATTCGGCCCCCAGTCTTGCGCCACCTTGAGCGAAATGGTCGGGTCCTTCCCGTCGAGCTTGACCACATGCGTCTCGATGATGCCCTCGCGCTCGACCGCAACGAGCGCGGTCGCGAACCGGAACGGCATACGCACCTGGAAGCGCGCCGTCTCGCCCGGCTCGTAGGATGTTTTCTCCGGCAGGACGTCGATCCGATCCGTGTTTTCGTTGCCGAACCAGAGATCTTCCTCACGTGTGACCCAGACCGAGGTGGTCGCCGTCGATGCGTTGCCGTCGCCGTCCTTGGCCGTCACCACGAGATCGACGTTGCCCGCTTCCTTCAGCTTGGCGTCGCAGGTCATGATGCCGTGCTCGTCGCTCTTTCCGCTGCACAGCGTGCCGAGGTCCTTCGTTTCCGTGCGATTGTCGTAGGCATAGAAGCCGCCGACCATCCGCTTGCGCGTCGAAATCGTGATGCGCGCGATGCCGCGCACTTCGAGCGGCACGCCCGCGCGCGGCTTGCCTTGCAAATCGACGGCGAGCGCCTTGACCGGCACGGTGTTGCCCACCGACACCCATTGCCCCGACTTCACGCCCGCGACGACGGCGGACGGCCACAGCGTCGCATTGCCGCCGATCGTCTGCACCTCGCCGTTCGGATCGGCGAAAGTCGCTTCGAGCGCAAGCGCCTTCGGCGCATCGATCTGCGGCAAATTCTTCAGCGTCAGCGCCCCCGATCCGTTGCGATCGAGCGTGACGGGCTCCTTGTCGGCGATTAGCTTCGCGGTGTCGTCGTCGGCCTGTTGCTCCGTTTGCGCATCGTCCGCGGGCGAACCGGCAGCGGTTTCCTTCGGCTTCACGTAGGGGGTGAAGCTAAAGTCGGGGAACGTGTCGGCAAACGAAGGGGCGGTCGTCTTCATCAATACCGAAACTTGCACCGGCAAGCCGGCGGCCCCGCCGCCCGACGTGTAGTCGATCTGCAACGTCAACGGCGCCTGCTTCGCGGCCACGAGCGGATGCGCCTTCTCGTCGCGCACGCCGATCGTGCCTTTGAATACCGGGAGACGAAACTCCTCGACACGGAAGCTGCCCGAATCGTAGCTATGCCCCGGCGAGTCGTTTGCCGCATCGGTGTCGGTCTCGGTGTCGCTCTTATCGCTGGCATCGCCCGAACCCGCATTCGCCTTGCCGTCGTCCAGCGAAACGTCGTACTCGCCCAACTTCGCCGCGGCAGGAATCGCAAACGTCGAATCGGCCGTATGATCGGCCGCCCATGTCAGCGGGAAATGCCACGTTTGTCCGCTGCCCAGATGGCGAATCGTCAGGCGCGTCGGATAAGCCTGCGGAAATCCCAGGCCATGCATCGTCTCCACACGAATGAAGTGTTTCATCGAGACCGTCTCGCCCGCGCGCAGCAGCGTACGGTCGAACACCGTGTGCGCGCGGACCGTGCTTGCAAGGCTCGTATCGGTCGGCACGTTGAAGCGCCACGCTTCTATGCCGCGATCCCAATCGGAGCGCACGAACGCCATGTCGGGCCCGGTCTTCGGATCGTCCACCCGGGCCGACACGAACAACCCGTCGAAGCTGTCGTCTTTGCACGCTACCCGCGAACTCAGTTGCCCGGGAATCGTCAATACGCCCTGCCCGTCGGTTTTTCCGGATGCAAGCTCGGCGCCGTTGCAGTCGCTGACGTGGATCTCGGCGTTCGGCACGCTTTGCCCTTTGTCGAGCGTCGTCACCCAGACGACGCCATTCTCACGTCCCACCTTCAGATGAACGCCGAGATTCGTCACCAGCACCGCCGTGCGCACGTACATTGGCGCCTGCTTGCCCAACAGCGACGCGCCAAGCGCCGGAGAGGAAAGCTCGATCACGTAGAAGCCGGGCTTGTCCACCGGCACGCCCACGACTTCGAACGGCCGCAGCGTCTTCGGATCTGCCTTGGGCAAGGTAAGCCGCTCGACGCCCTGGGCGCCGGCAAGCAACGACAACGAACGCACGTCGATCGTGGGATCCTTGGCCTCGCGCTTCGCGTCGGCCGGTTGCCCAGCCTGCCGCACGATCACGGGATGCGGATTGTGAGCGAGCAGTTGCGGCATCTGCCGATCGATCTCACTTCGCGACATCGTGAAGCCGTCGAACCGGTCGACGTTGCGCATCCACCGGCGAATATCGGAATCCGCATCGACGCGAAGCTTCGTGAACTGCGCGGCGCCCGCGTTCAGACCGGAGATATGCAAATCGGCTTCGACGTTTCGCAGCGTAACGGGGACGAGTGCAGGCATGCCCGGTTCGGCGAATCGTTCGATGATGCCGAAGGCGCCGGACGAAAATTTCGCCAGGGGAGGCAGCGGCGCCGTCGCGGTCTTCAGCGGGAACAGATCGGCGTTCGACAGGGCGCGACCACTTACATCCTTCAGATTCGATGGCAGCACGATCGTCAGGGCGCTGCGTTCGGGCAAGGGGGCGGCAAATTCCACCGCCTCGGTTTGCGGATCGTTGTCGTCGTCGGAGAACTTGGGTTTGATCTCGCCGCCCGGCCCCTCGATGCGGATTTTTTCCGCATCGGCGCGCGCAATGGGCGCGTTGAACGACAGCCGCAGCGGTCGCAACGGCGTGCAAGGCGCCTTGGCGTTTTCTCGCTCGCAGCTAAAGCTCGCGGCGAACGGATCGCGCACGGTGAAATTGAAGCGGCGCTCGACGTCGTTGGCGATACCGCTCGGGCTCGCGACGCCTTTGCCGTAGACGAGCTGAGCCTTCGTGCCCGACGGCAACGCTTGCTGACATTGCAGCGTCAGCACCCGCGACGCTTGCTTTTGCAAGTCGAAGCGCTTGAGTAGCGCCGTGCGCGTCGCGGGATCGACGTTCTTGACAGGGATACGATTGCCCAGCGCGCTCGATTCGCACCAGATGTGCTCACGCGCGGACGCGTCCGTGCTGGGCCCGTTCAGCGTAACGACAAAGGCCTGGTCCTCCTCGATTTGCCCGCCCGAGGGCCGCATGCTTTGGACGAACGGACCGCCGGTTTGGAACGCGTAATGTGTCGGGCCAGTCAACGCGGCGCCCGCCGCCGATTTCAGGCCATCTTTCAACTCGACCGAGCAGGCAACGCCAGGCGGCAGATCGTCGGTGAAATCCCAGGCCCAGGTTTTATCGTCGATCCAGCGCGATTGGCCCGCGCTCGCCTTCGCGTCGTTGCATTTGATCGAAGCCGGCGCCGGCAGATCGGCGGCACCGAACGCCACCATCGATTCGTCGAACTTCACGAGGACCTGGCGCACCTTCGCCACCGTGCCTTGCGGCGAGACCCGCGTGATACGTGCCGCTTCGGCTTGCCACGTCGTGGCCGAGAGCACCCCCAACGCCGCGACCGCCGCGGCAACCCTTTTGCATTGTCGTTTTATCGTGCCGCGTCGCATGAAGCGCGCTCCCAGGTTTGTCGGTTCTTCGGAATTGGGAGCGATTCTAACTGAGTTGTATGGCAATTCCAGCGCGACCAAGCGATGAGTCGCGAATAGTGAGATGCGATTCTTCGAGTCGAGATACCGCGCAGATCGGCTTCGACGTTTGCTGTTCTTTCGTTAGCGGATGAACTTCATGAGACCAACGATCAAAGCCGTCATAGCGAAGGTCGAACCGAGGTACCACTTGATCAAGTCGGCCTTCATTTCAGCCAGCTTCGCCGAGATACTCGAGTCTAGCGCGGCCATATCGTGTGTCGTCGCAATTTGGTCGTCGATGATCTCGCGCAGCGCATGGGCCTGGCCTTTTGCCTGTTCCGGCGCGAACCCGGCGGCCTCGAGCCGTTCAGCGTA
This sequence comes from Trinickia sp. Z7, assembly GCF_056498045.1. NCBI lineage: Bacteria > Pseudomonadati > Pseudomonadota > Betaproteobacteria > Burkholderiales > Burkholderiaceae > Trinickia > Trinickia sp. Z7. Next base: position 341,183 of record NZ_JAUEQW010000005.1, read on the forward strand.
TGCCAGTGTGTCAAAAACAGTAGCAGTCATGCGGTTTCGGGAAAGAGTCCTGAAGTGGCGCATCGTATCTCGCTCCGTGGGAAAAAAGCGATTTGTACGTAATATTCGGACGCAATTACAAGCCAGCGCAACGGTGAGCGCCGGCATTGGGCATCTGCGATCCAGCCGCAATCATAGCCGCGGCATGGCGCGATGTGTGAAAGCATCGGGCAAACAAGATACGCGTAGTCGATCGCTTACGCAGGAGGGCTGTGCGCGCTCGCGGCTCCGCTTGCGATCAACGCCGACATCGCGTGTGCGACGCACTGCCGCGCCAGTACGTCAGTCGGGTCGACGAGCCTCACACTCGTCCCTCGGCTGCCGGTATAGTCGCTTCCCGGCAGCAGCAGCGGCAATTCCGTGCAACCGAGCACGATCACTTCGACACCTGCGCCGACGAGTCCGTCGATCGCCGCGGCGATGTCTTCCTGACACTGGCCGGTCGTAAACCCCGCTTTGACGCCACGCTTGCCGTAAATGGCTTGCATGACACGCGCCTGCAATTCGCGCGAGGGAATGACCTGTCGCAGGCCTTGGGCGGTCAGCGCATCGCGATAGACGCCGCTCTCGATGGTCCCCGACGTGGCCAGCACGCCAACTTCGCGCAGCCCCGGATAAGCCGCTAGGAGATGACGCACCGTCACCGTGAGCATGTTGACGATCGGTATGCCAAGGTATGGCTGGATCCGATCGACGAACGCGTGCGCCGTATTGCATGGAATGGCGATGAGGTCGGCGGCGCCTTCTTCGAGCTTTTTGCATGTCGCGTATAGCGAAACCGTTGGGTCTGCGCCGTCGCCGATCAGGTGTTCGGTGCGATCCGGAATTTGCGGATTGTGCTCGACCAACAGCTTGATGTGATCCTGGTCGCGCACCGCGGGCGTGTTGCGCACGATCTTTTGCAGGAAGTCGACCGTGGCTGCAGGGCCGACGCCACCGACGACACCGACCTTGAAGGCGCGACGATCGGCGCCGCCTGCCGAATCGAGCACATGGTGCGCGTAAGCCAGATTGGAATCGATGATCGGCACATCGAGCGCGCCGAGCTGTTCCGCCACGAGCGCGATCTCGGTCACCCCGGGCACGATGACATCCACGCCCTGTTCGATCAAGTCCTCGCAGGCACGGCGCAGCAGCGCGACGGGCCGCCCGCGCAGCGTCCCCGCTTTGATCCCGTCCGCGCCGTAGACGGCTTGCGTCACGCAATCGATGCCGCCTTGCGTGCGCGGGTGGACCACATCGAATCCCGGCGCGGCGAAGTAGCGCTCGAACAGTCGCTTTTCGCGCGTGTAGGCGGAAGCGAGTATGCCGATTCGCGTTGCCGCCGGCATTCGCCTCTCGACCCAGTTGCGTGCCGCTTCCACGATGTCCACGACCTCCAATCGAGAATTCGCGCGTAGCTCGTCGATGAACGTGTGACTCAGAAAGCACGGCAGCACGACCGTGGTGACGCCGCGCTTCTCGAAATCCTTCATCAAATCGAATATGTAAAGCTTGCGCTCGAAGGTGGCGGTGTCGATAGGCCCGGCGCTGCGCCACGCGTGCTGCTCGAAGATCACGTCGAAGTCGGCCGCGCCGGTCGCAGCGGGCACGGCCTTCATCATCTTGAAGAGCACGTCGGCGCTCGCGAGTGGGCCCAGCCCGCCGATCACGCCGAACCTGCGCATCGTATCGCGCTTCATTTGGCTTCGAACTGCGCTTGCGCGAGCGGCGGCTCGACGGCGCGGCATTCGCGAGCGGCCTCCCACTTGGCGACGACCGCCGTCGCCACGCTGTTGCCGACCACGTTCGTCATCGTGCGGCCCATATCGAGAATCTGATCGATCGCCAAGACCAAAGCCACCCCCGCCGCGGGCAGATGAAACAGCGGCGCCACCGCGGCCACGACCACGACCGAGCCGCGCGGCACGCTCGCCATGCCCTTGCTGCTGAGCATCAGCACGAGCAGCATGAAGATCTGCTGCGAAAGGGGCATGTCGACACCGAACGCCTGCGCAATGAAAATCGCCGCGAACGATTGGTACATCATCGAACCGTCCAGATTGAACGCGTAACCGAGCGGCAATGCAAAGCCGACGACCTTCTTGTCCACGCCGAACTTCTCGAGCTGCTCGGCAAGACGCGGATAAGCGGCTTCGCTACTCGCCGTCGAGAACGCGAGCAGCGCGGGCTCGCGCACTTGCTTCAGTAGCGGGCCCACCCGGCGGCCGAGGAACAGATATCCCGCACCGATCAATACCGCCCACAAAATGACGAGCCCCAAGTAGAACGAGCCGATCAGCTTGCCGTAGGTATAGAGGACATCGAGCCCGCGCAGCGTGACGGCCGAAGCGATCGCACCGAACACGCCGAACGGCGCAGCCCTCATCACGTAGTCGGTCAGGCGCAGCATGACGGGCACCATGCCGTCGATCGCCCGCACGAGACCGGCCACTCGCGGATCCTCCTTCAATGCGCCCAGCCCTAGCCCGAAGAACAGCGAGAAAACGAGAATCTGCAAGATGTCGTTGCGCGCCATCGCATCGAGCAAGCTCGTGGGAAACGCGTGCGTCACCACGTCTTTGACGTTCAGCGCGGCCGTATTGAGGCCCGTCGCTCCGTCGCTCGCACCGCCAACGAGATGCAGGCCCGCGCCGGGCTGCAGCGTGTTGGCCAACAGTAGCCCGAGTGCGAGCGATATCAGCGAAGCGCAGACGAACCAGCCGAGCGTGCGCACGCCGATGCGCCCGACGTCGCGGCCGCTCTCCATGCCCGCCAGCCCGGAAACGAGCGTGACGAACACGAGCGGCGAAATGATCATTTTGATCAGCCGCAGAAAGATATCCGTCACGATCGAGAAATATCCCGCTGCGACTTTGGCCGCGGCGGCGTCGGGTGCGCTTGCGTGGCATACGTAGCCCGCAACGACGCCGAGGATCATGCCTGCGGCAATGTACAACGTAAGTCGATTCTTCATGGTCATCCGTCCTGGGTTGCGCGCCGGCGCTCGCCGAAGCGCCGCGCACGCGAAAATGTCCAGCGCCGTCGTTGGCTCGACGGCGCTCCGCTCATGAGATGGAACAGATGGTATTGACGGCCAAGAAGGCGTCGATGCTGGTGCTGCATCGACCTATGCGGTTTCCGCATAAGCCGGGAAAACCCTGGGTTTTCTCCCTGTGGGCGCTCTAGGCGCTGGCGCGCAAGTGCTGCCACAGCGCGTCGAGAAATTCGCCGCGGTTCGATGCGTCGCGATAGACGCGCAACTCGACTTCGAGGTTCCAACTGCTCTCCCCCGCGGGTACCAGGACGCCGCTCGCGAGTTCTTCGGCAATCGCGCTCTTGGGCAGCCACGCGATGCCTTCACCCTCGATGACCAGCTTCTTGAGTACCTCCGCCATGTCCGATTCGTAGTGCGGCTGCAAAGCGGCGGCCCCTGCCGCCCGCTCGAGCAGCAAAGCCAAGCATCGGCCGAAGTAGCTCGTTTCGGTGTACGAAATGAGCGGCAGCGGTTGCTTGGCCGTGCCCGGCAAGCGGTAGCGCGGCCCCGAGCGCGCATTGGGCCTGCTGGCCGGCATGAACGTATCGATGCCCACCGTGAGGTGCTCGTAACGCACAGGGTCCAAATGCAGGGGCAATTCGGGATGGTGATAGGCGAACATCAGCTCGCAGTTGCCGTTCACGAGCATCAAGATCGAGTCGTGCACGTTGGTCGGGATCACGCGGGCACGCACGTCACCGACGTGCGCCGTCAGCGTCTTCAACCACCCGGGCAGGAAATTGAGCGAGATCGTATGCCCGGCCGCGATGCGCAAGCTCTTGCCCGAGATGCGCTGCTCGGTGCGAATGACCGCGCGCGTGTCGAACAGTTTCTGCAGGAGGTCTTCGGCAACTTCCCGAAATAGCCGGCCCGCCGGCGTGAGCACCGGCGGGAAACTGCTGCGATCGATCAATTCGGCGCCGACCCACTGCTCGAGGGATTGGATCCGTCTGCTGAATCCCGATTGCGTGACGTTCCGGAATTCGGCCGCGCGCGAGAAGCTTTGGTACTGTGCGAGCGCGATGAAATCCTCGATCCACTTGATTTCCATAGTCGACGGGCGCGTGCAGCGGCAAGCGCCGCTCAGGTTCTCGGAAGGCGGCATTTTACGCCCGCGCGAGCCACGGCAGTCGCTCCGGCTCGGGCCGCCGCGACGCGGCACATTTCGGCTCCCGCTGAAACATGGACGATGGTCTGCGACTTACACTGCTTTCATCGATTCATCGACGAGGCCCCCATGACGCAGACGCACCCGACCGATCCGCTGCAAGCCGTCACGCACCCCAATCCCTATCCGTACTATGCAGCGCTTCGCAACCGCGCGCCGCTCGTACGCGACGAGACATCGAACCTGTGGGTGGCGGCCCGCGCGCAGACGGTAAGCCGCGTGCTGGGGGATGAGCGCTTGACGGTGCGCCCGATGAGCGAGCCCGTACCGCCTGCCATTGCCGGGCGGCCGGCGGGCGAGGTATTCGCGCGGCTAGCCCGCATGAACGAGGGCGAAAGCCATCGCCTCGCCCGGCAGGCGCTCGTCAACGGACTCGGTTCGGTCGATATCGGCGCGCTGTTTCGTTCGGCCAGCGATCGAGCGGCCACCCTCATCAGGCGTTTCGATGCGCGCGACGCCGCGCTGCTCGACACGTTGGCGTTTGCGCTACCCGTGCGAATCGTCGCCGAGTTGCTGGGACTGCCGGCCGACGACGCCCTCGAAGCGACGGTACGCCGATTCGTAGCGTGTCTGTCTCCGGCATCGAACGCCGAAGCGTTGCGCGAAGCGCACGAGGCCGCTTTGCGAATGCAATCGGACCTGCATGCGCTGACGCTGGAAAGCACGGCCGCATCCCCGCTGCTCGAGCGCATCGTCGCCGGGGGGCTGACCAGGAGCGCCGATCTGCCGAACCCACTCGTCGCCAACTTGGTCGGGCTGTTCTCGCAAACGTTCGACGCGACAGCCGGCTTGATCGGCAACAGCGTCGTCACCCTCGTCCAGTATCGCGACGTGGCCGCCCAACTGCGCGCCGCGCGGATCGACATTCATGCATTCGTTCGCGAAGTGGCCCGTTTCGATCCCGCAGTCCACAATACGCGCCGCTTCGTACGCGATACCGTCGAGATCGAAGGCGTGAGGCTGCAACCGGGCGATGCCGTACTGGTCGTATTGGCAGCCGCCAGCCGCGACGACGATGCCTACGACAACGCCGAGAGCTTCATCGCCGAGCGCACGAGCGCACCGCTGCCGGGTTTCGGGGCCGCACGTCATGGCTGCCCGGGCGAGGCCATCGCAATGGCCATCGCGGCGGGCGTCGTATCGGCGCTGCTCGAGAGCGGATTCGATCACGCCAACCCTTCGCTGAGCTGGACCTATCGGCCTTCGCTCAACGCCCGCATACCGAGCTTCAAATTCTACGAGAGGAGCCCATCATGATTGCCGTCATCTTCGAAGTCACCCCCAAGGCTGGCCACCGCGACGAATATTTGGAGATTGCAGCGAGCCTAAAGCCGTTGCTCGCGGACATCCCCGGCTTCATCTCGATCGAGCGCTTCCAAAGCCTGAGCGATCCGACCAAGCTGCTCTCGCTGTCGTTTTGGGCCGACGAGGAAGCCGTGGCGCAATGGCGCAACGTCGAGGCGCATCGCCATGCCCAGGCGAAAGGACGCGAGTCGGTGTTCGCCGACTATCGGCTGCGAATCGCAGCCGTCGTGCGCGACTATGGCATGACCGAGCGCGAGCAAGCGCCCGTCGACAGCCGCCGCGTTCACGATCGAACTGCGCAGTGAAGCGGTACGCCCGAGCGGTCGCATCCGTCCGCTCGGCGCCTATCCTCCCCACGTGGAATCGATAGCAACATTCGTTGGTTCGCCGCTTCCACGCCGCAAACTACACTGGGCTCGTCTCGATACGACCAGCCCAGCATGCCCGCCTCCTCTCCAGCACCTTTTTCGCGTCCGCCCGCTCTCTCCCAGCACAGGCTATGCATCGCCCGACACATGGCGCGCAAGCCCGCGAGGACGACGTCATGAATATCGAAGTGCTCGATTACGACGTGGTCGTCGTGGGCGGCGGCACCGCCGGGCCCATGGCCGCGATCAAAGCGAAAGAGCGCGCGCCGAACCTGCGTGTCTTGCTCCTCGAGAAGGCCAACGTGAAACGCAGCGGCGCAATTTCGATGGGAATGGATGGCCTGAACAATGCCGTCATCCCCGGCCACGCCACACCGGAGCAGTACACGCGAGAAATCACGATCGCGAACGACGGCATCGTCGATCAGCGCACCGTCTACGCCTACGCGAAGCACAGCTTCGCGACGATCGAGCAGCTCGACCGTTGGGGCGTCAAGTTCGAAAAGGACGGTAACGGCGATTTCGCCGTTAAAAAAGTACATCACATGGGCTCGTACGTGCTGCCGATGCCGGAAGGCCACGACATCAAGAAGATTTTGTATCGCCAATTGAAGCGCTCGCGCGTTGCGATCACGAACCGCATCGTCGTCACGCGCGTGCTGACCGATGCGCAAGGCGCCGCATGCGGCGTGCTCGGCTTCGATTGCCGCACGGCCCAGTTCTATGTCGTGCGCGCCAAGGCCGTGATCCTCGGTTGCGGTGCGGCGGGCCGCCTCGGCTTGCCCGCTTCGGGATATTTGATGGGCACCTACGAGAACCCGACCAACGCCGGCGATGGGTACGCCATGGCGTATCACGCGGGTGCGGCCCTCGCCAATCTCGAATGCTTTCAAATCAATCCGCTGATCAAGGATTACAACGGTCCGGCCTGCGCCTACGTAACGGGGCCGCTCGGCGGCTTCACGGCGAATGGCAAGGGGGAACGTTTCATCGAATGCGATTACTGGAGCGGCCAAATGATGTGGGAGTTCTATCAAGAGCTTCAGAGCGGAAACGGCCCCGTCTTCTTGAAGCTCGATCACCTCGCAGAGGAAACCATCCAGACGATCGAGCGGATCTTGCACACGAACGAGCGCCCGAGCCGAGGCCGCTTCCACGAAGGACGCGACACCGACTACCGTAAGCAGATGGTCGAAATGCATATCTCGGAGATAGGCCTTTGCAGCGGTCACAGCGCGTCGGGCGTGTATGTCGACGAACACGCCCAAACGAGCGTCCCCGGCTTATACGCAGCCGGCGATATGGCCGCTGTGCCTCATAACTACATGCTCGGCGCATTCACGTACGGGTGGTTCGCCGGCGAACATGCCGCGCAGTACGTCGCCGGTCGCGAACTCGCGCCAGTCGATTCCGAACAAGTGCAAGCCGAACGCGCTCGCGTGCTGTCGCCCCTCACGCGCGAGCACGGGCATGCGCCCTCGCAAGTCGAATACAAGCTCAGGCGGCTCGTCAACGATTATCTACAGCCGCCCAAAGTCGCACTCAAGATGGAGATCGGTTTGCGCCGCTTCGCCCAGATTGCCGAAGACATCGAAGCCATCAAAGCGAACAACCCGCATGAGCTGATGCGCGCCGCAGAAGTGCGCGCGATTCTCGATTGCGCTGAAATGGCGGCGCGCGCGTCGTTGTTTCGCACGGAGAGCCGCTGGGGGCTCTACCACCATCGTTTGGACTATCCGCAGCGCGACGATGCTCGATGGTTTTGCCACACGCACCTGTACAAGGGCGAGAACGGCGACATGATCGTGGCAAAACGTGCGGTCGAGTCATACATCGTGCCGCTCGAAAAGGAAGAGCGCGCCGCCTATGACGCGCTGCGCATTCGTGAGCACGAACCCGCGCCGCAGGCGACTTGACGCCCTCGTAGACCTATGCCGAACCGCAACCAACCAAACGATTCCGCTTTTATGCCTCATACCCCGCACGAGATCTTCCAGCGCGCCAGCGCGCCGGTATCCATCGACGAATCGCGTTGTATCGCCGACAAAGGTTGCACCGTCTGTGTCGACGTCTGCCCGCTCGACCTGCTCGCCATCGACCTCACCAAAGGCAAGGCCTACATGCAGTTCGACGAATGCTGGTACTGCATGCCTTGCGAGGCAGATTGCCCCACCGGCGCGGTCAAGGTGGACATCCCTTACCTGCTGCGCTGATCGATCAGCCCGTTGCTCACGGCAACATCATGAACCATCGATACCGGATGATATTGCGATCCGTCGTTGCGGCAATCGTCGGCGCGGCCGCGACGCTTGCCCATGCGCAGACCATACGCGTGGCCATCGGCACGCAAGATACGACGATCAACTGCGCGACGGGCGGCTTGCTGATTCGCGAACTGCACTTGCTCGACAAGTACCTACCGCACTCGGGCAAATACCAAGGCGTCCGATACGACGTCCAATGGAAAGATTTCACGTCGGGCGCGCCGATGACCAACGAAATGGTCGCGGGCAAGCTCGACTTCGGCGCCATGGCGGATTTCCCCGGGTCCCTGAACGGCGCGGCGTTTCAAAAGGCCGGCAAAAAGAGCATCTTCATTTCGGTTCTCTCGGGGAGCATCGAAGGCAGCGGCAACGGCATCGTCGTGTCGCTCGATTCGCCCGTTCGCACGATCGCCGATTTGAAGGGCAAGACCATCTCGGTGCCATTCGCATCGACCGCGCATGGCATGCTGCTGCGCGCCATCAAGGCTCAGGGCTGGAACGCAGACACCGACCTGAACATCATCACGCAAGCGCCAGAAGTGGCCGGCAGTGCGTTGAAGGCGAACAAGATCGACGCGCATGCGGACTTCGTCCCGTTCGCCGATTTATTCCCCTATCGCGGCTTCGCACGCAAGATCTATGACGGCGCGCAAAGCCATGCCGCTACCTTCCATGGCGCGCTCGTCGACGCAGCGTATGCGCAGAAGTACCCGGAAATCGTCGTCGCGTATTTGCGCGCGGCCATCGAAGCGAATCGCCTGATGACCGAAGACCCGGAAAAATACAGTCTTCTGATTCAAAAAGTGGCCGGCATCGAAGCGCCGGTGGACTATCTCTTTCACGGACCACTCGGGATCCAGACGCGCGACTTCACATGGAAGCCCGAATACCGCCGTGCGCTCGGCACCGCTATCGATACGCTCAAGCTGCTGAAGAAAACGGACACCACACTCAGCGCCGACACCTTCATCGACGATCGCTATATCCGCGAAGCATTCAAGCAGTCCGGGCTCGATTACGACGCGGCGCTCGCGAACTACGCGAAGTCGCCCTTGAAGGCGAACGACGCGGCGACAGGCAAGCCGATTCGCGAATTCAACGATGTCGCGCAGGTATGGCTCGAAGACGAAGCGCGCGTGCGCGATTATGCGAACCCCGCCGAGGCGTTCGCCGCGCTGGACCGACTGCGGCATGGCGGCGCCAAGGTGCGCGCGGTATTCGTGCATGACCACGCCGACGGACTGAAATTGTTTGCGAACCAAGCGTGGTACGTCAAGGCCGAGCGCGGGGCGCTCGTGGCGTTCTGGCTGCGCTCGACGGCGAACGCTTACGCGCAGCGCGTATCGGGCAAGGTTCTCGACTATGCGGCGGTATCGGCGCTGCCGCAGAAGTCGGTCGCGGCGCGCTGAACCACCCCCTCTGCGCTGTCAAGCAAGTCGGCGCACGCACCACGATTTCTCCATCGATCGCCCAAACGCGCCGTTGGAGCCACTGAACCGGGAGCTTCACCTGCATGGCAGCCACACTCGATTTAGCCGAATCCCGCGCACGCCCGCTACGCCGGGGCTTGCCGCGCGCGTCTAGCCGGCGCACCGCATCGAATACCATGCGCCGCCTACTGCGCGTTGCGTCCGTGCTGGTTTGCATCGCGCTTTGGCAAGCCCTCGTCCATCTGCGGGTGTCGCTTGGCATCGTCACGTTTTCGAATCTGCCCTCGCCGATCGACGTGATGCAAGCCTTCGCGGCGCAACTGCACTCGCCGAAACTGCCGATGCATTTGGCGGCGAGCGTCGTTCGTGTGCTGAGCGGCTTTTGCGCAGCTGCGGTGACGGGGGTGGCGTTAGGGCTCGCCATCGGCCGACATCGGCTGCTCGAAGACACCCTGCTGCCGCCCCTCGAGATGCTGCGGCCGATCCCCGCCGTGGCCTGGATTCCGCTCGCCATTCTCATGTTCCCGTCCTCGGAGCTGAGCATGGTGTTCATTACGTTCATCGGCGCACTATTTCCGATCCTGCTCAATACGGTGCATGGCGTCGATGCGGTGGACCAGCGTCTGGTCTCGACCGCGCGCAGCCTCGGCACGGGGCCGATCGCGCTCTATATCGAGGTGATCGTGCCGGGCGCGGCGCCCGCGATTTTCACGGGGCTCGCGATCGGCATGGGCACCGCATGGTTCTGCCTCGTCACGGCCGAGATGATCGCGGGACAGTACGGCATCGGTTACTTCACGTGGGAGTCCTACACCTTGCAAAACTACGCCGACATCGTCGTCGGCATGGCCCTGATCGGCACGCTGGGCATGGGCAGCAGTGCGCTCGTCAAACGGCTGGGCCTGCTGTTGACGCCCTGGTATCGCCCGCGTGGAGAAAAACGATGACGGTCCAGTCCGTTGCACGGCATCGGTCGGCGCACGTCGCTTTGCGCGCGTTGACCGTCGAAGTAGGGCCACCGCATAGGCGAGTGGCTGCGCTCGACAGGGTCGATCTCGATGTGCCGCCGGGTCAATTCGTCTGCGTGCTGGGGCCGTCGGGGTGTGGAAAATCCACGCTGCTCGCGGCGATTGCGGGGCACATTGCCGCCAAGGAAGGATACGTCGACGTCGACAGTGCGCGAGTCGAACATCCGCATCCCGATCGCGGCCTCGTCTTTCAGACGCACACGCTGTTTCCGTGGAAACGCGTCATCGACAACGTCGCCTTCGGGCTCAAGATGCAAGGCATCGGCGCGGCCGCGCGGCGACGCGAGGCCCAGCGCCTGCTCGATCTCGTGGGCCTAGGCGGCTATGCATCGCACTATCCGGCGCAATTGTCGGGAGGCATGCAACAGCGCGTCGAGATCGCTCGCGTACTCATCAACCGCCCCCGCGTGCTGCTGATGGACGAACCGTTCGGCGCCCTCGATGCCCAGACCCGCCGAAAGATGCAGGCGCTGCTGCTCGATCTCTGGGCGAGCATCCGCACCACGGTGATCTTCGTCACGCACGACATCGACGAGGCACTGTTCCTCGGCGATCGCGTCGTCGTGCTGTCGCGGCAGCCAGCGCGCATCGTGGCCGACTTCGAGGTCCCGTTCGCACGGCCGCGCACCGAAGCCGCCACACTCGATCCTGCGTTCGTAGATATCAAGCGCGAGTGCTTGGCTTGGCTGAGCACGCCGGTGTGACGCGGCGCGTTGTCCGATCCTCAAACTTTCATCGAAGCCCATCGACATGACTGCGTTGCCCTTTACTGCCCCAAGCGCCGCCGTTGCGTCCTACTCGGCGCGCTTGGACGACGCCGATGCTCAAGTCCGTCGCGTCGCCCTGCTCGAACTCGCCGACCTTGGCGACCCGCAATGCGTACCCGACTTCATCGCGAGCCTGCAAGGCGACGCATCGCCCGAAGTTCGCGCACAAGCCGCGCGCGTGCTCGGCGACTGGGAGCGAGACGATGTCGTTCAAGCCCTATGCGGCGCGTTGCTGGACACACATGAAGCCGTTCGCGAAGCCGCCGCGCTAAGCTTGTCCGAATTGAAGGACGCCGGCTCGGCGCTGGTATTGCTAGGGTGGGCGCAGCGGCCCGAACCGTTCGTTCGAGTATCGGTCTTGCGCGGCTTGCGCGAATTGCGATATGCCGATGCATTCGGCGTCGCCGATCGCGCACTCGCCGACGATGCGCCCGCCGTGAGGATCGAAGCCATTGCCGTGCTGGGCTGGCTGAAGGACCGTCGCGCGTTGGCGACGCTTGCCGCGCTGACGGCGGCCGATCCGGAACCGAGCGTGCGGCGAGCTGCCGCAAGTGCGCTCGGCTTCGCGTCCGCGACCGATCCACAGGCCGTCTGCGCGTTGCTCGCCGCACTGCGCGATGCGGCCTGGCAAGTGCGCGAGCAAGCGGCCACGACACTGGGCAAGCTACGGCCGAGCACCGCACGCGAGCCGTTGATGGCGGCGCTGAACGACGCTTATTGGCAAGTCCGCTTGCGCGCCGTGCGCGCGCTGGGACAATTGCGCGATGCGCATGCCGCTGCATCCATTGCGGCCTTGCTCGGTCATCCGATCAGCAATCTGCGCAAGGAGGCCGCGCTTGCGCTGGGCGAGCTCGGCGTACGCGAGACGCTCGCTGCACTACAGCAGGCGCTGCGAGATCCCGATCCCGATGTACGCAAATCGGCTCGCATTGCGGTCGCGCAAATCGAAGAGACGCAGCTATGACCCCAGCCATCGCCGAAATCAAAATCGACCGCCGCGCTCGCCGTGTCATCGTGGTGGGAGGCGACGGCCACGATAGAGTGCTCGATGCGACGCAACTGCGGCGGGCATGCCCCTGCGCGCAGTGCCGCCTCTCGAGCCGGCGAGGCTGCCATGTCGAACCGACCGAGCGCGTGCACGTCGAGCAACTGCAGCCCATGGGCTACGGCGTGCAAATCGGCTTCAGCGATGGACATGCTCAGGGGATCTATCCATGGCCCTACCTGTTGGCATTGGCGTCCGACGCCTCGGAGCCGGGCGGCGCGCCCGCGCCGTGACCGCGCAAACCCGAGGTCCGATTCACTGCCTCTTTCAGGCAGATTGCTCGATGCAAGCGTTTCGATTCTCCGCTCGGCCGCACGCCTCCCCACATCGGCCATAACACCGCTTCTTCTCCGTCCCTGCGCCCACGCGGCGATTCCCCCACGCCGTTCGCCCTTTCTCGCCCGAACTCTCGCGCCACGCGCGCAGCGACGGCATCTATCTTGTCGTCTCATCGGGCTCGGCTCGCCCGTCGTTCGAAACGTCGCCCAGCAGACGCCTCGTTGCGCGTTTAGAATCCCTGCTGCGCTTGGTTTTTCTCCGGGCGGTTTCGCTCGCGTCGAGGCCGCCATCGAACGTCGCCGTCGTTTTCGAGGACACTGAATGACCGCTCTCTCCGCCTTCCCCATCACCCGCAAATGGCCGGCACGGCATCCCGACCGCATCCAGCTCTATTCGCTGCCCACACCGAACGGCGTGAAGGTTTCGATCATGCTGGAAGAAACGGGGCTGCCCTATGAGCCGCATCTCGTGCGTTTCGACGCAAACGAACAGATGTCGCCGGAATTCCTTTCGCTGAACCCGAACAATAAGATTCCGGCGATCATCGATCCTCACGGCCCCGGCGGCAAACCGCTGGCGCTATTCGAATCGGGCGCAATTCTGATTTATCTGGCCGACAAGAGCCGCAAATTCATTCCCGCCGATGAAGCAGGCCGCTACGAAACCATTCAGTGGCTGATGTTCCAAATGGGCGGCATAGGCCCGATGTTCGGCCAAGTGGGGTTCTTCAATAAATTTGCAGGGAAAGACTACGAAGATAAGCGGCCGCGCGATCGCTACGTGGCCGAATCGCGCCGTTTGCTCAATGTGTTGAACGACCGGCTGCGCGAGCGTCAATGGATCATGGGCGACAGCTATACGATCGCCGATATCGCCACGTTCCCTTGGGTGCGCAACCTCATCGGCTTCTACGAAGCGGGCGAGCTCGTCGGTTTCGCCGATTTCCCGCACGTGCAACGCGCGCTCGACGTCTTTCTCGCGCGGCCGGCCGTGATCAAGGGCCTCGATATTCCGAGCCGCGGTTAGTCGCTACCGGCGAGACGCCGCGCTTGCGAGCATCCCTGCCACCGGTGGAAGCCACGCAAGCGCAGCGCCTACCCAATCACTGCGCTTGGGCCGCTTGCTGCGCGGCCTTTCTCTCTTGGTCTTGCTTCTTCGCCATGTGCCGCCCGACGATGCAGCCTCCAACGGCGCCCATGACGGCATGATGCCCGGCGTAATGCCCGGCCACCGCGCCGACGGCTGCGCCTTTGACGCAGCCCTTGGCCTGAGCGGCCGTCCCCGATGCGGCAAGCACGAGCAGCGCAGCGGACAGCATGATTTTCTTACGATTCGTTTTCATCGATGACACCTGTTTGTTCGGTCGGTTGCCCGAATGTAGGGGCGCGGATTCGGATTTAAAGCTAACACACCTACCGACGCGGGTGAGATGCCGCGATGCACACTCGCTCGTGCCGCTTACCATCGGTTGGGATTTGCTGCCGCCCATCGTCGGCGTATCCGCGGCAGCGTCAGAAAGGCTTGACCACCACGAGGATGGCGATCGCGATCGCACTGACAACGATCGCAGCCGGGACAGCACGCAGCCTGCGCGGCGCAGTGCGCCCCTTGTTGCGCCCCATTCGACGCAGCGTGCCCGACAGAATGCCATGCAACGCCGACAAGAACACTGCAAAGCAGAGCTTGACGATCAGCCATGGCGAGCTGAACCATCCGCCCATGACGCCGAGCGCGATCCCCAACGCCCACACGAGCCCCAGCGCGGGCGAAGACAAGCGGCGGTCCCAGCGAATGACGGCATCGATCAAATCGCTACGTTCTTGCGGTGCACTGTCGCTAGCCCGCGTGAGTATGACCGCTACCACGGACATCGCCAGAATCCCGCCCATGAACACCAGCACCGCGCCGACATGCAACGCCTTGAGCCAAAGATAAAGCATCGATCGCCTCTCGTTCCAATGGTTGTACTTAGCTGCGCTTACCGTTGAGCTTGCGCCACAACGTAGTCTTACTTATCCCTAGCGTATGACAGGCCGCATCTCGATCGCCGTTGCACGCGGCCAACACGGCTCGCACTTCCTCGGCTTCGACGTGCCGGCTTCGTTCGCGCAGCGTCGTCGCGGCGTCGGCGCCCTCATCGCGCTCCGGCGAGCGGCGCGCGAACAGCTCGGGCGCGATCGTGCGCATTGCCTCGACATCGAGCGGTGCCGCATGCCCAGGCGGTGCGGCGATGTCGGCCAGATCGACCGCGATTCGTTCGATGACGTTTTGCAGCTCGCGCACATTGCCAGGCCACGCATACGCGCACAGCACACCCTCGACGCCCGCCAACAAGCGCAGCGCTGCCTCGCTGCCGCGAACGCGCGCGGCGAGCCGCGGCTCGCGTTGCACCGCCTGCATGAACAGCGACACGGCGAGCGGCATGATGTCGCCGGCTCGCTCGCGCAGCGGCGGCAGCGCCATGCTCAAAATGTTGAGACGATAATACAGATCCGCCCGAAAGGTGCCGCCCGCAATCCGCTCTGTCAGCGTGCCATGGGTGGCGGCGATGACGCGGATATCGACGCGCATCGGCTCGGTCGAACCGAGCCGCACGACCTCGCGCTCCTGAAGGACGCGCAGAAGGCGGCTTTGCAGCGGCATCGGCATTTCGCCGATTTCATCGAGGAATAACGTGCCGCGGTGAGCCGCTTCGATCAAGCCGGCCTTGCCCCCTTTGCGCGCCCCGGTGAACGCTCCCTCCTCATAGCCGAACAATTCGCTTTCGAGCAACGCCTCGGGAAATGCGCCGCAGTTGATCGCGACGAAGGGAAACTCGTGCCGCGCGCTCAACCGGTGAATGCTTTGCGCCACCATCTCCTTGCCGGTGCCGCTCTCTCCGAGCACGAGGACCGTCGCATCCGATTTGGCGTAGCGCTGCACGAGCGTCTTCACCCGCTGCACCGGCGCACTATCGCCGATCAGATCGTCGAGCCGGTAGCGGGCGGCGAACTGATGCGTCAGTTGTTTCGACCGCAACGTGCGATCGAGGCGCTCGACGGCGCGCGATTCCTGAAACGTCAAGACGGCGCCATCCTCGCCGCTGTCGCCCGCGAGCGGTCCGCGGTGCACGAGATAGCTGACGCCGCGAATCGAGACCAGCACATCGCCATCGGCATCGGGCAGCTTGCGTGCGAGGTCGGGGGCGAGATCGCCGAGCGAGCGCCCCACGGCGCGCGCCGCGTCGATGTCGAGCGCCTGCGCCAAGCGCCGATTGATCGCTTCGACGCGACCGCCGGCATCGAGCGCAACGACACCGTCGCGCAGATGCTGAAGCAGGTTGTCGATGTGGCGGCGACGCTTGGCCTCGGCGCGCGTCGCTTCGGCCAGTTCGAGCGCGGTCTCGAAGCCCTGGCGAATCGAAGCATGCGAGTAAAGGAACACGGCGTCGATCCCGGCCGCGGCAGCCAGATCGGCGATCAGCCCCGGCCCCACTACGGCGCCCACCCCGCGTTCGCGCAGCGCCTGCACACACGCGCTGGCATCTTCGGCGGAGCGATACGACTCGAACACGATGTCCAGCCCATACGCCACCACGAAATCGCGCACCTCTTGCGGCGTCTCGCCGGGGCTGACGAGAGCGACCTGCCGCTGGCCCTGACGCCGCGCACGCGCGAGCGAATGCATCACGTCGAAGCCTGTCGGATTGATCTGCACCACGGGCACCGACAAGCGCGTTTTCAGGTATGCGGCGTTGGAGCCGCCCGCGACGACGACATCGGGACGCCGCTCGCCCGCCGCCTCGACTTCGCGGACCGCATCGTCGTAGGCGCGAGCGATCACCCGTAAATCGGCAAGCGCTTCGTATTCGCCCGCGATGTCGAACAACAGATCGCGCAATCGGCTGATGCCGAACGCCCAGATGCGAGGGCGAGCGGGAACTTGGAACGATGGGTCGGAAGAAAGACGGCTCACTGAGCAACCTCGTGGGACAACGACACACACGGCGGACGAAGTTCGCATTATGCGCGCGACCGCTCCACTTTTGAAATTTAAAATTTCATTAGTGAAATCCATCGCACCTTACCATCTCCCATCTTTCCTTATGAATCAATGCGTTACCTTAGCGAGGACAGGGTGGCCCGCACTTTGCTCTAAGGGAGCACCTTTCCGGGAGCCAACGTGAACACCGAACATCAGCAACCCATGCAGGCCGGCGCGGCATTTCGCGCCGCCGTTGCCCAAGAGCAGCCCTTGCAAGTCGTCGGCGCGATCACCGCTTATGCGGCCAAGATGGCGCAAGCCACCGGCTTCAAAGCCGTCTACCTCTCCGGCGGCG